>JAJFLO010000574.1 GCA_021772675.1 Verrucomicrobiota bacterium | reverse complement strand
TGTTGCCGGAATTTTCCAAAGAATACTTTCCTTCGGTATTTCGGGACCAATACAATATGATACTTGCAATCCCATTTTGTGTGCGCTAAACTTCTCCAGTCTTTCATATTACATTCCTCCATGTGGTTACCCTTCCCGGGGATCCTCAGGGGGAATGTAATTCTATTAATCACGCTTTACACGGCATAGCCTTTTCAAGTCTCACCAGCGTAGCTGGTGGTTTACCACAGTAATTATTCAGGTTAGAGTTTGTAATCCTGACTGAAATAATTTTATGTTGACAATTGCCATTAAAACGATAAAAATGGTATACACTCTTAATACAGGTCAGAATAGTTACAAATTTTTATATCCCCCTTAGCCCGCTTTTCTCACTACAAAGTTTGTGAGAAATCCGGGTTAAGGGCTTGAGGATTCATGGATGTCTATAACCTAAATCCCAGATGAATGTTTCGCAAACTAATACAACCACTTGGTCACCAAGATACTGTGTTTAATAACGCACCAGATGCATAAAAAGAATGCCATTCTGCGACTGCAGAACGATTGCTAAAATGTAGTCTACCTATTAGGTAACTGTTTTAATACCTGTCGTCACGGATTCAGGTTTTAATTCTGATACAAGTCATTGCACCATTGAAATTAATATAGATCTCCGTGCAGATTCATCATTGCTGGGAAAGTCAATCTTGGAAGGTTTGAGAAGGATAGGCAAAATTCACTCTAAAAAACACTATTATGGAGGAAGTTTCAAAATATAATCAAAACTGGGTAAGATTGGATATCCCGTAGCGCTCTTGAATAGTATTATTCTCTAGTTCAAAGTTTCTTGCATCCAAATAAATAACTCTGGGCGAATCATCAAATTCAATTTTATGCTGTGGATTGGAATTTTTATGGAGCGCTTTTTTTATGTCCTCAAGTCTTTCAATACTCATGTTATTAATTTTCGTGACCTGCAGAAACCGTAAATCATGATAGCCAATGTTCCCTTCAGATGGTAATACTTGACTTAAAAATACAACCTTTTTTCCAGGTGGGATTAAATCCCATTGGTTCATATCTAAATAGACAAATTCCTGTGGCGCGGATGTAAACCAATTGCCTCCCCACTCCCTTAAGTATTCTCGAGATAATTCCTGAAAGACAAGTCCACCAACAATAGTGTATTTTGGTTTTTCATCTATTCTATAAGGAGGAATGGCATACTCATCAGGATTAAATGCCTTTAATTTTAGCTTTAATACTCTTTCTTTTTTGTCCCGTAATATTAGGAACTCAACGGAATCACCAACAAACGAACGAGTTGTCACAAGATACGACAACAATAATTTTTCATATTCTGGATCTTCATATTGTCCGAACTTATCGATATCGTACTGTTCAATAGCCAATAATACATCGCCGACTTTGAGTCCACTTTCAAATGCGGCACTGCCAGGCTGAACTTTGTCAACATAAACACCTGAATCATGCTGACTGATTCCCAGATACCTCCTCGTCTGAGGATCCTCCAGCTTTAAAAATCCGAATCCAGCTTTTGGAAATCCCTTATAGAGTCCATCATTATAATCTGCCATGAAATGAGTAATTATTGGAGACGGAACTAATGTCATTGTCTCATTTCCCTGATTATGCCTCATCATCATTCCGACCAATTTACCTTTTTGAAGAACTGGAAGGGTGTAACTCCCTCCAAGCCGGGATAATAGGACTTTTATTTCAAAAACCAATAACGAACTGCGGCTATATGGATAACCTTCCACGTGTACTGATTTTAGCGTAGCATCGCCAACAATCGGCGTTCCATTTTTTTCAAATTGCCAAACAGAGAATCTGTCACCAACGGTGGCTTTTTTTTGCACCGTAGAAATGGGTTTACAATTATTATCAAAAAAACTCTCATTTACGGGAGCTATTAAACCTAAATTTGCCGCGTAATCTACGGTTATAATATTTGCGGGAGATTTTTCACCGGATTCCAATTTTTCAAGTTCCACATAGGTCGCATTCTCTACCAAGCCAGCCGTAACTAGGATCAAATGACCTTCGAGGATTACACCGATACCTCGTTTTGATTTTGGCAGCTTCTTCTCCCAGGGCCGAACGAAGCTGTAGGACTGGCTGGTGACAGACACGCGAACCATTGATTGTTTCAACTTATCAATGTTCTTCCCATGAACAACTGATAATATCAAAACGTATATCAAAACCGCAGAAAAAATCCAAGTTCGAACTATTAAATTTATCGGTATCATTCTCAATTACCTACCCGTTTAATTGAATCATTAAAAAAGTAATCTTCGACTACATTATATTGACTTTTGACTCTTTTCTGGGCAGCATCCACCAGACTTTGTTCGATAACCAATGGTTTACCGGAATTGAGAAATTTTAATACATAATATTCACTGTTTTTACTGAATGCATCCGCGATATCCCGGAGTGTCCTAATTTTAATGCCATTAATTTTATCAATAATAGAATTTACGAATTCATTGCTATAACTGTTGATAGGGTCTGGAAGTATCGAACTCAGCACAATAATTTGCGGACGTTCCAGATATAATTCATCCTTTACAAAATGACTGTAATGATAGTTAAGATCTAAATTCTTTGATTTATATGCATTAAGAAAATTTCGATCCAATGGCTGGAATAAATATCCGGCAATCAAAATGAACTCGGGAAGCACATTATACTTATTCGCCAGAATGGCATAAGGCCAGGCTCCTTTTAATTCCACTATGACAGATATCTGCTTTCCTTCTCTTAGTAATAAAAACAAGACTTTGTCACCATGAAACTTACGTTCAACCACTTCTTCCAGTTGTACATATTCTCCATCAAGAACGATATGCCCATCACTAGAGATCGAATGTCCATCTATTTTTAGCAGTACATCTCCAATTTTTAATTGTCCTCCCGCTGATGCAGCTTTGACTACTTCTGTTACGACAACGCCATTACCGGTGTCAGTTGGAAAATTTAGTTTTTGTCGAAAACTTGGATTTTGCAGATTTAGGTAATGAATACCAAGTTCAACATATCCGTCGTATTTCTCGTCCTCAATATCTTTTAAAAATCGATTAATTACAGGTACAGGTATCATATATCCCGTGTTTTGAGCCACAGCACCGCTATATCCCTGGAAGGCAACCCCAATAACTTTTTCATTTTGAATTACCGGCCCACCACTGTTCCCCGGATTTATGGCAGCATCAATCTGAACTGTTAAATGAGAGTCTAACCCTGAATGTGAGTAGGTTCTAAATTCTATGCGTGAGACAACTCCTCGCGTTACAGACATTCGATCACCGCCAATGGGATAGCCGAAAGCAGTTACATTTGAATGCATTTGTGGTATTTCCCCAATGGAAAGTACATTGGTATCATTAAAAAAATCGTGATTTCTAACCGTAAGGATTGCTAAGTCACAATCATGAGCAATAAACAAAACTTCCGCTGGATACTTCTTTGAATCACCATCTTTGTCAACATGAATAAATTTTGCGTTACTGACAACATGAGCGTTTGTCATTATTCTTGAATTTGAAATGATAAAACCACTGCCGACACCTCGTCCAATCCTTCCCGAATTCCAAGGAGTTTGATAGTCTGGAGATTGCGTTGTAACAAGTATTCTGACCAGGCTTTTTCTTACTTTATCTGGGCTAATTTCTGCCTCGGCTACACGGCTCGTTAACAGAGTTTGCAGCAAAAGCATCAAACATAATAAAGGGAAAAAATGTAGTCTATTTTCAGATATCGATTTTAGATGCATTTTGGGATACGATCTCTCACTAAATATAGTAATAATGTCTTCTTATAATTGATTAATTATTTAACGTTTCGCTGGATACTTATTCAGAAGGACATATAATTGATAAGGATTAATGAATTTACGCCATTTAATTTTTTACATGCTCCGCAGAACAAAAAACTTCCTGATCCGAATTTATTGTCAGAGGCTTAGGGAAAATCTTAAAAATATCCAGAGACTGCAAATAATATACGACTTTACCAGAATGTCTAACCATTATCCAATTCCAATAAAGGAATTATCCCAGTCTTTAAGTGGATTACCCGGCATTGGCAGACGAACATCCGAACGCCTAACTCTGGCATTACTCGATTGGGAATCTGACCAACTAAAAGAACTTGGTGAATTAATATCAACTCTAAAAGAAAAAGTTACCTATTGCGAAATTTGCGCCAATTTGGCAGATAAACAATCGTGTGATATTTGCCTAGACCCCAGGCGAAATGGAGAAGTCATCTGTGTGGTGGAATATCCGCAACAAATCGCCGTAATTGATAAATGCGGTCGCTACAACGGATTATTTCATGTTTTAGGAGGTAAAATAGATCCACTTGCAAATGTTCATGCTGAAAATCTACGCATAAACCAACTTCTTGAACGCATTAAAAACAATACGATTAATGAAATTATATTAGCAACCAGCCCGGACGTTGAGGGTGAAGCGACTGCTGTGTATTTAGCAAACGAATTGAGAGAACAGTTTCAGTTGAACATTTCTAGAATTGCTTTGGGTATACCGGTAGGATCAGACTTAACCTTCGCCGATTCTGCGACAATGGCCATGGCTATCGATTCCAGGAGAGTGATACAATAATTATTGAAGCTGTTTTAGGTATATTCTTAGAAATTTGGGATGAGTTATAAGTTGTTCGAAATACCTATGATAGCTTAGACATTCGTATAATGAAATTTTATCGATTCAATGCTACAGTCACTAAAATATCATATATCGAATGTGACCAAGCTGCTACACCAAATCCTCGCAGGATATAGACAATATTTAATACCAATCCAAATAAAAATCGAAACATAAATGAGTGTAAAGTGAACTCATCTCCAAATGAACCGATATAGTGAACACCACTAAAAATCAAAGATGCAATCACAGCTGCAACCAGATATGAAACTTTGTGCAGAATCAAGAATTTACTAGTAATAAAATAAAGACCACTCACTAATATGACTCGAAAAAAAAGTTCTTCATAGAGTCCCGCTCCAATTGACAATGCAATTTGAAGACCAAAACTACTTTCTCCTATCACCGGATTGGTTTGCAAGAGAACCATAGTTAGCCCGGAAATATGAGCAAAAATAACAGAAACTGCTTTTGTAACAATAAGTGCGCAAAAAATACTGTAAAATAAACTTTCAATAAGCATCCAGTAAAAGTAATGCATTTTTACGGTTATATTTTTTTTCCGCTCTGCAAAAAAAATCAATACACCAATAATTAATATGATCAGACCCATCACGATATGATCTCTAGCTCCGACGGATACAAGCATCTGCTTAACCCATATATCTGCGCCGACACGTATCATGGAACTGCTGCTGGGATTGTATTTTACGATCAATATTTCATACAAAACAAATAAGGGCAACGCACTTAAAAAGCCATAGGTGCCACTTCGAGTCTGCCAAAGATAATTTTTAAATGATTTTATCATTAATAACGGATAATTATTGTGATACGATTTCCCTGAATTATGCTTAAAGGAATATCGAGATTAAAAGACTTAGGAGGAATCTACTGCGAAAACCGCATTCTTGGCCTATTTCCGCCAATATATTCGTCAATCCCGCGGGGTGCAACATCTCCTTTTCAGACTTGGATAGAAATAGCCTCAATTTGACGATTTTCTAAGTTCGACAGATTGCTAGAATTTTAACACTAATTTATAAAAGACAATCAATCGCAGTAAAAATGATCACTATTCAATTTTCATGGGAAGAGCTGATTAATTATACTGGTGGATCCTGGTATAAGCCCGCTTTCGATCCTCCGCATGTTTTTGGTATCTCTTCAATCAGCACTGACACACGTAAGTTACCAAAACAATCCATGTTCTTAGCTCTGATCGGAGATACATTCGATGGTCATGATTTTATTTCACAGGCAATTGATGCAGGGGTATCAGCTATTTGTATCGAAAAAAAAACAGATGCAATAAAAAAAATCATGAATGAAACCGACATTCACTGTCTCGTTGTCAATAACACGTTAACCGCATACCAGAATTTGGCTAACGCTCACCGATCACGATTTAAAAAAATAATTGTAATCGCCGTGACTGGCAGCAATGGAAAAACAACAACAAAAGAGATTATTGGACATATAATCAAACATTGTAGTAAAGGATCTGTATTAACGAGTTTTCGTAATACAAATAACCAAATCGGTGTGCCGCAAAACTTACTGAAACTCAATAAAGATCACCAGTATCTCGTGATTGAACTCGGCACAAATTCGCCAGGAGAAATTGAAATACTAACAAAAGTCGTCATGCCTGATATAGGCATAATCACCAATGTGGGGCCTGTCCATCTCGAAAAGTTAGATGATATTGATGGTGTTACAAAAGAAAAAGCCTCATTATTAACGTCATCAAACAAAACCCGATTCGCTATCATTCCACATTCATTAGAAAATAATCAATGGATCACACCATTGAATAAGCGACAATCATTTATCACGTTTGGCACTGAAAAGGAGGCCAAGATTAGATTAAATTATAAATGTGAAACTCTGGTAAACTCGGAATTTGAGATACTTAATTCAGATAGCTCCAAACCGATCCGCATTTCATGGTGCCTTAGCGGAGCTCATCTTGCGATTAATAGTTGTATTGGTTTTGCAATCGGACAACTATTAAATTTCGATGAACAGAGAGTTGCGGAAGCGCTAACATCATTCTCAATGCCTGGAATGAGGATGGATGTTAAATTCATTGATGACATCTGTATTATTAACGACGCCTATAACGCCAATCCAGATAGCATGTTAGCATTTATAACGTGGCTTAAATCACTGAATAAATCTGGTCAGCTAAAAGGTACAGTTTATCTAATTTTGGGCGATATGCTAGAACTAGGAAATAATGAAGCCATATTGCACTTTCAAATTTTAGAAAAAGTTGCAATTGAGCTTGTTGGAGTCAAAACACTGCTTGTGGGATCAAGAATGCAAGGAGCATCTAAATCATTTGATTTTTTGACGTTTGCTTCCACCCAATCCGTAAAACACTATCTACTATCTAATCTAAAACAATCAGACACCATTGCACTTAAAGGATCACGTGGAATGAAATTGGAAACGATTATAGATGATTTGAATCTCAATTTTTCAAAAAAATCAGCAATATAACATGTCTTGAAAAGCCTTTTGAAAGTGAGATTGATCTGCTTTATATTAGATGCGATTGAAACCATTACCACAAACGATATCAAAAAGAATGATTCAGGATAAAAATGAATACCATTTTAGACACAATTGTTGCCTCCAAGAAAAATGAACTAGTCAACAAGAAGAAACGAGTCTCTATTAACGATTTAATATCAAAAACAGAGAGTGATAATCGTTCGAGAAATTTTGTATCTTCTGTAAAAAAAATCGGAAAAAATCGCCCCGCCATCATCGCTGAATTCAAGCGAGGTTCACCATCCCTCGGGAAAATTTGTCCTAATTTAGCCGCACTTCACCAAGTAAAATTGTATGAACAGGGTGGAGCCGCCGCTGTATCAGTATTAACGGATAAAGAATTTTTTTTTGCTGAAAGCAATGATATAAACGACGTCTTTCATCATACTCAATTGCCAATTTTACGTAAAGAATTCATTATTGATGAGTATCAAATATATGAAAGTCGAGTATTACGGTCGGACTGTATTCTTTTAATCATGTCTATCCTTTCTGCAAAAAAAGCAGCAATATTGGCGGACCTTGCACATAAACTGAATATGGATGTGCTAGCGGAGGTGCATTCGGTTGATGAACTAAAATATGTCAGGAACGAAGTTGAATGTGATCTCATTGGTATTAATAATAGAAACTTAAAGACATTTGAAACTTCGGAATCCAAAACATTAGAACTGGCTCAGCACATTGATGACAAATCATTAATTGTTGCGGAATCTGGACTGAAAACTCAACAATCAATAAAAATATTGTGGGATAACGGTATTCGCATCTTCCTAATAGGCGAAGCGCTTATTAAAAGTGAAGCACCGGATGAAACGATAAAATCATTTATTTCTTTATATTGATAACATGAACACAGATATGACAAATAAATTCAAGGGTCGATTTGGCTCCTTTGGGGGTCAGTATATAGCAGAAACCTTGATGCCAGCTATGTCTGAGGTTGAAAATGCGTTTAACATAGCCTGGAATGAAAAATCATTTCATGAGGAATTATCGTTTTACTTGAAAGAGTTTGTCGGCCGTCCATCACCACTGTTTTATGCTGAACGATTAACGGAACGGTTGGCAGGCGCTAAAATATATCTAAAGCGTGAAGATCTGAATCATACCGGTGCACATAAGATTAATAACACCATGGGTCAGGCTTTACTCGCTCGACGTATGAATAAAACACGTCTCATCGCAGAGACAGGTGCAGGACAACACGGTGTAGCAACCGCGACAGCAGCAGCAATTTTTGGATTTACATGCGACGTATTCATGGGTGAAGAAGATATGAAACGTCAGGAAGAAAATGTAAAACGTATGTACATGCTCGGCGCCAAAATCATTCCCGTTCATAGTGGTACGAAAACATTGAAAGATGCCATGAACGAAGCGATGCGTGAATGGATTGCCACATCTCAAGATACCTTTTATGTTATCGGTTCAGCTGCTGGGCCGCATCCATATCCCATGATAGTAAGGGAATTTCAGAAAATTATTGGTGAGGAGACAAAACAGCAAATTATGGAAAAGGAAAATCGACTTCCAGACTCTGTCATTGCATGTGTTGGCGGAGGGAGTAATGCGATTGGTATTTTTACACCGTTTATTCAATTGAAATCAGTTAAACTTATTGGCGTCGAGGCGGCAGGTTTAGGCATAAATACCGATCAGCATGCTGCAAGTATAACTGGGGGAAAAGTTGGAATTTTACACGGCAGCAAAACCTATTTACTCCAAACTGAAGATGGTCAAATTTGCAACGCACATTCAATAAGTGCCGGACTAGATTATCCAGGGGTAGGCCCTGAACATTCCTGGCTGCATGACGAAAATAGAGTTCAATATGTATCCATAACCGATGAGGAAGCAGTAAATGCGTTTATGGAATTAACGCGATTTCAAGGAATTATTCCGGCACTTGAATCAAGTCATGCCATTGCACATACTATGAAAATTGCGCCGTCGTTACCCAATGATCATATCATAATTGTGAATGTAAGCGGTCGAGGTGATAAAGATATGCAGTCCGTCAATCAATACTTGGGTAAAAAATAGATATCTTATGGACAGAATCAAACAAATATTTAGCGAAAAATCTAAAATATTCATTGCCTATATAACGGCTGGATTTCCATCGGTTAACGATACGTTAAAACTCATGAATATATTGGTGGATAACGGAGTTGACATTATCGAATTAGGTTATCCTTTTTCAGACCCCACCGCCGATGGACCGGCAATTCAGATATCGTCTCAACTCGCTCTGAATAGTGGGTTTAAGCGTGATGATTATTTCAGAATACTCAGGGAATTCAGGATGAATAATGACAGGAATCCTGTTGTCGTTTTCGGTTATTTAAATCCGATATATAACATGGGAGTCGATCCATTTGTAACCAAAGTCAAGGAATGCGGAGGTGATGCTCTGTTAGTAGTTGATCTGCCATTTGAAGAGCAATCCGAAATCCGCCCCGCAGTAGATTCATGCGGACTGCATATTATTCAGTTAATTTCTCCGTCCACAACTTCAGACAGAATGGAACGCATACTGGAATCTGCGACCGGATTTGTTTATCAAATATCTATTCGAGGTGTGACGGGTGAACGGGAAAATATTGCACAAACTGTCACTGCACATACAAAAGAAATAAGATCACAGACAGATTTGCCAATCGCATTGGGATTTGGCATTTCCAAGGCGTCACAAATTGAAACGGTTATAGAAACAGTAGACGGTATTGTCATCGGCAGCGCAATTATAAATACCATTCGTGATAATATAAAAGACTATGACATGCCATTAGCTGAAAAAATCAGTGCACTTTCAAAGACAATCCACCATGCCGAGTAAAAAAGATACTCAAAAGAAGAATAATCCCCACCTAGATTCAACGATTGGAGATGTCAGTTCTTCGTTGATCGTTTACCCGAATAAAGTACTGAAAAAGCAATCACTATTGAGCATTATAATTAAAGGTCGATCACGTACTAAACGCCTTACTTCACATGACATACTGAAACAGGTTCTTACCAGTAAAGAAGAACAGGTATTCAAATCAGCCCTGGCACGTCAGCCAAATGAGGATAAATATCGAGTGAAGAAAAAAATATCGTCTGGCGGGATGGGTAACATTCTCTATGTCTATGATAAAGATCTTCAGCGTCATTCAATTTTAAAGGTAATTCTCCCAAAACACAAAGGAAATAAGTCGCTCATTAAAAGCTTCATAAGAGAAGCGAGGATCACCGGTCAATTGGAACACCCCAATATTATACCCGTGCATGATTTAGGTTTTTTACAAGGCTATGGAATTTATTTTACGATGAACTTCATTAAAGGAGAATCATTGCTTGAGATTATCCAGAAATTGGAAAAAGAGGATAGAGAGTATAAGGAAAGCTACGATGTTTTTAATCTGCTTAACATTTTTCGGAAAATATGCGACGCTGTTTCGTTTTCGCATTCAAAAAATATCATTCATAGAGATATCAAACCTGCAAACATCATGGTTGGACATTTCGGAGAAGTCTTGTTAATGGATTGGGGTTTGGCAAAAACAAATCGCCCCAACAGAAAATCTACTTCAACAATTAGACCTAAAGAAACTAAACTCATCGATAAACATTCTCCAACAGCAACCCGATTTGGTGTTGTTAAAGGAACTCCGGCATACATGCCACCAGAACAAGCGATTGGAGACACTATCAGCATTGACCAATATAGTGATATCTTCCTTCTGGGAGCGACTCTTTATCACATGTTAACTCTTAATCCTCCCTATACAGGCAGCGATATTAACAAAATATTATACAAAGCTCAGAAACGAGAATTCATTCCTCCAGAAGAACTATTATTTAAAAATCACCAATTGACAACAGATCTTTGTCGGATCATTAAAAAAGCAATGGCGTTTGACAAACTCGACCGCTATCAAGACGTAAAAGAAATGACTGATGAAATCGACGATTTGGTGAGAGGGAAAATGACGATCAATAGTCAAATATTCAAGAAAGGGGAATTCCTTCTTAAAGAGGGAGAGATCGGGAATAAATGTTATATCATTCTAAGTGGTGACGTTGAGGTGTTTAAGGGAAAAGGAAAAAAACGTATGATATTGGGACACTTGTCAGATGGAGATATCGTCGGGGAGATGGCACTTATTACCAATGCGCCAAGAACTGCCAGTGCAGTCGCAACAAGTGACGCTGAAGTGCTTGTTTCAACGCAAGACATGTTTACTAATAACTTGGAGACCTTGCCTTTCTGGATGGAAAAAACCATTGCAGCGCTTGCAGACAGGCTTGGTCGCGCAAACGAGAAATTAACCCGTTTCTAATTTAAGCATAGCAAACGCGATCAGGTTTTCGACCGGTTTCTGTAAAGTTCCTACCTGAAATGATCCCGTATGCGGGATCGAAAAATCTACTGTTTGCAGTATACATGATATGTTGACTCATAATAAAAGGAAAAATGGTCAAAAACCCACTTGGATACAGATATAATAATAATTAATTTTCATATCCGAAAATGGTATGTAACCAATTTTATCCACCAGAAAACCGTAAAAGCAAGAAATCCATGCCAACAACAATCGCAAAGAAATTATTAGAAACACTTGAGACAATTGACCGACCTACAGCTTTTTGTGTTGGAGAGAGTGTACCGGTTATCATGCCCGGTCTGGAGATCAATGGTATAGGCCCGATTGGCCTGCCAATCAACAAATCGCAGGCAAACGAGCTTATCAGTGTCTGCCATCAGGCCCCGTATGGTACAGGAGAGAAAACACTTGTCGATACCAGTGTACGTCGCGTCTGGGCAATTGATTCAGATCACTTAGAACTAACCAATCCACAGTGGCCTGACTTTCTCAACACCACTCTCGAGCGTGTACAGCATCAATTGGGACTGGAAGGCCAAGATCTTGACTGTCAGTTGTACCAATTGCTTCTGTATGAACCGGGTGGCTTCTTTCTACCGCACCAGGACGGAGAAAAACTTGATGGTATGGTGGCAACGCTGGTGGTGATTTTACCATCGATTTACGAAGGCGGCGAGCTGATTATTCGCCATTGCGGCCATGAAAAAACAATTGATTTTGGCGGCGCTGAAAGCGCATTCAACCTACATGTCGCTGCGTTTTACGCAGACTGCGAACATGAGATTAGACCATTGAAAACCGGTTATCGCATTGCACTCGTGTATAATATTACACTGAAACGGTCGAAGAAGACAATTAAAGCCCCCCAATACAACACACAAATTTCTGAAATTGCCAAACTCCTGCAGAATTGTCAGACCAAAGACGATCCAATCAAGTTAGCGGTAATCCTCGACCACGAATACACTGAAACTGGCCTGGAACCAGATCTCCTCAAAGGAACAGACCGTGCGAAAACTCAAGCGCTCTTCGCAGCAGCGCAAGAAGCTGGATGGAAAGCCTATCTGTCACTGCTGACCCTACATGAATCTGGAGAAGCTGAATGTGACGATTATGACAGCTACGATTACGATGATGGACCTGACAGTTACACTATGGGCGAAGTTTACGACCAAAGCCTGGTAGCGGATCACTGGACCGATCCAACCGGAGACACAATGGCATTTGGAGAAATGAACGTTGATGAGGAAGAACTTATATCGAATATTGAGCTAACAGATGTCGATTCAGAAGAAGAAGTAGGAGGATACACCGGAAATGCAGGGATGGAAATGGAACGATGGTATCGCCATGGCGCCGTCATATTATGGCCAAATCAACAGCATTTTGAGATTTTATGCAATACAGGTATTCATTCTGCCATTGCCGGTCTGCAATATATGATCAAACAATGGCAGAACAAAAAATCTGATGATGAGCTAAAACAGCAATGCATACTATTTACTCAAACCATTCTGAAACGGTGGCCGGTGCAATATGAGAATTTTCACTATCCAGATATCAATAAGGAGAATGATACGGGCTCCAAAATGCCCGCTTTGCTTAATAAACTGGGCAATCCCAGCCTTATTGCAACCTATGTCGGTGATACTCTGATTCGGGATGCAACGGAGGATCCAAAACGAACCATGGCAGCATTATGTCAGCAGCACGAGTGGTTGACGTTTCAGAAGCCCCTGCTGAAATTGTTCAAAAGCAGTACCGAGAATACAATTGCAAGAAATATTGTCATTCTGGAATCACTCTGTGTTCATAAAAATAAAAGTAATGACCGATACACTCTCTGCAATGCCTTGGCGCCAGAGATACTGGAAGCATTGAAGCGTGTCGATAGACGAGAAAACGAGACACATGATGGACAAAAAAAACAGCTCAACCGTAGCGAATTGACTGTATCTTTATTCAAATCAATCTTTACCCTTCCTATATCCGGTGTGTTGGCAGAATTGATCGACTACATTGTAAATTTACCCCAAAAATATGATTTAACAACCGTACAAATACCCGCACTGATCCAGCTGGAAAGTTGGATGGACCATAAAAAAGACACCGAGTGCAAACCGCTAATTAACTGGCTAAAGGCATGTCATGCAGAACTAAAATCCCGATCAGAATGTGAACCTAATCCGCCACATGATTGGAAGCGTCCTGTAAAACTTTCCTGTTCCTGCTCCGATTGTAGTGAATTGAGCCATTTCCTCAATAGTCCAACGGAAAGAATTCATCGATTCAGAATAAGGAAAGACCGTCGGCAACATCTTCATCAGATAATAGAACGCCATCAATGTGATTCCACGCATGTGACTGAGCGCCATGGCTCTCCTCACACGCTGGTTTGTGAAAAAACACAACGTGCTTATGAGTGTCGGCTCCAGGCCTACAAATTAGATTGTGAACATCTTACCATCATCGAAGCCATGGCAATTCGATTTAATGCCATTTAACCTGTTTTTATATTGCATTCTAAGTTGAGCGATTTATAATGAATAAAATTGGTTAATAGAGCTTCTTGCAAAAGTATGTTCGAGCCGAATTTTAAGCGTAAGATGTGCAGGTGTGGTCGTCCGTCATGGGCTAATGGCTGCATTAGTCCCGCCTGCAGGATGCATAGCGTTGACCCTATGCGCTTTATACATGACGGCCGCACCGATGCGTCTCACGTCGGAATACAACCGAAAAGACTTTTGTAAGAAGCTCAATATATTGAAATTATTTAGTTTACAACTATTCAAAAGTACGCGATAAGGGATACTGATCCATTTTGTAAGTTATACCTAGGAATGGGGATTTTATAACTTCCTAAAAGTTAAAGCGAATTTAGAAATATGTAATTTTCAAATATCTACGAAAGTAAATAATACGTTTACAGTCTGTGATCGTGCTTGATTTAGGAAATATTTACTAATAGGAAGTCAATTATCGAGTACTTAATGGTTGGTGAAACGTATTATATATATGAGCTAATTATTGGATTCAAATCGTAGTAATATAAGATGTATAAATTAGGAAATTATTAAATCCTCATTCCCTAGCAGCCTGTCGGACTTTAGACGAATCTACTGCGAAAACCGCACTATTGGCCCGTTTTTGTCCAAATCATCATCAAATATTGCAATATCCTCTTCAAATTTGGACAAAAATGTCCTCAATTTGACGATTTTCTCGTGACGACTTCTAAAGTCCGACAGACTGCTAGTGTCTGTCCAGAAAAGGCGAATTTCGAAATATTAAATTTTCATAAAGCCACAACCTATTTTATGAAAACATCTTATGGATTCAGTAAATTTTCAAAAATCAAATTATCAACAGGTCGCTAAGGACGAGTAATTTCGCGTCCACCAACTCCAGGAGTTTTTCAGAAAAATAGTAACCGCTTAATTTAGAAGTTGTTATGAATATCACACAACGTAATTTTCCAAGGCCTATGCGTGGAGTTGAACAATTTTTAATAAAAACTCATTTTCAATTTCAGTTGCAACTATTTCTTTAATAGCGTTTTATATATTTCTGAACAGACACTACCTAAATCCGTGAAAAATATTTTGCAAATTAATACAACCAATTGGTATGTCGCATAATTTCTACAACACTTTCTAAATCAAAGCGTTGCATTAATTCATCAAAAATTTTTCACGTATTCAGGTTATAATAAACCTGCTATACACTCCAGAACACCTTACAATTTGCGTAAATATTAGATTTTAAAATTAAACCAGCGTCCTCCGTTCCAGCCTGATTAATTGTGCGTGATAGATGACAAACTGTAAATCTTCATCGCGGTTGATTTCTATCGAATCGGAGAAATTCCTTATGAGGATAAGCACGAAATTATTGGGCTTTTTCAAGTCATAAATAGCCTCAATTGCCTGACAAAGATGCTACTGTAGAATAGTCATTTCAATCGCCATAAATAGTCATATTCCTTGCTCATAAAAATCATTTTAGTCGTTGTATTAATATAAATAATAGGCCTGACCCCAATGCATGGCTTGATGGAACAGAAAAAACTGGCTGAACGAACATTAGCAGAGTTTTTAGCGAAAAATCATGATCAGGAGTTAATTCTTCTTATTGGTGCCGGAAACGAATTCTTAATTAAAGCATTAAGAAATCTTCTAAAATCAAATCAAAAGTTATTCATTCTAGATGCGAATCCAATAACTATTGATTATTCCCATCTAGAAAACACATACTTTAGTTGTGGAGATTCTACTCAAACATGTTTGGATAAACTTCATAAAATTATTACTGAAGAAGTCTATTACTTACGTTTCAAAATATGTTTGGAAATAAGCGATAATTCAGGAAGGAATAAGGCAGTTAAGAAAATTGAAAATTATCTCATCCCAAAGCTGCGCTCAAAAATGGAAATAGTTAGAGATTGTCGGCATATAGACGAAATTTCTTTCCAAAATATTTTACTTAATCTACCATCAATCAAAACGAGTAAAGGCTTAAAGTTTATTAAAAGGCCAGATCATATTTCAACCGCCATTATCGTAGGTGCTGGACCTTCGTTAGATACCCAAATAAATTGGTTGAAAAAAAATAGAGATTATTTCTTTATCATAGCGGCTGGCGCAACAGTAAAAGCCTTTAAGAATCACAATATCATTCCGGATTATTACGTAGAAATTGATCGATGTGCCCTTCGCAATTGGGACAATATTAAAATTGATGAAGCAGATAAATTGCTATGTTCACCGACGATTTCACCAGGACTTGCTCCAAAATTTGACCATGCATATTGGTTCATCTCAAGCCACAATATATTGGAGAAAACTATTGTAACTCCATTTAATAAAGATGTAGACAGACTATTTGTAGGAACGAATGTTGGAGTTGCAGCGGGAAGTTTTGCAATTTATCTGGGGTTTAAAAAAATAATTCTGTTAGGTATTGATTTATGTTGTACCATTTCAGGAAGCACTCACTCTGCATTTCATTCTTGTGGTGAAGACACACTGCATTCACTCAACAACCGTATTTCGAATTATTTAGAAGTAGAAAATAATGTAGGAGAAAAACGCTATACTGTTTTTGATTCTTTGATAAATTCGTTTGAGGAACTCATTCAACAAAATCTATCAGTAGAAATAATTCAGGCATCTCCAGAAGGCGTAAAATTAAAAGGTGCGAAATTTATTCCTTTTGACAAAATATCCTTGCCAAAATCAAAACCAAGTCCTCATCCAACACCAATATTAATTGAAACACATAACGATTTAACCTCAAAAGAAGCAAGGACACCATTCAACCATTTACTCAAAGAAATTACATCGATAAATGACTATAATTATTTAGTCAATAATCGATCTAATAAAATGATTGATTCTATAAAATTTATTATAGATCACCATATTTTATCTAGAAACCATTGGGATGTCTATTCAACTTCAGACATAAATAAAATCAAAAATTATGAAACTCAAATTTTCAAAAATAAACTTATAAAAATAATTACTGAGCTCAAACATATTACCAATGAAGCAATCAATACTAACGCAGCAAAACTAGTATTTCAGCAATACTTCCAAACAAATTATCCCCACGCAGGAATCACTTGTGACTATATGTTCGAAGTCGACAGATTGGAGTATGCGGATCCCAAAATTCATTCAAAATTAAAAACCTACTATTCATCTTATCCCCAACCAGCAAATGACGATTTTTTGATATTTTGTCCAAGAAAACATATGGTTCAACTCAGAAAATGGGATAACAAATCAAATACTTATATACCAACAATAGGTAACTTTGATCTTGTAGAGTATGCAAAAGACATTTTAATCAATCATATAAATGTGTGGAGTAAAAGTCATAAGGTAATAGAAAAAGCTATATGTATCGGTGTATTTGACGCTAACTACTTATATTTATTTAAGGAGAAATTCCCTAACATCCCAATTATTCTTATTGAGCCATCATTTTGCTTGTTTGCCGAAGTATTGCGTTACGTACCTCTCGTATCAATTCTTGGCCCAAATACACGCTACATACTAAACATCAATGGCAAAACATTTTCGAATGAATTGGAAAAAATTAAAAACGAACAATCACTCAATCCAAATATTATTACTATCTGCCCCGATCCAATGGGAAAATATTGTCCAAAATTAAAGAATAACCTTTTGCAAGATCTCATAAAAACTGGAAGTAATTAAGAGTATTATAAACGTTGCAGATTGCTTTGCTCTGCCTGTTGGACCGCCATTCTTACGATGTTCGGCGAGCAGATTATAGGTAATATCCTTTTTTCCTTCAAAGGACTCGGCTCAGGATTGTTTCAGGAGGATTTATTATACAAATATGGCCAATGTTGCTTTTGGGGCGAACACGATTGAAAGATGTTTACTCTATCCGAGTCAGCTTGCCTGAAACGGTAGGCCTATTGGGTGACAGGCTTTTCCGATGCCTTTATTTTGGCCCCCCTTCGAATAGGCATCACAATATCCTGCCCAAACACATTGGGGCTCTATTTAGAAGGCTCTAAGTAAGAAATCAAGGCATTTACTGCCGAATCCCAGCTTGAATTTTTTAATTTTGCTAGTTCCTTGACACTCTTTAAACTAATTTCAAGTTCTTCACGGGTATGCTCCAGTATTTTTTTATCTTCAAGCTGTGTTTTAATAAGCTCAGGGTCCGGCTGAATATGTTTGCAATATTCTAAACAGAATCCCCAAAAATTCGCAGCAACCTGCCATTGTTGTTTTTCTTCGAATGATGATGCGAATTCGGCAATCCAGTTTGGATAGTCTGCGATATATCGCATGACATTTAACACTAGCAAATTTTGAGATTCCTTGCGTGCCCAATCTTTCATTTCACTTGCAACCCAAACATTGTCATTCCGCAATACCGGTTTCGGTTCCTCTGGTCCGACAACTTTTTCAGTCTTTATGATGGTTTCTCTTGGATCGATTGTTTCTATAACAAATTCTTTTTTCATAAATTTATTTACTTCAAAAAAGTCTTCTTTTTCCTGATGCAACAAGGTGAATGTCAATCTGGCATGAACAACAACATTTACTCTTGAAATATGCTTCGTATATTTATAAATCTTTTGTGATATTAATTTTGGAGGGATTCCCGTTGTTACTTTTTTCTTCCTTATGCGATCAATGTACTCAGGATTGTCCTCCTCTGTCACCTCTCCCGCCCGAGTGATCAATTCGAGATCTTCATCTGATTCGGCTTTATCAACCGCAAATGATGCAACGTTACATTTATCGAGAACATAGTCAGATTTTTTAGCATCAGAATTTATTTTACCAAGCCTGATACCATAAAATAAATCCGTTTCCTTAAACCGGTCTCGAAATAATATTTCGAGGTCTCTTAAAAATGTAGTTCCTAAACCAGCCTGACCAGATGAACATTCAGTGAGGATCAGTTTTCTCTTTACCCATGTATCATAAAATAACGTTGACTGACTCAGTAGATCGTTTAATTTTTTCTTTAATTCATCGGTAGATTCGGGAAGTATAACATTATTTTTGTTCGCAAAAAGGAGTAAATCATCCGCCATGTTACAGAGGATGAGAGTTATTCCATGCCGTTCTGCATCAGCCATTTCTTTTTCCCCAATCTCTAAAAAATGACTAATTGAATCAGGGATTATGCTAACATATGACTGCCAAAGAAGACTATTGATCTCATTTTTAACAACAGACGCAAATGATTCAGATTCTTCAATTCGCTGCTTGAACAGCTGATAGGCCGACCAATAATATTTTTGGGCTGCTAGACGATTTATTTCCTGCTGCCATAACTTTGCTCTTGAAGACGCAATGTCTTTTTGCAATACCTCTATTTTGTCTTTATTTTTTTTCCGAAGAGCATTTAATAATGGGGGGTCTGCTTCGCAAGCTGCAATGAATTTATTAGTAATTGATTCGGTATCCAAAATTAACTGTTCGGTACTCTTCAGATCTTCCGAGGCTGTATTAAAATTTGAAATGCTATTCTCAACTTTTGATAATCTACTTTCAATTATCAACTGTATTTTTTGTTTTATCAATAAATCTGCTGTTTCATCGAGGTAATCAAGAAGTTCAACATTTGTGGGATAATCGTTTGCTCTGTTTCTCAATTGATTGTATGCTTCAAGAAATTGTAGTCTGTCGACAAATCCTTTTGCTATATCAACGATTTTTTTTACTCGATAGTTTTCACCATATTTTTTTAATCGCTTGAGTGCCAATTTTCTGTCACCGTACTTATTCTCTGGCAGTATAAGAATTCTCTTATTTTCTTCAAGCCAGAAAGGGAATCCACTTTCTTCCAAATTCTTTGCCCAAAAAAAACTTTTGGCAACATCCAAATCTGAAACAACTGTTATAGGTCGTTCAAGCCAATCTATTGCTTCCTGAACATGTTCATCATTATCAACACTACCTGTAAAAAATAAATCACCTTTCATTATCTTCAGAAATGGATATTTTAATGCGGTTTTATCACTCCAATCAAGAAATATTAACGTTCCTGCATCAAACTGGATTTGCTTAGCACGTTCTTTATTAATCTCCAAAAGTTTACCTTCATCACTTTCGATACACCACTGTAGCACCGCATACTGAGTATTAACTGAGGTTGGTTTAACAGGCGAGGCCAAATTTAAATCGATCATAACTTTTGGCACAGTAACACATCCACCGAGAATTATAACAATAAACAGGATTCCTGATAATGTAAAAATAACACGTCTAAATTTTCGATCCATTTTTAACTCCTTAGTCGGTCATCGTTTTAGTTAATTATTGTCAATAATTTTTTCGAAACGAAGTGGTATAACAAGTCGAATTCCAAGATTTTGAGGTTTTTCGATTTCGGGATGAATGCGTTTTCTGTATGTCGTTGAAATTTCTACATCCGAGGAGCCCACATGTCCACCTCGACCGATATGCCGAGATTTAACCGATGAATCTAATTGTCTGACGGGATTCGTGGCAGGTTTATTTTCATATGTACCAAACCAATCTGACACAAGTTCCAAAACATTTCCTCTCATGCAGTATATTCCAAGGTAATTGGGTTTAATATTATTTTCAGTCAGCGTTTCAATATTTCCTCTCAATAGCTGCCCCCCTGCTGTATCACCGAACCAAGCAGTATCTACTAGGCTGACTTCTTGGTTATCGTCTAGGCTATATTTTGCAACATACTCCCATTCTGCTTCAGTTGGCAATCGATACCCAGAAGTATTTAGATCAACCTTCCAATCCTCTGGATTTGATTTCTTTTCATCTTCTGCGGAACAAATATATGCTGATTTGAGATCATGTTTTTTGCTTAGCCAATTACAAAACCTTAGTGCACTAACGTAATTTATACCCGCAACAATAACGTCATTATTATCAAATAATGTCAGATCCAAATGTTTTTGAGCAAACTCTCTAAATTCTCCAACCATTAATTCAAATCTCCCCATATAAAATGGCGTATCTAAAACAATCTCATGTTCTGGTTTTTCGGTTTCGAATTTAGACTCTTTGTTTCCCATAATAAATTTCCCAGGTGGAACGAGGCAAAATTCCATACCGGATGAACTTTTAACTGTTTGAGGATACATTTTAAACCAGACAGCTTGATTTTTTTTGACCTTAACCTCATAGGAATCATCAACGGGTTGGTAACCCGGTGGTAAAATTGAATCAGTCATATCAGTCATATCAGTCAATTTCATTTCTCTTTCCAGCTCATCCAATGACAAATTTAACTCTTTCAAAGCAAGAGAGATCCAACTTCTCAACTCAAATAGAAGTTCAGCAGAATTATCACTGTTGTTATTAATCAAGGACTGTAATTGTATTTCAAAAAACTCTAGTTTGTATTTTTTGGCGTCAGCAGGAAAGAAGCCTTTTTCAACAGCCGAATTTAAATAGTTTAGAGAAACAAGCACATTTTCTCTAGGGGACTTTTGTTTTATCACATCAAGTTTTGCCGCTTCAATATATTTTTTTACTTCAAGTAAATCTTTTTCATAAAATGATTGGGGGTCCTCCAGCAACTTTTTTGATGTAGAATATAGATTACCAAATTCTGTTTTCGTCTTGTTATCTATAATGCCTGTCAGTTCATTTCGATTAATTTCAGCAAGTAAAGTTATAATATCATCTAAAATTTTATTTCGCTCATTTTGGTCATTTGTATGTTGAGCTTTAGTCAACATTCCTATTCCTTCTCGCATCCCATCGAAAAAGTTTTTTAACAGGTCTTTTACTAGGTTGACAGTAATTTTAGCATCATGAAGCTGCATTAAAAGGTTTTCATAGATATCAGTTGCTTTAACATATTTTTTTTCTAAAAACGCTTGCTCTGCTTGACTGGTATCGGCGTTTATTTTATTCAGTTTATCTGCACAATATTTCTCAAGCTCACCTCTATCCATCTTATCCAGTTCCTGGCCAAATACTCTCTTTGCCTTATTAAAAAATTGAATCTGAAACGGATTACTATTCCCTTCTTTTAATAACTGATCAGTTGCAATATCGACCGCATCATCTAAAAGAACCAACGCCTCTTTATAATGCCCAATTGCACCTCCATATTCATAATTCTTCACCTTTTCTTCGCCAGCCTGTCGTGCTTGCCTCATTTTTGCAAGCTTATTCGGGGTATGTTTTTCGAGAACCGAAAAATCGACTTTATTCAGTTTTGACATTAGAGGATCTCTGTACTTTTGAAGTTCTTTGCTTTGCGAATATGTCTCTATCGATTTATTAAACAATTCCGCAGAACCCAGCGCTAAATCTGCAGCTTCCATGATTAGATTTTTTTCTAGTGATTCTTTAGCGCCTGCCAATTTTATGATCGCTTCTTTATAGGCATCAGAGCTCTCTGAATGAACATTATCCGCCTTTGTTTTCGATTGTTCGGCAAAATTAAACACTGCTACAGTGAGATTTTGTTCTATTTGTTTTTTAACATCAATAACAGCGCTTCGTTTCTGGGTTTCTAAAAGAGAATTAATTTCTTCTTTCTGAAGCTCTACCAATTTATTAAATGCTGGCTGGTACAATTTATATGCTCTTTCAGGATTCTCCTTTATGAAAATTTTACCCTCAGTTAATGCAGCCAGCGCTTCGTTATAATTGATGTCATATAGTTTTCTAGACTTTTCAACCGAAGACTTAAAACTAAAGACCGTATCTTTAAACGTGTTGAATTCGCTTTTTTCTCCTTTCCCAAGGAATTTAACCAATTCATCCTTACTTGCCAAATCTATTTCTTGCACAGCATTTGTAAGCAGTTGAACGGTTTTAAATCCATCGATAAGCAAATTGCTTTTTGCCTTATTGTAATAACCCATCGCGGCATCCGTACGTTCCTTGAACATTAACTGGGCATCAGATTTTGCCTTTTCGTATCTTGCTTTCCAAAATAATCCAGCCCAAATAACCAATCCAACAACGAGAATAGCAGCCAACGATAATAATGCTTTCCTGACATTTTTTTGAAAATTTATCTTAACAACAGCTTTTTCTTTAAGTTCAATTGCCTCACTGTGCAGTTTCTGCAATTTTAAAATTCCATTACAGATTTCGTTTACCTCAATCCAACTGTGCTCAGAAAATTTTGTCTGTGCTATGGAAAATTTTGAATTAATTTCTTTTTCAATATTCTCCGATTGAGTTTTTAATTCTATGATCTCTTTCGAGTCGCTTGAGATTTCATTCGCTTCACTACACTTTTCAATACATGCTTTGTAATCCTGATTTTCAAAGAGCTGATTTGCATGATTAATTAATTGGGAGATCTCCTCTTCTTTCCCTTTAAGATCGTTGTCTTGATCTTCTAATAATTTAAATTTTTCCTGCCATTCTGAATTCCATTGCTTATCATCAGGAAGTTTAAATTCTTCTTTTTCTGTCTTTAATTCATCAATAACTTCACGGACTACAGTCAATTTTTTACAGGATAATGCATCGTCCAATTCTTTGGTTTTTTCTACAAAAAGTGATTTTAAAACCTTAAATCTTAATTTTTCAGGCAAATTTAAAACCACAGAATCTTCTGGATTCAGGTCTTTATACTGATCAATGATTTCAAGGGCTGACCTATATTGATTACTTTCTAACGTGCTATCTAATTTTTCCTTAAGTTCGTCTCGCAGAACTATTTTTTTCTTTGCATCATTGTGAAGCTGACTGGCTTCCTCCAACATCTTTATGCCGTTAGGCTGATGAAATTGTAAATCTTTTGGAAGTAAGCTAAACTCTTTAACGACCCTGCTCCATTTTTTGTCAGTCTTGAAGGTATTCATCCGTTGTAAGGCTTCAGCAGCTGTATTGAATAAAGGTATATCGCTGCCACATCCAGTACAAAACGCTCGATGAATTGAGTTCTCCCTTTCACATTCAGGGCAAGCCATCGTTAAACCTTCACCGCAATTTGCACAAAATTTATCAGAATTATGATTGCCAGTATCGCAGGCAGGGCAAATATTTTCACGGATTAACTGCATCGTATCTCGTTTCTTTGCTGTCGTATCCCTGAACGAAATATTATCTAAATCCTTTATTAGACCATCCATGCTGAAATAACGATCTTCAGGCTTAGGATTAATGCATTTAAATATGATGTCATTCAATGCTTGGGGTGGCGGTATTAAGGTGGGAATGACGTCCTGTGGTTTTTCACCCGTCAGTAATTTATACAATACCTTGCCCAGAGAGTATATATCAGCTCTGTGATCAACATTTTTTGCGTCTCGCCGTTGCTCTGGCGCCATATAACCCGGGGTCCCCATGGCATAACCGGTAACTGACAACTCCGACTCCTGGCCGGCACGAGCAAGCCCAAAGTCCACAATTTTGGGGACGGGTTTACCATCTTCAGTAACAATCATGACATTATCAGGTTTGATATCTCGATGGATTAGTTTATTGCGATGGGCATAGTACAGACCCTGAGCAATACCCTTACAAAATTCAACTGATTCTTGAGGTTCGACTTTTTGGGATTTTTTGATATAGTCACTGAGAGACCCCCCATCGATATATTCCATGACAATGTAATAGCCTTTGTCATCATAATCATAATCATAGACTTCGACGATGTTACGATGCTTCAGTTTTGCTATTGACATAGCTTCAATTTTAAATCGTTCCAGTATTTCTTCAGAAGAATCATGGTCCATCAAATGCGTAAGTAGCCGTTTGATGGCAACTAACCGGTCCAGATTTTTATCCCGCCCTTGAAAAACTTCAGCAAATCCGCCACGACCTAACTCTTTTACCACCTCATAACGACCACCGATTACTTCTTTGGGTCCGGCTAAATCTTGTTCTTCGCCTTGTTCTACATTTTTTTCAATTAGAGTTTCTTCTAAATCTTTATCATTCCGTTTGTATTCTTCATATTTTTCAGACGATGATTTTTTCTCAACTTTCGATGACGTTGTATCCCCCCCGGGTCCAGTGATGATAGTTTCTTCAAAATCGTCTTTATCTACATCAACATCCTCATAGTTGTTTTTTGTTGATATTTCTTCGGTTTTTCGAACCAATGGTGACTCGTTGGGTTTAGAAATTATGGTTTCTTCAAAATCACTTTCTTCAGATTCAACATCCTCGTAGCCCTTTTTTTCAATTTCCTCCTTTGATTTTTTATCCTCTTTACCTTTTGCTGGCATTCCACCAGGACCCGTAATGATTGTGTCTTCAAAATCATCTTCAATATCATATTTTTCGTAATTACCAACAGGTGATTTGCGTTCAAGCTGGGAAGCTCTTGAAATGTCCGAACCGCACCCGTCACAAAACTTTGCTCCTTTACGAAGTTCATGATGACATTTTGGACAAATCATAAATTTATTACCTTCTTGTATTCGAAAATTAAAATAGATCCTAAAAAATTAATCCAAGATCACGTGACATCTTGATTAATTGTGTGTTGATTTTAGAGATTTTACTTCAATCCATTCAAAAACAAATTGCATCCACATTGGAAATGCTCTGCGAATATGATGTCTTTGGAATAGAAAATGATGCAGAAATATGCAGGCATACGAACGAGCACGTTGAGTTTTTATGTAATCCATCTATAACCAAATGGTTATGCAACATGCTTCATTTTATCTTTCGGATTTAGTTTTACTTAAACGCGTCACTAATTAACTGTTTTTGTACTGCGTTATGAACGATTAATGATCCAGATGCAGGGCTCGCAGATTCAGGCCGCGATACAACACGTAGATTGCATTGCTGGCCAAAGCGCTTATTGATAAAATCCCATGCGCCCATATTTACGGGTTCTTCCTGTACCCAAACCCATTCCTTAACTTGCTCGTACATCTTAATTAGTTGTACATCCTGTTTCAGCGGGATTGGGTAGAATTGCTCAATTCGAATAATTGCTGTGTTATGTTGCTTCTGCTCAATCTTATTCTCAAGCAGTTCATAATATAATTTCCCTGCACATAAAATAACTCGTTTAACCTTTTTCTTGTCAACCTGATTATCATCAATGATCTCTTGGAATTGTCCATTCTCTAATTCTGAGACATCTGATCTAACGAGTTTATGTCGCAACAAACTTTTGGGAGTCATGACTACCAACGGTTTTCGATAAGGGGCAATTATCTGGCGTCTCAATAAGTGAAAAAAATTCGCTGGTGTCGTTGGATTTACAACGATTAAATTTAAATCAGCACAAAGTTCCAGATACCGCCCTAATCTAGCACTGGAATGTTCAGGTCCTTGTCCTTCATATCCATGAGGAAGCAGCATGACCAAACCACTCATGCGCTGCCATTTTGATTCTGATGAACTAATAAACTGGTCAATAATAATTTGAGCCCCATTTGAAAAATCTCCGAACTGCGCTTCCCAAATTGCCAATGCATTAGGCATTGCAAGAGAATAGCCATACTCAAATCCTAACACTCCATATTCAGAAAGGTGAGAATTATAAACATGAATTCGTTCTTGCTTCTTCTGAATTTGATTTAACGGAATAAAATTGGATTCGTCATTTGCATCAATTAACACCGAATGACGATGAGCAAAGGTACCACGACGACTATCCTGACCAGACAATCTAATCGCAATTCCTCCAACGAGCAATGAACCGAATGCCAGGGCTTCTGCTAACCCCCAGTCTACCGTCTTTTCAACGTTGTAAAGATTATTACGTTGATCAATTAGCTTACGAAGTTTCGGATAAATTGAAAATTCTTTAGGTACAGTTGCTAAACCTTTGGCTATTTTATCCAATATTGATTTGGAGACACCTGTTTCAGGTGACGTTTCAAAATCATCTTTTGTTGCTCGCCTTAAATGCTTCCATTCTCTACCCAAGTAATTGGTTTCAATTACTGGTTTTTTATCACGGGCATCCTTAAGGCTTTTCTGTAGTACCTGATTAAAATCCTTTTTAATCTTTTCGGCATCTTCTTCGGTAATAACATCTTCCTCAATTAAACGATTTGAATAAATTTCGAGAACTGTTGGATGATTCCCAATTGATTTATATAACAAGGGCTGAGTAAATTTTGGGTCATCACCTTCGTTATGGCCAAACCGTCTGTATCCGAGTATGTCGATAAAAACATCAATGGCGAATTCCTGTCGGAGCTTAATCGCCAAAGAAACAGCATGCGCAACAGCCTCTACGTCGTCAGCATTGACGTGAAACACAGGACATTCAATCATTTTTGCAATATCTGTGCAATACAAACTTGAACGTGTTTCCCTGTTATTTGCAGTAAAACCAACTTGATTATTAATGACGATATGTATCGTTCCTCCGGTTGCATACCCTTCCAATCGGCATAAATTTGCAATTTCGTAGACAACACCTTGTCCGGCAACAGCAGCATCACCATGAATTAAAACCGGAACAATTTTTCTAAAGTCATCGTTAAATAACTTTACACCTTTTGCCCATACTGAACCCAAAACAACAGGATCTACAGCCTCAAGATGAGATGGATTTGCCATTAAACTCAAATGCACCCGATGCCCAGAATCAGTTACGATATCAGCAGAATGCCCCTGATGATACTTCACATCTCCATCACCTTCTATGTGCTCAGCGAGGGTGCTTCCCTCAAATTCGGAAAACATGGTTTCAAAACTTTTACCAAATAAATTTACGAGTACATTTAACCGACCACGATGCGCCATTCCGATGACGAATTCTTTTACTCCTAATTCTGAACCTAATTCAAACAATTGGTCTAGCGCAGGAACAAACGACTCGCAGCCTTCCAATGAAAATCGTTTCTGCCCAGTATATTTCACGTGTAAAAAATTCTCAAAACCACAAACCTCAGCCAATTTATTTAATATTCGCTTCTTTTCCTTTTCCGAGAAACTAGGCTTATTTGCATTAGGCTCCATGTGTTCGTGAAGCCACATTCTGATTCTGGAATCTGGAATATATCGATATTCCGAAGCAATCGAAGAACAATAGGTTTCATTGAGATGAGAAATAATCTCTCTTAACGTTGCTCTGCCAATCCGTATTTGTTGACCAACCTCAAATTCCAAGTCGAGATCGTCATCCGTTATATTAAAATGACTAAGATCAAGATCCGCTTTGAAAAAACGTCGATGTCGAACAGGATTCGTCTTAGCCAACAGGTGTCCACGATCTCGATAGCCGTTAATTAGTTTCATAACAGCCGCTTCTTTATCACGCAATGTTGCTAGATTCGATTCAGATAATTGAGCAGCAAATTCGACACCCTCAAAAAAACGTTGCCAAGACTTCTCCAACGATTGTGGATCTTGCTTATATTGATCGTATAAATCATCTATGAAACTTCCGTTTACATTCGATAAATAAGTAAATTTATCCATGGTTATCCTAAAATATCCTTTTCAAAAAAGTTAGAACATTTCAATATCATTCGTTGACCAAAAATTAGCATGATCCTGCTTCCAATCTTTCGATCAGTTCATAATTAATTTAATAGTTCTCGCCAAATTTCGTAACTTTTAAAGCTATGAATATAAGCAGGCTAACCTACTATACCTGATATCGCCTATCAAGTGTTGACATTAAATAATTTGTGTACCGTTAAGTTTCATTATTTCATAATGTTAACTCAATTCTAATATTCCATAAAAACTCGTTTTATTTGTTGTGTAATCAATTACCTCGTCTAGTGTTAGACCCTATTCTTTTGCGGTAATATTATTGATACCATGCCGGAAACGATTATTAGAGTTTGCTATTAAAAACAATGTAAAATTAGGTAAACATCTACCAGAAATCAATTACATATGTGGTTGCAAACTTCCGTTGCAGTATGATTAGGTCGGCCCCAATATAAATTCACCATTTAGCGGTACAATCGATCATGAAAAGTAGATCTGTTGAATTTATTAACGGACATATAGGTAAATTTTTATTCAATTTCATTGAATTTTAGATACATAACTTCATTGTTCATAATTAAAATTTTGAAGTTATATACGTTAATAGCTTAATTCTAATCAAATATGCAAGTGGAGGTTTATTTTGAAAATCCATGAATATCAAGCCGCGGCAATTTTAAAATCCAACGGTGTTCCTGTTCCCCTAGGCTACATGGTCGATAATCTAGACGATGTAAAAGCGACTGTTGAAACGATTCAAAAGGAATCGAATAATGAAGCCGTAGTTGTCAAAGCACAAATTCATGCAGGCGGCCGAGGAAAAGGTGGAGGCGTAAAATATTCGCCAAATCTAAGTTCTGCAATAGAAAATGCTAAATCAATATTTGGCATGCAATTACAAACACCTCAGACTTCAGCAGAGGGGCAAAAAGTAAGAAAATTATATATAACTCAAGCGATTGATATTGCAGAAGAATATTATCTAGCTATAACATTGGACAGAAGCAGTTCGCAGCCAGTAATAATAGCTTCAGCAGAAGGCGGTATGGAAATTGAAGAACTGGCGCACACATCGCCAGATAAAATTATCAAAGAGCCCATTAATCCTATTTTCGGGATTCAATCATTCCAAACCTATCGGATTGCAGAGGCTCTTGGATTATCCGGAAAATCACTAAAGGAAGCGTGCAAAGTGATTTCAGATTTGTATAAGTCATATGTAAAAACGGATGCTTCGCTGGCTGAAATAAACCCACTTGTGCTAACAAAAGATGATCGTATTTTTGCTCTTGATGCAAAGTTTAGTTTTGATGATAGTGCATTGTTCAGACAGCAGAACATTGACACTATGAGGGATATTAATGAAGAGGACCCAGCCGACGTTGAAGCATCCAAATTCAACTTAAATTACATTAAACTGAACGGTAACGTTGGCTGCATGGTCAATGGCGCTGGTTTAGCGATGGCTACCATGGATATTATCAAATTAAAGGGCGGCGAACCTGCCAATTTCCTAGATGTTGGAGGTGGTGCCAATGTAGAGACAGTAAAAAACGGTTTTCGTATCATACTATCTGATAAAAATGTCACAGCAGTATTAATAAATATCTTTGGAGGAATCGTTCGTTGTGATCGAGTTGCTAACGGTATTGTTGAAGCCGTAAAAGTATTAGATTTGAATGTTCCTGTTATTGTTAGACTCGAGGGAACAAATGCAGTTGAAGCCAAAGAAATCCTGGCCTCTTCGGGAGTTTCAATAATTCCCGCAGGTTCATTGGATGAAGCCGCCGAGAAAACAGTTGAAGTCGCAATTTCTAAATAGTCAGGATAAATATAATGTCAATATTGCTTAATAAAGATTCAAAAATAATCGTTCAGGGGATCACCGGTTCAGAGGGATCGTTTCATGCCAAACAATGCCTTGATTATGGCGGCAATGTCGTTGGCGGCGTAACTCCTGGAAAAGGTGGACAATACGTATTTGACGAAAAACTACCCGTTTTCAATCAGTGCATTGAAGCAAGAGCCAAAACAGGAGCAAATGTAAGTATAATTTTCGTGCCAGCATCGTTTGCTGCAAATGCGATTAAAGAAGCTGCGTACGCTGGCATTGAGTTAATAATATGTATCACCGAGGGCATTCCGGTTAATGACATGGTCGATGCTCACCAATATGTCAAACAATGCAACGTCAGGCTTATCGGCCCTAATTGTCCTGGGTTACTTACTCCTGAAGAGGCAAAAGCGGGAATTATGCCTGGATTCATCGCGAAAAAAGGTAGAATTGGTGTCATTTCAAAATCTGGCACCTTAACTTATGAAGCGGTTCATCAACTTGTTAGCGTCGGATTGGGTCAATCCACATGTATTGGAATTGGTGGCGACCCAGTCATAGGAACGAATATGATTGATTTATTAGGTCTTTTCGAAAAAGACGACGATACCGATGCAGTCGTTGTAATTGGAGAAATTGGGGGACAGATGGAGATTGAAACCGCACGATATGTTAAAGATAATATTTCCAAACCCGTATTCGGATTTATAGCTGGGAGAACAGCCCCACCTGGAAGACGAATGGGACACGCAGGCGCCATTGTCGGTGGAGCTGACGAGTCTGCAGCCGCAAAAATGAAAATTATGCGAGAATGTGGTATTCATGTTGTTGAATCTCCTGCGGACATAGGTAATACAGTTAAAGTAAATTCATAATTCCATCGCGAGAACACTGGTCGACAATTACCTTTGCGATTACTTCAGAGTTATAAACTTTAAGCTTTTGTTCGCCAAAAAAATTTAACTTTTCAGCCTGATCATTCTCATGAGTTTGGTCAAGCCAATAAACCCAATTATGTGCATTTTGTACACCGTTTGGATCACGTTTTAAATTTCAACCATTACATCAGGTTTTTCCTACAGATCTTTATAAATTTATAATCCGACTACCCCCACGTTTATTCAGAACCCTCATTCACAATTCATGCTGAGCAGCAAAACTGAAATTTTTACCCACCCACCCGGAAACCCAGTAAGTTGAACAATCATTGCTTAAGCCTGACCCTGTGATAAAATAATATTTGAAATAAATTTAACAAAAATTTCAAATTCGTATAAATTTTTTATTCAAATGTACGATATATACAAAAAAGTGGTTTCCTGTTTGATTTCACAAATGGTTTTCGATTTTTATCCTGAATCCGTAAGATAATATGTGACAGAGTGCTTAACTTTTTATAATGGGAAATGGTGCAGAAATGTGCAAGCATACTCTCACATGCAGGATAATATATCGAGCGTTTATGCAATTTTTTTATACCAAAATTGTTGCACTGACCCTCTTGCAGGATTTTACAATTTAGGTTTATATCAAAATTCCAGAGTTTTGCTAGTAACATCCAATTCATGTAGGATTTTTCTACAAAACGATATGGATTTTTTGTTATCTTTAGTCATAAATAAAAATCATATACAATTGGAGAAGTGGATTAAATTTAGTTTTTTAATTTCTGTAAATAACATTCTGTTAATTAAGGAAAATCAATTTAGTCCATGGATGGACGACAATGCCAAACCAGGTAAAAATTTATTTAGATTTATCGAATACAACTCTGGAGCAGAATTTACGCAATGCAATTGGAGATAATTGGCATACCAATTTTACCTTTGAATCTCCAACCACATTATCCCCGTTCTTGGTTGATATAGCTGTAATCGATAATCAAAGAGCATTATGTCATATTAATAATGATGCCAAGGTCATATACGCAGGCACAGTTAATGCGGTAAAAAAAAGAATATTTTCGTCGTGTAATCCCGAAGTGAATGAATTACAGGACGAAATATTTAGAGCGAAAGATTACATAGAAATATGCTCATTAAATCGAGAGGCGTTAATCAACAACTCTCAATTTAATGAAGTTGTTGAAAAGTGTCTTCAACCTCTTTCATATCGCATTAGAATTATTGCTCAGCAGCTGGAATTAAGAGAATCATTGATTGATCAGCTACCAGTGGGCGTGATCGGCATTGATGACACGAATCTAGTTGTCTTAGTGAATTTATGTGCAAAGCGAATATTAACCCGAGACAATATGCCTGCGTTAGGTGCACCAATTGATATGCTTTACAGCGGAAAGATTGCATCATTCATACAGAAAAATGAAGACGAAATGAATATCCATCCACTATTATCAATTCGAAAATCACCATTTAATTTTAAGAGAGTTTTTGCAGGACATATTGTCATACTATGGGATCAGACAAATTAATAGTATTGAGATATAACCTTGGAACGCCAAATTGATATAAAAAAATTACTTGACAACTCCGTTCTGTCAAGTCCTCCTCAGCTCCTGATGAAGATCATCAGGAGTTTGGATTCAAATTTAACAAGTCAGCAAATTGGCGAAATTATTGGTCAGGATCAAGGTGTCACAGCCCAAATACTAAGGCTTGCAAATTCATCATTTTTCGGATTTAAAGGCCAGGTAGGCACCTTGGACAAAGCCATCAACATCCTTGGTATTAAGATGGTACGCAATGTCGTGATGTCTAGTTCTCTAATTTCCCATACGAAACAGCTAAACCTATGGAACATCAACATTTCAAATTTTTGGCTGCATACATTTCTAGTTGCTGAATTTAGCAAAGAACTTGCCCATTTAGTCAAAATTAATCCAGACGAAGCCTATGTTGCGGGGTTACTTCATGATATAGGGAAGTTAATCATTTATTCCCAAAAACAAGAAAAATCAAAGCTTTTCACAACCCCTCACAGCACACATGATATTCTTAACTATGAGAAAATAATTTGTAACTATCCTAGCCATGAAGTCAGTGAAATGCTTTTGTCAAAGTGGAATATTCCAAAAAGTATTATTGCTGGCATCCGTCATCACCATGATCCAGAATATAGTCACCCTTTATCAAACGTAATTCTTATAGCAAACGAATTTTCGAATATTGTTACCGATCAAAATTATAAATCGTCATTGACTATTCCAGCATTTAAGTCAATTCTATCCAGAATCAACTTAAACCAATCTAGATTTAACAACTATGCAGCACGATTACCTGAGATGACACGAAGAGGTGAACAGATGTTGGAAAGCATTTCAAAGAATCCACCCGAATTTAAACGGCGCAAATTATCAAAAGGAGCAACTCTGGTAAGTGCCGATGAAAATCCACTTTCAAAAAGTATTTTAGAAATGTTAGGATATAAAGTTGACATACTGCATCCAAAAACTATCGAAGAACAGGAGAAAATGCAGCAAAAGAAATTGAATGAGGAAATTGAAGATGAGGACATTGAACCATTCAATCCAACCGACACAGGAACTAAAATCCTAAGATTTCTAAATAAATTTAACCCGAAAAATAAAATAAATGACGGTGAATTAGACAATAAGAATGTGAAGGGAAGCAATATTTCAGAAACTGAAGAAATACCATTAGAACCGATTCGCTGGCAGTTTCTGGTAATCTTTGATAAAATATTGCCAGTAAAACTTCCAGTAGGAAGGAAATGCTATACAATCAATTATAATAATACGGAATCAGAGAAAAATAAACTGCCTTTCTTTTTCTCAGCATCAGACTTAAGAGAACTTGCATAATTTCCAGCGTTATAGTTAGCCCGGTTTTCTCACAAACTTTGTGGCGAGAAGGCTTAGATTGCCTATATTCAGTGTAACGTAGACGAGCGAATGATTCTGCTGGACAGCAGAAAGACACATTGAGTTCGCGAGACAAGTTAAGACTTTTAATATAACTGATATACGCTTTTGTAATAGAAGCATTGTGAGAAATCTGGGTTAGCCGCATTAGAAACGGTCTCTGATTTAGAATTAAGCATTAGAAAATGCAATAAGTTCTTCCATTTTTTGGAAGGCCTTGCCGCTGCCAACAAGCTCCTTTGCAATTTTCATTCCGTCACTTATATTGTCAGCTTTTCCGCAAATATACAATCCGGCAGCAGCATTAATCAGCATCAAATCTCGTTTAGGGCCACGATCTTCATTTTTGAGAAGATTTCTGATAATTTCCGCATTCTCAATAGCATTTCCGCCTTTTAATTCTGAGGCATTTTCCGCTCTGATTCCAAAGTCTGCTGGTGAGATGGAGTAGCGTTGAATATTACCATCTATGTTAATTTCAGAAACGGTTGTCTCTCCAGTTATCGAAATCTCATCCATGCCACCCTGAGTAACTCGGTCAAATCCATGGACTACTAACGCCCGTTTCACGTTTAACCGTTTCAAAACTTCTGCTATTTTCTCAATCAAATGAGGAGCAAAGACACCTAAAACCTGACACGCCGGAACAATATCTTCAGGGTAAAAGGTTGGATTACATAACGGTCCAAGGATATTAAAAACCGTTTGCCCAGAGATTTGCCTTCGAACATTCTGCACATGCCTAAACGACTTATGGAAATTTGGAGCAAAAATAAAACCTACACCGATGTTCGATATGCATTTGCCTACGGCTTCAGGGGATTGACTAATATTAACACCTAAAGCTTCTAAAACGTCGGCACTGCCACATTTTGAAGTGATGGACCTATTACCATGTTTTGCCACGATAATTCCGGCAGCGGCCAAAATAAACATAATGGAAGTGGATACATTAAATGTTGATACAGTTCCACCACCGGTACCACAAGTATCACCCAGAACATTGCCGCTTTTTGACCAATCCACATCAATAGGGATTTTTTCTGCGACCCTTCGGACATAAAATGCAAAAGCAGCTAACTCATTGATAGACACTTGCTTGTCCTGCATTGCAAGCAAGAACTCTTTCTGATGTAATTCGGAAACCTCGCCAGACATCAGAAGCTTCATGGCGCTAATGGCTTCTACAGGTGATAAATCCTGTTTTCCTCGCAATATTTCAGTATAACAATTCAGGTCAGCACCTGGATCGAGACCCTGATTATAAGCAGAATTTAAATCTAAACAAAAATTTGTAGACACAGTGACCCTAATTAAAAAGTTAGCGTGGGCAAGTTATACAAAAAAGGTGGCAAGGGTCGGAATCGAACCGACGACACAGGGATTTTCAGTCCCCTGCTCTACCGACTGAGCTACCTCGCCACATACGTGTTAATACTAATACGCCCGAAGGGAGTCGAACCCCTAACCTTCTGGTTCGTAGCCAGATACTCTATCCAATTGAGCTACGGGCGCTTTTGTAAATGCTATGAAATTTTTTACTCTTAGATTAAGGGATATAAGCTATGAGTGCTTTGCCGCTGATACAAGAATAATTAATTATATTTCTTATAAAATTATAATGAACTACCTCTGAAAAATCCCGCCACGTATCAAAAAACAAAAAGCAAATCGGAACGCCCCAAGCGGAGCGGAGAATTAAACTCTCGATCCAATAAAGTTAGAAATAGGTTCTAAATACACTAATCGTAAAAATAGATCATAGTAAATTTTGATCAAATTAGACTAATCCCTTATTATTGACAAAAGCTCATCTCTCTTTTCAATCACTAAGTTTTTGTCTTTGGCTTCTAATATTAATCGAATTAAAGGCTCCGTATTTGATAATTGTACGTTAAGCCACCAATCATCCTATTCTGTCGAAATCCCGTCTAACTCAAATTGATTTCCATCGTTGTATTTTTCTTTTATTTTCTCCAATACTTCAGCTGAATTATTTATTCGGAAATTTATCTCACCTGATGAATGATATTTTCTCAAAGGCTGAACGATCTCACTTAAAGTTTTGCCTGATTTTGCAATAACATTTGCAACCATAATCAATGCTAATACAGAGCTTTCAGCAGTAAAACTTTCCTTAAAATAATAATGCCTTGCCAATTTACCTGCAAATGTTGCATCGCATTCTCGCATTTGAGTTTTTATAAATGCATGACCAACACGGCATTTTACCGGAGTACCACCATTCGCTTCTATGACCTCTGGCACGACCCAGCTACTTCGTAAATCGTAAAGAATCATGGCAGATCCCCGTGAAAGTATGTCCTGAGCAATTATTGCAGTAATAAGGTCCATTGTGACAACATCGCCATTCTCATCGACAAAGCCACATCGATCAGTATCACCGTCAAATGATGCACCAAATTCACTTTTCGAACCGACCACAAGTTTTTGAAGTTCCTCCAGAGTTTCGATTTTTAGTGGGTTTGCTTCATGATTTGGAAAATTACCATCAAGATCATCAAATAATGGAGACACATCAAACCGACCCCTGAATCCGGTAAATTCCACGATCCCCATCGCATTTGCAAAATCGACCTCAATTTTGGGTTTATGGCTAAATTCAATATATTGATAAACTTTGTTATAATATTCCTTAGAAATATCGAATTCTGACCGATTCCCGCCTGAACACGCTGGCGCGTAGGAACCATCGTTAATAATGTTTTCAATATCATTAATCCCATGTGTACCACTCAATGGTATTGCAGATTCTTTACATAACTTAAACCCATTCCTTGGTATTATGAGACGCCGTAACCATGATGCTGCCATCGGCAGTTAAACTGTCATTCGCGAAATAATTCATTGGAGTTGAACAGATACCGATATCAATGACCGACGCACCCGGAGTCATCACGCCCTTGATAAGCGCGTCCGTCAATGCCGGAGAATGGGACCTTATATCTCGACCCACAACAACTTTTTTCGCCGATAAAAATGTAACAAACGCCCGTCCGATATTTTCTGCGACTGATTCCGTTAATTCTTCGCCGTAAATTCCGCGTATAGCAAAACTTCATTTTGCTTGTAAAGTTTCATTATATTTAGTATTTTATTGTTTAAGATAAATACAATTAGAGTTCATATAATTGGTCTCAAAATGATAAATGTCAATGACGATTAACAAACATCGATTTCAGGGAGATTCTAATGGCTGTAACAAAATTCCGAGCAATACTTGAAACAGGTATTCAAGCTGGCGCTTCTGATTGGCATATACGGGAAGGATCTACCGTTAGCTTACGAGTAGATTCCAAACTAGTAGAAATTGCTGACTTTCTTGTAACCAAAGAATTTTTTGATGCCGCGGCAGAAGAAATGTGCTCATCAAAAGATCTGAAACGATATGATGAAACTGGTGATGCTGACTTTGCTCATGCTGAAGATGACGTTGGTCGATTTCGTGTAAATATGCATAAGCAAAGAAATCTTCGGGCAATGACACTTCGACATATTAAAGACGAAGTGCCGGATATAGAAAAACTTGGTCTCCCTGAAGTGATCACAAATATCGCGTCTGAAGAGCGAGGTATTATTTTGGTAACAGGGACTACAGGTTCTGGTAAATCGACAACATTGGCGTGTATGCTTGAATATATGAATCGTAATATTCCAAGACATATCATTACCATTGAAGATCCGATTGAGTATAATTTCGTTGACAAAAAATGTATTTTCGAGCAGCGGGAAGTCGGACTGGACTGCATTACCTTCGATTCGGCCTTGATTGGAGCATTAAGACAAGATCCTGATGTTATTTGTGTGGGGGAAATGCGTAACCGGGATAGTTTTGACATGGCATTAACTGCAGCTCAAACCGGACACATGGTCATGTCAACAGCCCATACTTCAAATGCATCGCAAACGATCCAAAGGATACTTGATTTCTATCCGGCAGAAGAACGAAAACAGGTTCGTTTGTCCTTAGCATCATGTCTTACTGCCATTATTTGCCAAAGACTCATGCCAAGAGCTGTTGGAAAGGGCGTTGCTCCCGGGCTGGAGGTAATGGTCAACAATGCAATTGTGAGGAAACTCCTGGAAGAGGATAAAATCAGCAGTCTGGAACAGGCAATTGAGGGTGGAGCCAGTGACGGCATGATGACATTTAATCAGTGCCTGTTAGGGTTAGTCAACGAAGGAGTAATTACTGAAGAAGTCGCAATGGAACGTGCCACAAATCCAGAAGCTCTGAAAATGAATCTTAAAGGAATCTTTCTTAACACAGGTGGTGGCCTAATTGGTTAGTTCATTAGCAACGAATTTTACAGGTAGTTAGCATGGTTTTGAATCTTTGAAAAGAACGTCACCTTCTCATTTAATGAGCACTACTAAAGTTGTGAACTCCGACGGGTATTATAGAGACACCTTAATTTAGCATCCTTATCTTACGGACATTGAGCAGCATTCCTATGCTGTTGTTATATCATGAAAGTACTCAAATTTAAACATCTCACGAAATTCATAAAAAATCGTCTGGTACGAATTAACCCATAATTATAATTCAATGGCCAAAAGCAACGAAAAAACTGAGGGTGATACACTTACCCTTGAAAATACAAAAATATCAAAGCCCTCTTTATATAAAGTACTCCTTCATAATGACGATTATACGCCCATGGATTTCGTTGTTATGATCTTAGAAACTATTTTCCACAAAAAACAAGAAGACGCTGTATCTATTATGCTGAATGTTCATCAAAAGGGAAGGGGTATTTGTGGCGTTTATACTTATGAAGTAGCCGAATCGAAATCTCAACAGGTTGTTGAATCAGCAAAACAAAATGATTACCCTCTTCAATGTTCAATGGAACCGGAATAAAAAAAATCGATTATTTTGCCTGATTAATATCACTTAGCCTGGATTATGCATAAAGCGTTGTAAAGAGAGTTATTAGATTGCATAAAATCAATGATTTATGAATATTATTCGCGTGCGGGAATAGTGAACTATTTCGAACCCTTAGAAATTTATAACTGTTGATATCATTTGATATAATGACTCGTAATAGAAAGTTTTTGAATAATCCAAGTTAGGAACTGTCCTCAAATAAGTTGAACATATTCGCGCTCAGATTTGGTTTAGCCCGGTTTTCTCACTAACTTTGTGGTATGAAAGCTTAGATTGCCGATATTCAGTGGTTTAACGCAGACGAGCGAATGATTCTGCTGGACATCAGAAAGACACATTGAATTCACGAAACAAGTTAAAACTTTGAATTTAGATGATATACGCTATTCGTAATAGAAGTATTGTGAGAAATTCGGGTTAGAGTTTTTCAATCCAATTGATCCCGCTCACGGGCGGAACACAGGAATAGCGAGCTAGTTCGAGTAAATTGTAATTGAGGATAGTATAACTATGAGCCGAAGATGAGATGCGAAATGTATGATTTATTTATTGACAGCTTCCTAACCATAATGAAATGATAATAGTATTATGCCAGAACCAATTCTAAGCGCTGGGTTACGTGTATGCTTTTCATTAGCAATTAATACCGCCCAAAAATATCAACATGAATATTTAACTACCGAGCATGTGCTTTACGGATTACTACATGATCCTGAAACAAGTGAGATCGTTTACTATTGCAATGGAGATATCAATGTGCTTAAAGATAACCTTGTTGAATTTTTCAGAGATTATTTAGAATCCAGAGATGATCAAAAAGATGTTATCCCTAAAGAAACAGCTGCTCTAGAAAGAGTCATCCAGACTGCAATGACACATTCATTCAGTTGTGAAAAAAGTAAGATAGAAGGTGGGGATATACTTGCAGCAATGTTTACTGAAAAAAATTCGTATGCTGTATATTTCTTAGCCCAGCAAGAGATCACACGATTGGATATTATAAATTATATGTCTCACAAAATTTCCAAGCGACTCAACTCTCCCGAAGACAATGATCTGGCCCTTGCCCCCACTAAAACCTCCGATAAAACCAGTCAAAAAGGAGCACATCCCAAGTCATCGGAAGAAGTTCTCGATCATTTCACAGTCAACCTCACCTTACTTGCACGAGAAGGAAAAATAGACCGAATGATTGGCCGAAAACTGGAACTTCAAAGAGTAATGAGAACATTGTGCCGAAGGAGAAAAAATAATCCACTATTGGTTGGTGAACCCGGCGTAGGTAAAACAGCAATTGTCGAAGGGTTAGCGCTTGCAGTCGTTAATGACGAAGTTCCGGAATTACTGAAAGAATCAAATATATATGCTCTCGACATGGGTGGTTTATTAGCCGGAACTAAATTTCGCGGAGAATTTGAAGAGCGATTAAAGGCAATCATCTCAGCAATTCAGAAAGAAGAAAATGCGATTTTATTCATCGACGAACTCCATACAGTCATTGGCGCTGGCTCTACACACGGAGGGTCAATGGATGCAGCCAATATATTAAAACCAGCCCTTTCCAGAGGGGTAGTCCAATGTATAGGCTCGTCCACCTTTCAGGAATATAAAAATTGTATTGAAAAAGATCGGGCTCTGGCGCGGCGGTTTCAAAAAATTGATGTTTCCGAACCGTCTGTTGAAGACACCATTGCCATTTTGAAGGGACTAAAACCCTATTATGAATCACATTATGAATTAAGCTATTTAGATTCATCGCTAGAAACCGCTGCTAAACTGTCATCACGCTATATGAATGAGCGGTTTTTACCTGATAAAGCGATTGATATTATCGATGAAGCCGGCGCTGCACAAACGTTGCTTCCCAAACCAACACGCAAGAAAAAAATAACAGTCAAACAGATTGAAGATGTCGTTGCTGAAATCGCGAATATTCCAGCAGCCAAAATATCATCTTCAGACATGGTTAAACTCAAATTTTTGGAGAAAAACCTAAATGAGGTTGTTTATGGCCAGGAACCGGCCGTTCATAAATTATCGCAGGCAATCAAATTGTCACGAGCAGGGTTAAGAGAAGAAGAGAAACCAATTGGTTCTTACTTATTCACAGGTCCCACTGGTGTAGGTAAAACTGAATTAAGCAAACAACTCGCATCAACTCTTGATATCAATTTTATACGATTCGATATGAGCGAATATAATGAGAAACACACTGTATCGCGACTGATTGGCGCTCCCCCTGGATATGTCGGATTTGAACAAGGTGGGTTGCTGACAGATGCGGTAATTAAAACACCCCATGCGGTACTCCTTCTTGATGAAATTGAAAAAGCAAATTTGGAAATTTTCAATATTTTGTTACAAGTTATGGATCATGGCATGCTTACGGACCATAATGGCAGGAAAGCCGACTTTCGAAATATCATACTAATAATGACTTCAAATGTCGGAGCCAGAGAAATGGCCGCGACGGCAATTGGCTTCACTGACAGCATGCCTTCATCTGAAAATAAACGGGCAGTTGAAAAATTCTTCACTCCAGAATTTCGCAATCGTTTAGATGCAACCATTCATTTCAACTCATTAACATTGCACTTGATTGAGAAAGTTGTAGATAAATTTATAAGTGAACTGGAATCAAAACTGGTTAAAAAGAAAGTAAACCTCAAGTTGAGCGCAAAGGCACGATCCTGGATTGCAAAGAAAGGTTATGATCCTAAGTATGGCGCTCGTCCCATATCAAGATTGATCCAAACCGAAATTCATGAAAAACTCGTTGATAAGTTACTTTTTGGCGATCTTACTCAAGGGGGAACGGTCCATATTAATCTAAGTAAAGATAAATTGACATTGAAAACGGCAAAGAAGAACAAAGAATAATACCAGGTTATAAATCCAGTTGAGGAATGATTAATCGTTGACCAACTTGGAGTTGTTCCGGCGAAATCAATATATCTGCGTTAGCTTCATACAACAGAGACCAATATTTGTAATCTCCCAAAAAATCTTTTGCAATTTGATTTAAAGTATCCCCTTCTCTCACCACATAAAAAGATTCATTGTTTTCTTCTGCTGATTTCTGACTCTGATGTGAAAGTTTTTTTTCATCAATAACCTGCGGTACTTCTGGCTCAGCAGCTGAGTCTTTTTCTTCATACTTCATTTTAAGGCTATTATAATATTTCTTTTCAGCCCGCTGAAGCCATTTTTCAACAACCGAAGTCTGATTTTTTTCTGGAGATTTGTTTATGTAATGTTGGTAATGAACAATTGCTTGTGATAAATCATCAAGATTGTCTTCAAATATCATTGCAAGCTGTAAATGCGCTTTATATGAACCGGGGCTGTGTCGAAGACACTGAAAAAAGGCTTCTACAGAATTATTGAATTTCCCCTCCCGCTTGAGTTTTTCAGCATTAATATAAAATGAATTACTCTCGTTCAATGCATTTCTATTATTAGAAAAACAACCCGCGACAAATACTATAATCAAAAATAAAATATTTTTAAAATCCAATTTAGCCAACGTACAGATTTCCAATTTATTAGAATAATTGTGTTTCATTTGAGCAATATTCGAGCCCGATGTACAGCCTCTGCCAAAATAAGCCGAAACTTGGATTTGTGGAAGTAACATAGATTTTCGCAGGTACAGCGATGACGTGTTTCCCGAGTGAAAGTTTTAGCTACACCTACTAAGCTGATTAATTCATCCGGTTTCGTTACGAGAGTGCTTAGCTTACTTTAGATCAATGAGTTATGTATGTTCCGAACGTGAAGGAATAGTGAACTATTTCAAGTCTTTGGATTCTTCATAACTCGCTTATGTGAAATGAGATATGCGCACGCAGTAGAAGCCGGATGAATTAATCAGGCAAATGAGTATCCTACTTTTGAACGAAGGAACTATCTCCAAATAAGTTGAACATATACGCGCTCAGATTTGGCTTAAATTTTTTCGATCCAATTGAGTGAAACCGTAAGAATAGCAAGCTCTTTCGAGCAATTCGTGGTTGAGGATCGTATTGCGATGAGCCGTAGATGAGATGCGAGATGTATGAATTATTTATGGACAGCTCCTACGATCACACCAAAATCATGTATGGATTTTAAGTTTTTCAAAAAAAGACTTTTAAGCAGGCAACATACTAAGAAGCCAAGACAGAGACAATCTTCCGATTCAAAAATAGACGAACAACACTATCTCCTTAAACACCCCAAGAGGCTCTATCGTTTTTCGTTCCACTCTTCTGTACCGTATTTTGACTTAACCAATTTGTTTACTTGTTCCGTGAATTCTGAGGATGGTTGGAAGGATTTCATCGAACAACGGAACTCCTGTAAGAAACCATTAATAATTGAAGTTACAACTTGATTTCTGTCATACTTAATATTATCAAATAATTGAATACTCCCCTGGTGCAACATACCATCACTATTTCGTTTTTGTGCCGCACCGGCGATTTTACCATTCGCGAAAATGATATCGTTCTGAGCAGGTTCGTCAAAACATCGCATTTGAGCAGGGTTAACCACTTTCAGATTTGCATGTTCTGAAAGTTTGCTATTAATATTAATCTCCTGTAATCCTGTAATTATCGCAGAATGCAATAAGCGGTAACTATCATATCGGCTCATAGTATATAACCAACATGATGATGGGCACACCACAGTGTAAGTAATATCTGTTCCATGATGAACAATACCCCCACCGGTCGGCCTTCTTACAAATTCAATATTTAAATTTTTGACCTCAGAATAGGTTTGGAAATAGCCAATGGATACGGCTGAAGAATTCCAGGAATAAAATCGTAACAACGGTGAAATTGAAGATTTAGAATGCAGTAGCAAGATTTCGTCCTTTGCCATATTAGTCCAAGACGACGATGAATCATCCAGCCATAGATACCACACATTATTTGATGTTGATTGATGGTGCATGATTTGGGATTATTTTTCCAGGTATTGATCACTCAATTACAAAAATTGGGGAACACATTAATGAGTGGGAAATTGGATAATAATAAAGGGAAAAACTTAATAGGGAACGCCAATAATTGAATCCTCCCAGCCAGCACGAGTATTCCAAGGAATATTATCCGATCCAGAGTCGTGAACCCGGCTCTGATCAACAATTCGACATCCAGCCAGCAATGATAGAATTAGGATGAGTACGATTAAAGTAAGAAGATTTCGATTTATCATTTCAACACACTATTGGCAGTTTTCAGGTTTAATTATTATGACTGAACGATGAAATAATAAGAACTAACCGAATAAATCAAGGATAGAAATTGAATATGTTGACGCTTCTAACCACTGTAATACAAGCAGAAGCGCAAAGCATATAAACGTGATACAATTAATAGTGAAAAAAATTTTAGAAGATAACACGATCGCCCTCGATTGCATTGCCATGTTTAACTTTTGGTAAGATTTCAGCGACAGAATAATCACTAAATACACGAGATACCAATACCTTGCATATATACTCCTGATCCCTCGCGACTATCATTTCCAGATTTTCTGGTAAATTGTCTCTTTTACCGAGATTAATTATTACATAATTCCAATCATAATTAACATTGATTATTTTACCCTCAACTTTCTTCAGCTGAGTGATTTGAGTTCCTGAAGATTCTCCAACTAGAACACTATATTTTTTTCTTAATGCCCCATAATTGTTTTCCACACTAGCCAACTTGTTTTCTATTGCTGAGTAGTTATCATTCGCTGATTCCAATGCTTCAATAGTTCTCTCTAATGCGTCTTTCGTTTCAATAAACTCAATCTTATATTTTTCATAATTCTTCAATTTATCGTTGATGTTATCAAAATCATTAAGTATTGCTGTTAAAGCCACAACGTATTCGTTACTGTCTTTTAACGAGGACTCATCAACCTCAAAATTGTGAGCATCAATTTTAGTAACTGCTTGCGCGATTGTATCTGCATAGTTGATCGCTCTATCTTTAATTTTACTAATATGATTTGCTAGATTTTGCAAAGGTTCTTCAAATTTTTCGATATCCCTAAGAACATTCTTTTCTAACGGAAAGCCGACTTTATTTGCAGCGTCTTCCATTTTGGAAAAAATTTCATCATCTCTGTTTCTTATTTTTTCTAACCCCTCGTATATCTGCGCTAGCGCTTCTTCATAGGTGTCTAATTTTTGTAAGATTTCTTGATTTTCTTCTCCCAATTCGAATAAGCTGGAATGCTGGGCTATTGATGCGGCTAGATTATCCCGTTGTTCGCGAACAATTCTTACTTGATTCTTGAATTGTTCTAGAGAGTTTTCAAATTTTTGGTTGGCCTTTGTCGCGGGGTCTTTGGAATCATTATAAAACTCCCAGCCCAACGTCCCCCCTGGCATAGCCTTTCCATCATTTCCTGTAATCTCTTTGCGATGAATATTGCTCTGCAAATCAGTTCCGCTTTGGGTATCTAATTCTTTGACCACTTCAGAGATGGCATCGGCCATTTTGTCACCATGCCCCCTTAAATCATTTCTGGCATTATACAAGAGCCCACCATGTAAAACAGCCAAAATAGCGAATACCAAAATAAGAATATTCAAGAGACGGTTTAGTTGTGCCATAAGTTGTGCCTCAAAATTGCAAAATTAATTAGATCGGATATAAATTTTCCCAAATGTCGCAGTAAAGATAACATTGTAACTAATCATGTCAAACAAATTGTCTTATATATGAAAAAATCTCCTGCCCCACAAAAATATATATCAATGTTGCAAATGAAATAAACGGCCCATAAGGGAGACTGATTTTTTTTTCCCCACCATCTTTGAAAACTATAAATAAGTTACACAGTAGACCGAATAAAGCCCCAGTAAATGACGATAAAAAAATAATAAATAAAATTGCTGATGGACCTAAAAATAGACCAATCATTGCAGCAAGCTTAACATCCCCCATGCCCAAAACTTCCTGAGGACGATTCCATCTATCTCCCTCGACAACAAGCCGATCAATTTTGGTTAGGGGTATCCTGCTGGAATTGATTTGAACATAACCAGTGTCTATTTTTATTTCATTTACTTCATCAGAAACATAATTACCATGGTCAGAGAAGCTATCATCATTAGATATCTCAACGGCTTTGACAACTCCAAACATTGTTAATTCATCAGATTTTCGCAGAAAAACATGTTCCCAACTAATTTCCTTTCCATTATCGATGGACAAACCACCCCTGTTTACGCAAAAATTTACACGCTGATCATATTTTATCTTCCGACTACCAAACAAAAATTTGCCTATTTCTACAATCATCAATAATAATCCGCCACCCGCTAATAAACCTAAAACAAAATCCGTAATCACAAATAATTGATTTTTAATTAGAACCGATTCAGATAGATGAACAGTATATTTTTCGAAACATGAATAAGTCCATGGTTTAAGAATAGATAATTTTTGATTGTAAATGCCAAATCTACTAAACGTATGAGTAACAGGAAAAATCATTCCAATCATAACGGCGTATAGACACCCAACTAAAATTATTGCATTGGGTATTCGGTTGTAGCGCATATCAATCAATGAAATGACTATAAGCAGTGATATCAATACTAAAAATGAGCTAAGCATTAAAATTGGCCAGGATTCATACACGATCTGAAACCATGTTAAAACAAACAATAACCCGGTCAATAATTCTATCATGAAATATTGTATTGATATTCGGCAATGACAATTACTGCATTTACCTCGCAACAGCAACCAACTTAAAATAGGTAAATTTTCGTATAATCGAATAGTCTTATGACAAGAAGGGCAATGCGAAGAAGGGAAAACGATTGACTCATCATTCGGTATCCTGAAAATGCAAACATTTAAAAAACTGCCAACACAGGCGCCTGTTATAAATAGAGAACAGGTAATGAATTGAATAAAATAGAGTTGTGAATGAGATTCCAAACCTAAGCAACATACCTGTCTATGTTAAAATTGTATTGCATCAATAAATTTACCAAATCTTGGGTTAATGGTGCGGTCACCATCATATACTCGTTTCTCAATGGGTAATAGAATTTTATTTTATTTGCGTGTAATACCTGCCGGGGTGCCCTAAGTGACTGATAATCTTCAACGGTAAGGCAATTGGAAATAAAGCGTAAATATAAATGATCATCTATCCCATATATTTTATCCCCAACCACAGGCAGGCCGAATGAACATAATGCAGCTCGTATCTGATGTAATTTTCCCGTTTTAGGAACCGCTTCATAAAGAGAAAGACCATGGCTTTCCTGAAGTTTGTTGAATTGAATCGAAACAAAGTTTTTCAATTCGGAACTATTTTCAACTAATCGCTGCTTTTTCCTGACGTCACTCGTTGGATCCATTTCAAGACACCCATTGACATCAATAGATTCCGGCCCACTATGTTCCACCAATACAAGATAATTTTTAACAATCTCCTGCGATTCGAATTGGCAATAGAGTCGTTTGGCAACGTCTATCGATTTTGCAATTATGACGAGTCCAGAAGTTTCTCTATCCAAACGATTAATAATCCAAATTTCAGTGTAGATATTTTTTAACAGATACCATAGCGAATGCTTAAAAAACTTGCCGGCTGGATGACAGGGGAGGTTGCCAGATTTATTAATAATTAACAGTTCCCTGTCTTCATATAAAATTTGAAATGAGGTGTCAACTTCGGGTTCATTAATATTGCCGATGACATAATTAACCTGATCACCTCGAATCAATTTTTTAGAGGGTTTAGAGATTAAACCATTTACCTTAATTGTCCCGGAACGGATTAATTTCTGCCATTCAGAGCGAGAGTGGTAATTGAATCTGTTAGCTAACCAATGGTCTAATCTTAACGATTCTTCAAAAGACGTGATCACTGATTGTATAACGCGATTAGTCATTCAATATTTTGAACCTGTTCTCGTATACGCTCTAACTCTGTCTTAAAATCAATGACTATCTTAGATGTTTCAATATGATTACATTTAGCACCGAGCGTATTAATCTCTCTAAAACATTCCTGAATAAGAAAATCTAATTTCCGCCCTACTGGGTCATTAACTGAAAATTGAGCTTCTATAGATTCAAGATGCGATAGTAAACGTGTAATTTCCTCAGATACATCACAGCGATCAGTCAAAAACGCAATTTCCTTTACCAGCCGTTCATCGTCAATTTCTAGATCATTTACGATTTTACCAATTCGCTCGTGCAATTTTTTTTCAGCAACCTTAATAATCTCAGAAATATTTGATTCTATGTCATTAACATAACCTAATAGAATTTTATGCCGCTTACGGATATCCGTGCCTAGCTTTTTCCCTTCTTCAATTTTGGCATCAATTAGATGATCAATTGCCTCTCCTAAGGATTGCAACACGCCAAGTTCCAATTTCTCTATTGGCAACTTATCCGTTGTAATAATATTTATATTAGGAATTTGAAATAAATCACCTAATGTCACTTGATTATCTAAGTTGAGTTTATTTGAAAGATCGACCATTAGAGTACTTAAACGATCAACAAGTTCATTATCTATAGACAATAAATCAGAAAAATTAGCTGATGGTTGCAATTCAATCCGAACCTGCAAACCCCCTCGCGAAATTTTACTCGCAATCCTGTTTCTAATTTCGATTTCAAGGTAAAGGAGTTCTGTTGGAAGTTTAATCCGAATATCAGTTTGTTTACGATTAACCGATGTGATTTGTGTCGTAATAGTTGAACCACTTACAGATTGATTGCCACTGCCAAATCCAGTCATACTCCACATAAACTTTTTCCTTTTACTTTTAAACCCTTCTAGATAGACCCCGTTCGAAAATGTCTTGCGAACGGGGTCTAGATAAGCTCGCATAAACCAATACCCATTTTACTATGATTGACTTATTTCGATTGATTAATAAGAGCATTCAATCCGGCGAGAACAGATGCAACGGCAGCCTGATCAATATTATTACCCAGACCAACCCCAATATGCTCAGTATTGGAATTCTTTATTTGTACTCGGACGAAACACACGGCTTCAGCTTCAGCAGAAACACCCATCGTTTCTTCTGCATAGTCTTCAAGTATAAATTCAGGTAAATCTTTGATTTCGCGTAATGCATGAACAAATGCCGATATTGGCCCATTGCCTTCACTTTTCAATATCCTTTTATCACCTTGATAGTTAACATGCAATTCCCCTTTTATAACTTTGGGATCATCATCTGCAGGTCTGGGCCAATAATTAATCAACGAAACCGGATCTTCACAATTCATATATATTTCCTTAAATATGCTAAAAACCTCGTGACTCGATAGCTCTTTTGACGTTTTGTCTGCATATTTTTGGACATGTTTGGCGAAATCAATCTGAACCCAGCGTGGCATTTTAATCCGATATTCAGTTTCCATAACATGCGCGACACCTCCCTTTCCAGACTGACTGTTGATGCGAATAAATTGCTCATAAACCCGGCCAACCGTCCCTGGATCAACATGCAGATAGGGAACTTTCCAACCACCAAAATGACGAATCAATTCGTCTTTTTTGCTCAATCCTTTATGTATTGCATCCTGATGTGAACCTGAAAATGCCGTAAAAACCAATTCTCCAGCATACGGATGACGTGGTTGAATTGCTATTTCGGTAATATCCTCCACAGTTTTCGCAATTTTGTTTAACTTTGAAAAATCCAATCCAGTATCAATACCCAAGTATTCCAGATTCAACCCGACCGTAGTCAAATCAACATTGCCAGTTCGCTCACCATGTCCAAACAAGGTACCTTCTACCCTGGTTGCGCCTGCCAATAACGTTTGCATTGTCGCAGCAACCGCGCATCCCATATCATTATGATTATGAACAGAAACAACAGTCTTGTCTGAATATTTTTGACGGTTGATGAATTCTTCAATCATATCAGCATACTGATTAGGCAATCGTCGTTCAACGGTCTGTGGCAAATTCAGAATAACCTTCTCATCACCCCGTGGATTCCATTCAGAAACGACAGCATTGCAAAGTTTGATTGTAAAATCCAAACTTGAGTCTGTGAATTCTTCAGGGGAAAATTCAAGCCCGATGTTACTACCCCCCATGGAATTAATTCCGTCTCGAATACGACGTGTAGACGCAACAGACGAGTCAATTATTTCATCATCGGATAAACCAAACACGAATTTTGAATGCAGCTCACTTGTTGCTATATAAAAATGAATAACCGCGTTAGATGCTCCCTCAAGCACCTCCAAAGTCTTATTAATCAGATGTTCTCTTGCTTGAGTCAATACCGAAATGGTAACGTCATCGGGGATAAGATTCCCTTTGATTAGGTTTCGGCAAAAGTTATAATCATCTGCCGAAGCGGACGGAAATCCGACTTCAATTTCTTTGAATCCAATATCTACTAATAAGTTAAAATATTCCAATTTCTGTTCTGGGGTCATGGGATTTGGCAATGCTTGATTACCATCCCGCAAATCGACCGCACACCAGCGGGGTGCACACTGAATTGAAGCGTCCGGCCATTTTCTATTTGCTACAGGAATATCCGGCATTCTTGCATATTTTACTGACTCCATCACATTTTCCTATAAATTATAATCTTTTGACTTTCAACGAAGAGCAGATAAAAGAACGGTTGTGTAACAGTATTTCAATTTGATAACTAAATTATTATTTGAACATAAATCCCTTGGAATATACACAAACTTTATATATCTTTAGGATCTTATTGTAATCACTCGATTACATAATTGTACTTATGTGGGGCATAATGTCAAAATCATATAGACAATATGTTTATCTAACAGTCTGTCTGACTTTAGAAATCGTCGCGAGAAAATCGTCAAATTGAGAACCTTTTTGTCCAATTTTGAGGAAAATATTGTGATATTCGACGATAAATCGGACAAAAATGGGTCAAGAATGCGGTTTTCGCAGTAGATTCTTTCAAAGTCCGACTGACTGCTAGCCTGACTAATTCATGCGATTTGTCACGAGAGGACTTAACTCGCTCATAATAAATTGATTAGAGAAAACTTCACAGTGAAAGTGAATTTTCATTCACTGAGATGAAAAATTGAGTTAATCGGCTTATTTGAGCAGAGATTAGGCCTCGCAGCAGAATACTGATGAATTATTCAGGCTAGTGTGGCGTCCCGTAAATAGCTCGAAATTTGATTGGATTTATTTCGCCTCTGGGATAGGCAGCGAAAAAAGTGTTCGTATCACAGGTACGGACCTTTTGGTTAACACCACCCAGCAGTGAAAGAAGTGCAACCCATTTAGGATGAATGTCTTTTGACGGTCAGCAAACATTGAAATGAAACAGAGATACTCTGCATCGCTTTATTCATTTCAATGCACCTGAAGCACCAAAATACATCTCGTCAAATTCAAGTTATTTGCGGAACACTACACTTGCTGATATGAAAATTCAGAACCAATGCCGTGTGATTCCAAATTAATTTTAACAGAACACTGCCACCCGTGAATAATTATCTTTTTTCAAAAATAATGATACCGATCAATAAATCACAGTCGAATGGTTATAAACAATTATTAACGTTTACCATTGTTGAGCTTTTGGTCGTAATCACCATAATAATGTTACTATTCGCTTTACTTTTGCCAGCATTGCTTTCTGCCAGAGAAAAAGCCCAGGGAGCATATTGTATGAATAATTTAAAACAGATTGGTATTGCATCATATACTTACGCGGGAGAATTCGACGGGTTTGCTATGCCAGGAAAATTTGGAGATACCTCAATCGATCACAACTATAACCATTGGATTAACTATATGTACGATCAACTGCTTCCTCAAAAATCTGTCTACCGATGCCCAACATTAAGCGATGAAGATAATTTCAATCCGGCAGGAGGTGATAATTCCATCAAAGAAGCCAGTTACATAAAAAACATGATCGAAGCGGGTCGATGGACCGGTGCTGCTATCAGTACACCGTATGCAACTTCCTGGGGCCTGAATTCACCAACAAAATACTTCAAACTTCAAAATATGATTAACCCTGCTAATAAAATAGACACAGTGGATGTTGTGGAAGGTGGCATTCATTTCAACCATAGCGGCATATTAAAATTCCAAGGAACTGACTATGGATTGATCAACGACACTCCGACAAGTGGTTATCGCCGAGTAGGATATCATCATTCCTTAGGATTTAATGTTCTAATGGGTGACACCCATACCGAACATATGAAACTAAGCACCCCTGATCAATGGGTCATTATTGTGAAGTAAAAAGAATTACTGGCAAAACACAATTTTTGTATCATCTCAATAAGTTGGGGGAGTTCTGAAAATTCCCACCCGATTTTGGAAATTGCGAATTTTAGACTACATAAAATATCATTAATCCAAACCTTTCCAATGTTGTTTCTCGGCTGTCAAAAATTGTAGATTTATCTC
>JAJFLO010000573.1 GCA_021772675.1 Verrucomicrobiota bacterium | reverse complement strand
CCGATTATCAAGATTACTGCCAATACCGACATTCGGCTTAGTTCAACAGTATTTTATCGATCATGCACTGGCATCCCTCTACTATTTTGTTTCAGCCCTCTTTGTCGGTGCACGATCGATAAAATACTAATCATTATGACTTCAACAAAGTTTTCAATGGGAATTTGATAGAGTTTTGTGTGATGTGATCGAATGAAATTTTTAATATTGCTCCAACATTCTACATATTTACAACCGTAACCTTTCGCGATTCATTCCCCCTTGTAATTGGGGAATTTCAATTGGTGGCTGAGAATAATGGATTTTCTGTGAAGGAAATGGTGGGGGACTATGGTCTTTATATCATCGGTGTTTCAACACTGGATTTTGATTTGGTACCACAGGCTATTGAGGTAGTGAACCGGGTATCCAGTGTTGTTAAATATGCAGAGGCTGACAGTGTAAATCATCTGTCTCAGCGCTACCCAACGATCTATTAATGCGGAGAACCAACACCAACTAGGGCCCGTTGTTGGGAACTGCATAACACGGCTGACTTTGGCTCTACTAAAAATCCGGATTTCAAAAACGATGCTGATATCGATGCGGTTGAGGCATGGGACATAATAAACCCGGCTCTGGATGAAACTGAATCGACCAGGTTCAATTCAATGGGCTGTCCTTTGTTTTCTTATTACAAAGATATTTTGAAGGCTTTGTCGAGGAAATCAGCATAGTTTTCGTTGCACGTTGCGTCTTGGCGTAACATCAAAAATAATTAATTCTATCTGTGATCACTCGTGTGATTCAGTTTGTCTCACTCTAGCTATTTGAGCGACGGCGGATGGGCAAAAAAATTTACATTACTCATCTTTCTTAAATGACAGCGATACTGAATTAATACAATACCGTTTATTCGTTGGGGCAGGACCATCATTGAAAATGTGGCCAAGATGGGAATCACAACGATTACACATAACCTCTACGCGGCGCATGCCAATTTTTGTATCGATTTCTGTCTTTACATTTTTATCATTGATGGGATCCCAGAAACTTGGCCAACCCGTTCCTGAATCGAATTTAGTATCAGAATCAAAAAGCGGATGCCCGCAGGCTGCGCAATTATATGAACCCTCCTCTTTATTATTATAAAAAGCCCCGGTAAATGCCCGTTCGGTTCCTTTCTCCCGGCAGACATAATATTGTTCCGGTGAAAGTTTCTTTTTCCATTCATCCTCGGACAGCACAATCTTACCCGAACTATCCTCTTTTAGTATATTATTTTCATTATTCACGATTTGTCCTTTTGTGTTATCTGATATCAATTGCGAATTAATTTGATCACATCCTGTAAAAACTATGATCAAACAAAATATAAAAACAAGTCGCATCCTCTGATTGTACTTTTTCGTTTTTTGCATTATGTCCTCTTTTTATTGTGGATTAGCCTGATTAATTCATGCGGATTCGTGACGAGAGTGCTTTGCTTACTTTAGGTCAATGAGTTACGCAGGTTTCGAAGGTGAAGGAATAATGAACTATTTCAAGTCTTCGGGTTCTTCATAACTCGCTGAAATGAAGCAAGATATGTGCTCGCAGTAGAAGCCGGATGAATTATTCAGGTTAGAACAATTGCTCTGGCATAGGTTTCAATTAGCATTCTATTAATCAACGTTATATTCTATTTATTACAATTTTAATGTCGACAAAAAGAAAATGTGGCCCATCCGCCGTCGCTAATGTTGTTATGGCAAGACAAGCTGGATCACGCGAATAAACACTAATTAGATAGTTAGGACTGATTGCTGTTCACTGAAAACAGGTTACTTATTTCTTCGTATTAACCAAAATATTCGTGTCTATTCGTGGGCAAAAAAGTTCAAATCAAAAAATGAAAATTGAAACAGCGGCAATACATATCGGTCAGGAACATGATCCACATACACATGCAGTTATCCCTCCAATTTATGCAACCTCAACATTCGCACAAATTGAACCGGGTATTACGAAAGGATACGATTATACACGGTCCGGCAATCCTAACTTTTCGAATTTAGAAAAAACATTAGCCGCCATTGAAGAGGCGCAGTATGCAACCGTATTTGGCAGTGGCATGGCTGCGATTACCGCGATTTTATCAACATTAAAGCAAGGTGATTTGATTTTAGCCGAAGAGAATATATATGGATGTACCTATCGTATATTGGACAAAGTTTTTAGCAAATTCGGACTAAAAGTCGAATATTTTGATTTCAGCAATCCAGGTAATTATCGTTATATAGCGGCTAAATTACCGGCTCTAGTCTGGATTGAATCTCCGACAAATCCACTCTTGAAAATTATCGACATAAAGGCTATTTCCGACGTCGCGCAAAAAACGGGTTCAACTCTGATTGTTGACAATACTTTTGCCTCTTCTTATTTGCAGAAACCCATCAATTTGGGTGCCGATATATCGATATCAAGTACAACTAAATACATCAATGGTCATTCCGACTGTTTGGGTGGTGTTGTTTTAACAAATCACGAAGTATGGCATGAGAAAATTATTTTCGCTCAGAAAGCAGTTGGCCTGAATCCATCTCCATTTGATTCCTGGCTGATATCGCGAGGAGTTAAAACTTTGGCCGTACGAATGGAGCAACACTGTAATAACGCAATGAAGTTTGCAAATTTTCTTGAATCATTACCTTTAGTGAAGTTTGTCCGCTATCCATTTCTTGAATCACATCCTCAATATGATGTTGCTAAACAACAAATGACTGGGGGCTCAGGCATCGTAACTGCGATACTTGATTTATCACTGGAACAAACGAAAAAAATGATATCCGCGTTTACTTATTTTACCTTAGCAGAAAGCTTAGGAGGTATTGAGTCACTTGTATGCCATCCTGCATCGATGACTCATGCGTCGATACCTAAAGAAGGACGGGAAAAGGTTGGCATAAGTGATGGCCTGATACGATTTTCCGTCGGAATTGAACATTGTGATGATTTGATTGACGATTTTGAAAAAGCTTTGGCCACTATGTCTATCCAGAAATAACGATATCGCGTAAAATTGACGGAGTAAAAGTAACTCGGACCACCGCCTTGCGGGATCTGAGCAATAATCCGTGTAGCAGCCAGGAGCCGAGTGAAACTAGACAGCAAAACTGCTAACCCAGTTTTAGCGCAGCGGCAACGCCGCTTTACTTTTAGCCATTTCGGACAGACACTATGTAATAAAAAAAATGGTTTCAGGTGTCAGGTTTCAGTGAGTAGTTAGATTCTGACACCCGAACACTGAAATCTAAAACACTTAAGTTTCACATATGACAAACCTATTAAAAAATCCATACTCCAAATCTGGTGATTTAGGAAAACCAATGCCCGGGTGGCCGCACGCAACGTCTGTGTGTATGCCAAAGTGGATCGACAACATTCATTACGAAGAAGGAGATCCGCAAGTAGTAAATGATATTACCTGTGGTTATCCCCGATTTATTTATCATCCTTTCATCACTGAGTTGGCTGAAAAATATGCAAATGAATTTGGTCTTACAGGAGAAAAATGCCTTCCTTTACCTTCAAAAAAAGTGGCAGAAAAATGTCAAAATTATATCAAGACCGCAACCAACCAAAATTCAAAGATCCATGAATTGGGTATTAACAGAATCTGTATCATAACCTATCCAGAAGAATGTTGCGAAACTGTTAAAGAATTCTGGGAACATTCCGGGGAAATTGTATCATCAAGACAGGCGAGGGCGACGTTAGATATGATCGAATGCAGGAATAACAATCGTGACGCAGACATCACTCTTAAAAACCGGATTGCAAAATTAGCTGATTGCAATGGTGACGATATCTATTTATTCCCATCAGGCATGTCTGCGATTTTTAATATTTATACAACACTGCAAACGATTTATCGAAATCAGAAAAGTATACAATTTGGATTTCCCTATGTTGATACGCTAAAAATTCAAAAGAAGTTTGGTTGTGGTGTGAAATTTTATCCAAAAGGTGATGCTGAAGATTTTCTGGAATTACAAGAAAACTTGAAAAGCCATTCAACTATGGGGTTATTTTGTGAATTCCCTATGAATCCACTTTTATTAAGCCCTGATTTGGAAGGATTGGCACAACTAGCAAAGAAACATGAATTCCCTCTAGTTGTCGATGATACCATCTCGACATGTGCAAATACGTCTCTATTACCGTGGTCTGACGTTATCGTCACAAGTTTGACAAAGTTCTTTTCGGGCGTTGGTGATGTTATGGGCGGTTGTGTGATCCTTAATAAAAATGGAAAGTTTTATCATGTTATTAAGGAACACCTGAATCTGAACTATGAAAACAATCTTTGGCCGGAGGATTCTGTGGTATTGGAGAAAAATTCCAGAGATTTCACCCAACGGATGGAAAAAATAAATCATACCACTGAAGCCTTATGTGACAAATTGATTGCACATCCAATGATTGAAAATTTGTACTACCCGAAATTTCAAACCCGAGATTGCTACGATAGATATAAAAAAGAGGGTGGGGGATATAGCGGTCTATTTTCTATTGTCGTCAAAAATCCTGAAGTCAATTCAGCAATTGTTTTTGACAAATTAAATATCAGCAAGGGACCAAGTTTAGGAACCTGCTTTTCGTTGGCGTGTCCCTACACTATCTTAGCTCACTACGACGAACTAAATTTTGCAAATGACTGTGGTGTGTCTAAATATTTGATACGAGTCTCAGTTGGATTGGAGGAACCTGACGACCTTATTGAGAGATTCGAGACCACTTTATCTATTTAGGATACTTTCGTGCCCACTTGTACGGCCGGGATTAATAAAATAGGAAACGTTGAATTTTCAACCTGCATAAACGGTCACCGATCCATGCTGTCCAGCAGGACTCCAAAAAGCATTCGCCGCGATCAACGCTCTGGAGGGTCGATGTCCTCAGCGACCGTTATACAAAAAAACTTAAGTTTCAAAGGAAGGAGACACTACACTTGCTTGTAGTAATCAGAACTCTATCAAATTTTAGGAAAATTATGCTATGAATGCAGAACCAATCCTTACTAATATTGCCCATGTTTTAAATAAGTACCGATTAGAAACTATTATGGTAGGAAACGCAGCCGCAGCATTACATGGTGCACCAGTTACAACTCTTGATTTTGACTTCATGTTTCGAAAAACCAGTACCAATCTTAAGAAACTTAAACATATTGCAGATGAACTTGACGCAGTTATTTTAAAACCATTCTACCCGATTTCTGATTTATATCGGATCGTTGATGAGAATAGCACGTTGCAGTTAGATTTTATGTCTCGTCTGCACGGTATTTCCAGTTTTGCTGGATTACGATCTAAGGCAGTAAAAGTTAGTTTTTCGGGTTTTAATCTTTGGATAGCTGATCTTGGTGACATAATAAAAAGGAAACCGGGCGCGAAAAAGATAAAGCCGTAATACCAATTCTGGTTAAAACATATGATGAAAAAAAATCAAAAGAAAAATAAACAATTAAATCAATTACATAAAGAATCTGATCGCTTAGAATTAGACCAGATTCGACGTTTACTTGCCTTGCCCATGAACAAACGCACCCATTTTTTGAGGGTGAAATTGCCCAGTGGCGGTTCATCTCTATGATTCCGGGAAACATAGACCCCAGGTCTGCCTTCACATACTATCTCCAACAGCCATCAGAATTTCGATAGGTTTCTGTAAAATTGTTGCCTGAAATGAATAACGAATGTCGAAAAACCTACTGCTTGCAGTATATCTCCAACAGCCTCATCCTGCTTGCTCAGTCCCTAAACAAATACGAGCCTGCATTATGCATAATTTTTGGTAGCCGTTCACGGGGTTCAAAGTTCAGGAGTTCACGGTTTCCGCCGCGGCGGGTTGAAAAACCGAAACTCAGAACACTGAGGTATGTTTACTCGTTGACCGGTGCCGGGTTGAATCATAAGCGTGTTGTTTGTCTTTTTTAATTTAACCGGCTGCGCCGGGGTTTCCTATCCCAACAATAGGCAAAATCAATCCTGCTCACAAACAGGACGGTACTCCAAACCTCTTATGCTATAAATTTAATTGCAGCTCATTTGTAGTCCCGCCTTCAGGCTAACTCCTATGATGCCCGCTATCCGAGCACAGCAATCATCTATTATAAATGTCATCCGTATTTCTCTAAAGAAGTTAAAATAACACGCCAGTTTTCCGACACTGGTGAGTGGGAAATTGCTATTGGCGATGATCTCCAAT
>JAJFLO010000572.1 GCA_021772675.1 Verrucomicrobiota bacterium | reverse complement strand
ATGAAGTTTTCAAAGACGAATTAATAGTGTTGAAAATCCGCCGTGGTGGAAACTATTACAAGATTCCGGGTTCTTTATAACTCTTTTATATGAAACAAGATACGTGCTCGCAGCAGGAATCGCATGAATTAATCAGGCTAGGTCTGCTCGTTACCCACAAGTGCCGTTACAGAAAATGACGAGCCGGATTTTCAGGCAGAAAATAATGGAGCAAGACGGGATGTCGACATCGAAAAGGTCTGGCAATCGCGGCTACCTGGCTTCGGTACTGCGTCCTGAAAAATAAAGAAAATAATCTTATTTTTAAAATGTTACAATGAAATTCATATATCATCTCTTTGTCCATAACCCCATTTGTGGGTAAGGGGCAGGGCTAGGTAACGTACAAAAGGAATACAATGAGATTAGCGAATGAAAATGATGTATACCGAATTGTTGAGATTTATAATTCGACTATCAGCTCTCGAATCGCAACAGCTGATACCAACGAAGTGACATTAGTCAGTCGCATTGATTGGTTCCAAAAGCACTCTGATACGCGACCGATTTTTGTTGAAGAATCCGATGATAATATCATTGGATGGGTAAGTTTTGAAAGTTTCAACGCTAGACCTGCTTACCATTTGACCGCTGAAATTAGCATTTACATTGATAGTAAACATAGAGGACAAGGAATAGGTTCGACATTGTTAAAACGGTCAATTAATCTATGCCCTTCTCTCGGACTAAAAAACCTTGTGGCAAACATCTTTTCTCATAATATAAGCAGTCTTGCGCTTTTCGAAAAACATGGATTCACTAAATGGGGAGAGTTACCTGAGGTAGCTGAGATGGATGGAAACCTGTACAGTCTTTCAATCCTGGGCTTAAAAATTTCGACACCGAATAAACAGAATTTGGGATGACTAAGAATCGTGTGGATAACTATGAACCAAAGGAAAGATGCAAGATGTATCATTTATCCCATAGGTTGGGACCTGATTTTACCAGCACATTATGTCCAAGTTTAGTTGGAAGAAGTTCATCCAAATCAAACTTCTCTCAATCAAGAACACGACGGATCGCCGAGATTATTTCATAATCAAAAAACGGTTTAGGTACATATTCTCTGATACCAACCAAGGCAACCGATTCTGCGGAAATTCGCTCACCAAATCCCGTAATTAAAATAATTGGAATATTCGGTCGAATACGGATTAATTCTTGCGCCAACTCAATACCTGTCATTTCAGGCATGGTGTAGTCTGTGATTACCAAGTCAATTTGATCTGAATTTAATTGAAACAATTCTATAGCTTCTAAACAGTTGGTTGTTGCTGTCACCGTGTAATCGAACGATTTCAGCATGGCTGTACCCGAGTCCACAATTTCAGGCTCATCGTCAACCAGAAGAATATGTTCCACCCCCTCTAGCTGAGATCGGTCGACTTGAAGTCGGTGAGATCCTGGCAAAATATTAACCTCAACCTCTGGAATATAAATTTGGAATTTTGTACCACGCCCAATTTCGCTATAGGCAGTAATAACCCCACCATGCCCCCGTACTATTCCATGTACAACAGAAAGCCCTAAACCGGTTCCACCAATACTTGACTTCGTCGTGTAAAACGGATCAAATATTCGTTTCATTTGCTCCTTAGGTATGCCGGGACCTGTGTCGCTGATCGAAAGTTTTACATAAACTCCTTTCCCAAGTTCCGGATAAATCGCCATTAAATCCGGGTTGAGATCTACCTCATCAAGATCTACTCTTAGAATCCCACCTTGCTCTTTCATTGCCTGATATGCATTTGTACCCAAATTCATGATCACTTGATGTAACTGCGTGCTATCCGCCAGAACCGCCCCAACATTTGCTTTTATATTAACTTGCACATCAATCGTTGCCGGCAGTGATGGTCGGAGTAATTGCAGCGCCTCTTTTAGAACGTGACTCAAATCAATGGGTTTTCGTTCCTGAGGGGAATTTGAACTGAAGGTTAGAATTTTCGACACCAAATCTCGTGCTCGAGCTGCAGCCGCAAGAACATGTTCCAATTTGGCTAACGACAAATGGCCATCAGCAATTAGACTTATTGCCAACTCAGTATAACCGATTATTGCAAGTAGGATATTGTTGAAATCATGAGCAATCCCACTCGCCAAGGTTCCTATTGCGTCCATTTTCTGGGAATGCAACAAATGCTGTTCCAATTTTCTACGTTCAGTTATATCACGAATAATTCCGCGATACGAAATGATTTTTTTTCCTGCGCCATACACAGGTGTCGCGGTTTCAAGTACGAGGACTTTGTGCCCATTTTTTTTTAGCAATTCAATTTCATAATCTTTTACATGACCATGATTCTGTAGTTGCATTTTAATGACCTCATGATCATGAGTATCGGCATATAGTTTTTCGTTCATTTTAATCTGCAGCAATTCCTTTTTCGTATCATATCCTAGGAGCTCTACTCCAGCCGAGTTTATATCAAGAAAATTACCTTCGAGTGTGGCGACAAAAACAACGTCTTTTGATTCCTCAAATAAGGTTCGATATTGCTCCTCCGACTCCTTGAGTGATTGCAGAGATTTTTGCTGAGTTGTTACATCCCGAGCAAGTGCCAGCACGAATGGTTGATTTTGGCTTGATACTAAACCTACTCTAACCTCCACAGGGAAAGTAGATCCATCCTTACGACGATGAACCCCATTAGTAGTAACCGGACTCTGTGGTTTCAGTTTTTCCCATTGGGATAGTAAATCTTGTGACTTACTGCTTAACTCGATATTTGCTACCCTCATTGCCAAAAACTCCTTACGAGAATACCCCAATGAGTCACATGCATGTTGATTTACAGCTATAAATTTTCCCTCCATATCGTGAAGGAAGAATGCGTCACTTGCCTGTTCGACTAAGAGCCGAAAACGCTCTTCACTTTCCAAATATTCAGTTTCTGCTTTTTTACGTCGTTTGATTTCATTAGAAACTGCTCGTAAACGTGATATGATAGGAATCAGGCGACGAAAATCATTGGAAGATATGTAGTCGATAAGAATATCTTCGTCACAATAAGTGTGTGTAGTTTCAAAGGTATCATCGTCCATAATAATAAGGATTGGAATGTCACCTGAACTGCCACGAATAGATTTAATGGTAGAACTTATGGAATACGCAGATTTAGAACAGTCGACAACGATCAGGTTTTTATGATTAATGTCGAATTTATGCTGAGAATCCTCATTTATAGTGATGAGCTTTAATTGCCAATTCGGTTGGTATTTTGCAATAGATGACTGAACAATTTTGGTTATAACCGGGTTATCCTTTAAATACAGTATATTCGTAATTTCGCACATATTTTTATTTGGCCTCTTGGTGTTTTCAATTATACAGATCAAAAAGAATATTGTAAGAGCAAACAACGATCCAAATAATTAGAATTAATTAGAAATTCTTAAATCAAAACAAGATACAACTTAAAAATAAAATAACACAGGAATAGTTTGGTGTAATAATTCGGGAAATATAACAATTTCCGTGAAATATCACGAGGAAATGTCGGATCAGTATGGCTAGCGGATCCCGTTATATAACGTTGTTGTACGATGTGAACATTGGATCAAGTTCTCATGCTTTGATTGGGATATACGATGAGGAAAACATATGACAGGCCGAGACAATTCAATGCGTCCTTTACCACCGTTTTAGATTGGTTGTGGGAATTAAAATTGAAAAATCAGGACTAAAATTACTTATGATTTCGTTATCCCTAATTTTTTTATTTGCGACCTCAGCGTACTTGGATTTAGTCCTAGCAGTCTGTCGGACTTAGAAAATCGATGGGAGAAAATCGTCAAATTGAGATCATTTTTGTCCAAATTTGAGGAGAATATTGTA
>JAJFLO010000571.1 GCA_021772675.1 Verrucomicrobiota bacterium | reverse complement strand
AAATTGTAAACGTCGACCGGACAATTCAAATTCGCGATAACAACCATTTTTGAATTGTAGTAGGTGTAATGTCTCAAATGACCACAGTAAATTTAAAACTGCTTGAAAAATGTATTATGCGCTGAATCGCTGCGATTTTCTGACAAACTTTGTGGCGAGAAAATTTAGATTGCCTATATTCAATGGTTTGACGCAGACGAGCAGATGACAATGTGTCGAAACACATTGAGTTCGCGAGGTAAGTTAAGACTTTGAATTTAGGTGATATACGCTTTTGTAACAAAAGTATTGTGAGAAATCCGGGCTAAGCTTTCTCACGACAAAGTTTGTCAGAAAATCGGGTTTGCTTTGCTATCGAGAATTTCATTGTTGAATGTTTCATCATTGCGATGCCAAATTCGATAGAGTGCGGGTAGAACCAAAAGTGTAAGGAGTGTTGAGCTTATCAATCCGCCAATAACTACGGTGGCTAATGGCTGTTGAACTTCTGCTCCTCGCCCGGTTGATAATGCCATCGGCAGAAAACCAAGCGAGGCAACCAACGCGGTCATGATGACTGGACGCAATCGAGTCATTGCGCCATTTTGAATTGCATTTTCAAGCTGATGCCCCTCAATTCTGAGTTGATTGATATAGGTGATCATGACAAGACCATTTAGAACAGCAACACCGGAAACCGCAATAAATCCGACGGCAGCAGAAATAGAGAATGGCATACCCCGAATCCATAATGAAAAAACGCCACCGCTTAGCGCCAATGGAACCGCGGTAAACACGAGCAACGAGTATTTGACTGAATTGAAGTTGCTGAATAGAAGCAGAAAGATCAGAAAAAAACAGACAGAGATTACAATAGCAAGTCGACTTCTTGCTCGTGCCAGGTTTTCGTATTGTCCTCCGAATTCAAGGAAATAACCAGGTGGAACATTTACTTTTCCATCAATTTTTTCTTTTACTTCTTCAACAAATGACCCAAGATCGCGTCCCCTTACATTCGCTGCCACATAGGTTCGGCGCCGACCATTTTCACGGCTGATCTGATTGGGGCCGACACTGGTTTGAATGTCAGCCAGCACACCTAAAGGGATTACTTGTGGCGGCTGGTCTTTGAATCCTTTAACTCTGAGATTGTCCATTTCGGTGGTATGCAGCTCTTCACGTTGGGGCAGAGGAACAGGAATCTTTTCTATAAACTGAAGGTCCGACCGTAACCATTCTGGAAGGCGCACGAGAATATCGAACTGACGATCTCCCTGATAGACAACACCCGCTTCTTTACCACCAATCGCGACTGTAATAACATCCTGAACGTCACTGATGTTAAGGCCATACTGCATGATGATATTGCGATTGACATTAATATTGAGAAATGGTAGACCTTCAGTCTGTTCAAGTTTTATGTCTGCTGCACCTGAAATTTCCCCAAGAACAGCGGCAATCTTTTGAGCAACAGACGAGAGTTTTTCGAAGTCATCACCGTAAATTTTGACAACTAAATCGCCACGAACACCTGCAATTAGTTCATTAAAACGCATTTCGATTGGTTGTGTAAATTCATACTGCTGCCCTGGGATTTTTTTTACGGCCTGTTCAATTCTGTCGCGTAATTCTTCCTTTGTTTCATTTGGGTTCGGCCATTGATTTTTCGGTTTAAGTATAACAAAACCATCAGATACATTCGGGGGCATCGGGTCGGTTGCAACCTCGGCAGTACCGGTTTTTGAAAAGACAATGTCAACTTCTGGAAATTGGCCGATTGTTTTTTCTACCAGGAGTTGAAGTTCTGACGATTTGGATATGCCGGTACTGGTCATGCGCAGGGAGTGAAGAGCAATATTTCCTTCATCGAGTTTGGGTACAAAAACTTGCCCAAGACTCTGGAACAATAAAACCGACATTAAAAAAATAACCGTTGCTATAGTTACGGTAAGCCAGCGTAAACTAATCGTTAGCTTCAATAATGGTTTATAAATATTTTTCGCCGTTCTCACAATCAGGTTTTCTTTTTCCGCAACTCGTCCAGTTACACATATTGCAATAGCAGCAGGAACGAAGGTCAAAGATAGAATAAACGCACCGAGAAGAGCGAATATAACAGTCATTGCCATGGGATGAAACATTTTTCCCTCAACACCCGATAACGTTAGAATTGGGAAATAAACCGTGATTATAATTGCTTGCCCAAATACAGAAGGGCCGATCATTTGTTTTGCGGCTGCCGTCACGGTTTTTAACCGTTCTTTTAGTGGAAGAATGGATCCGGTTGCATGCTGTTTTTCGGCAAGCATGCGTAGACAGTTTTCCACGATAATAACGGCGCCGTCAACAATAATTCCAAAATCAATAGCACCCAGACTCATTAGATTGCCGCTTATTCCGGTTTTGACCATGCCCATGGCTGCGATTAACATGGATAAAGGAATCGCCAGTGCCGTGATGATTGCCGCGCGCATATTACTCAGAAAAATAAAAAGAATAACAATAACTAGCACCGCACCTTCAATTAGGTTCGATTGTATCGTTTTGATGGTCGCATCTACCAGGTTAGAACGGTCGAGTACCGTTCTAATTGAAATGCCGGGCGGTAAACTTTTGCCTATTTGCTTAAGTCGCTGATCAACAGCGGAAGCAACGTTTTGGCTGTTTCCGCCAATTAACATTAATGCTGTACCAACTACTACCTCATTACCATTTTCACTGGCCGTACCTGTGCGTAGTTCTTTACCGATCCCGACGGTAGCCACATCGCTTACATAAATAGGTGTTCCTACATGCGACCCAACGATAATTTTTGCAATTTCCTGAATGCTCTTAACGCGACCATCAGATCTTACGACGAATGATTCGCCTCGATTTTCAATATAATTGGCACCGATAGCGCGATTGTTTTGCTTTATTACTTTTAATAAATCATCAAACGTTAGACCATGGGAAATTAATTTCATTGGGTCGGGCTCGACAACATATTGTTTAACAAATCCACCAATGGAGTCAACTCCTGCAACCCCTTCAACGGTCCTCAAGTTTGGCGAAATAATCCAGTCTTGAACGGTTCGAAGATAACTGGATTTTTCAAAATCAGAAGATAGTTTTTCTCCTTCATCTGATAAATAAGCCCCATCACTTTGCCACCCGATTTGACCATCCTGGAATGTCATATCTTCGACATTTTTACGATCGTACTCGACGATATACATATATACTTCACCCAAGCCTGTTGAGATAGGCCCCATTCTTGGCTCAGCTTCATCAGGCAAATTTTCACGAGCCTGGGTCAGACGTTCTGTTACCTGTTGGCGTGCAAAGTAAATATTAACCTCATCCTGAAATACTGCTGTAACCTGAGAGAAACCATTGCGAGAGATTGATCGAGTGTACTCAAGGCCACCAATGCCTGCCAATGAAAATTCGATGGGAAATGTGATCTGTTTTTCTATTTCCTCTGGTGATAATGACGGGTATTCAGTATTGATTTGTACCTGATTATTGGTAATATCCGGTACAGCGTCAATGGCAAGTTTACGTGTCGCTGTTATACCGATAACAGCTATGCCAATTGTAAAGAAAACAACAAGCATTCTGTGAGTGACTGATAATTCAAGAATTCTTTCAAGCATTTTGGGCTATTCCTGTGTTAAAGGTTATACGACGGGGTTCAATGGTTAATGGTTAAAACCATAAAACGTAAAACTGTTTTTAATCGATGAGCTTTTTTGATTTTTCAGGCGTTTAACCACTGCACGTTTGAAACACCCTAAATGGTTTCTGTTAACGTTTGATTTCACTGAGAATTCTCGGACAGAATCAATGTTCATGGGCGACACCTTCCTTGCCCAATTCAGCTTTGAGGATGAAACCACCCTTGGCTACAATATATTCGCCTTCAGAAAGGCCAGACAGGACAGGGATATAGTTGTCAACTACAGGACCAATGGTAATCGCACGCTTTATAAATGTATTTTTTTCGGAAACGCTTACGACGAATACCGCGGGTCCTCCTTCAATATCAAAAACAGAAGACTTGGGTACCGCCAGGATAGTGTCACTGGTGGTATTATTCGAAATTATTTCTACGTGCACAAATGCGCCTGGACGTAAAACTTCCAATTGTTTTGGGGCTTTTATTCTAACCTGTCCTGTTCGAGTTTGTTCATCTAAGGCTGGGGCCAAGTACTCGACCATGCCTTCAATAGGAACGCTGCCATTCGTGTTCGAACGAATAATTGTTTTTGCTCCCATTTTTAAGAGTCCCAATTTACTATCTGGTACCGATGCAATGATCCAAAGACTCGATAGGTCTGCAATTGTCATCAATGCTTCATCATCTGGCCCCACGACCTCTCCAACTGAAACATGGCGTGCTATGATTTCGCCGAAAATCGGTGATGAAATCTTATAAGCAGGATTAACTTCCTTTGACGTTATTAGTCTTTCAATACCTGGTGGTGTCATTCCATAAAGGAGAAGCGCGCTTTTCGATGCCGCTGATGTAGATTGGGCGGAAATCACTGTCCCTTCAGCAATTTTATATTCACCCTCCACCTGTAAAAATTCAGCTTGCGAAATGCCATTTTCCTGAAAAAGACGTTTTGCACGTTCATACTCGATTTTCGACACATCAAGGGTGATTTGGGCGATGTCAACTTGGCTTAAATTTTGTAAAAAATCACTTTGTGCAATACCAAGTTCCTTACTGTCTAACGTCAGAAGCACATCACCGACGTTCACCGTGTCGCCTGTCTTATAGTGAATTTCTTTTACTCTTCCAGCTACAGTTGTTTCGATATGGGCAATGGCTTCCATGTTAAAGGTAACCCTTGCAGGTGCTGACACTTTAAGAAATAGATTCTGCCTGCTGACGGGTTCAATGGATAATTCGAATAGCTTTATCGCATTTTCATCCAAAGTAACCTCATCAGAATGTCCCTCTTCATGAGATGAGTGATCACCATGATCGCTATGATCATCTTCATGGTCCTCATGATCCGCTTGATGATCGTGCTCATGTTCCGAATGGTCATGTTGAGCGAATCCTCTGTCTATCCCGCTTATAAATAAAAAAATGGACAAATAAAAACAAATAAATATATATCTACCGTTGAATAGTTTTTTCATCATTGATCTCCTTTAATGCCGAGGGCTTGATCAAGCCCGGCTTTTGCGGTGTATGCATCATAGATTGCTGCTAAATATTCAGATTCAGTTTCCAATAAAGACCGCTTTGCGTCAAGCAGCGCAATTAGGTCAACCTTTCCCTGTTCATTAAGCGTGGTCTCTAATTTAAATATTTCATCGGCTGCGGATCGAAGATCCCGAAATGTCAAAATTTGCTCACGAGTACCAGCATATGCTTCTAATGCTAGTTTTATATCCTGTACTTTGGCCAATGTTTCAATTTCAATCTCTGCGCTAATATGACGAATCTCCGCTTTAGATTTTGCAATTTCACCTTTATTTTGATTCCAAATTGGAAGTTCAAACCCAATGCCGGCAATATACAAGTCATCGTCCCCCTCCCGTTCATAACCAATTACTGGTCTAATTTTAGGGAATCGTGACAGTTTCTCTTTTTCCAGAATTATCTCTTTTTGTTTTTTTAGGTCGATCAGGCGTTGTATTGTGGGGTGCATTGACACGTCAATTTGATCTTCATTAATCGCATGGTTCATAAATGATTCGCTTGACAACGTCTCTACTAATGTGAAAGACTCTGGTAACGTCCCTCCGCTAAGGCCGATCAGCATTTTTTTTGCAGTGGCAAGACGTCGTTTCTCAGATTGAATTTTCTTTTTGGCCTTAAGAATCTCCATGCCTGCTTTGGTTTGATCAACGGGTCTGGCTCCCCCTGCGTTAACCTGCTTTTTTACAATGGTCGCAATCCTATCTGTTAGTTCAAGGTTTTCATTAGCAAGAAAAACTAATGCATCACGAAAGGTTACATTTCGGTAAGCTTGGGATATCTCCGACCATAGTTTTATCTGAAATAATGATTTTTCGTGCGCAACAAGGGCTTGATTAATTGCAACGGAACGACGATGAAGTTTACGTTTTTTCGGCAGTTGAATTGGTTGTGTTAGTTCTATTTCATAATCGAGGTCATCAGCTTCAGAATTGAAATTGAGTTTCGATTCAAATTCAGGATTACGCCAGGCCCGAGCCTGAAGTAACTCCGCTTGAGCAAATGCCAATTTCGCTTCAAAAGCGTCAACTGCTGGATTATTCTTAAGCGCTAAAGTGTAAACTTCTTTAAGGGTGAACGATGTATCTTGAATATTTTCAATGCTTGACTGATCTTGGCTATCATTAGGCTGATTTGCAAAAATGCATTGAGAAAGTACGATGAGACACACAAGAGTTGCGTATTTCAATACCATAAAATCCTCCTGGATAGTAAACGTGTGAGGGGATTGATAACATTGACTAAAAATCGTGCTGTATGAGAGTTATACGTTACTCAAGACACGATTTTAGTATTGGATAGGTATGAAATAATATTATAAACGCAGGATTATTTTCTTGAGAAATGGAGGAAAAGAATTGGAATGGAATGTTGAATAGGGGACCTTCGAACTGGATTTCATGAAATTACTACTTGCTACAAAAACACTGGAAATTGCAGTCGAAATTTTTTGCAGGCTGATTAATTTAGTTGATGGTGATGATGCATTGATTGATGAAACTTGGATATCTTCGCAGTCGCCGCAATGGTCACTCGAAAGTGTCATTGTAGAATCTTCGTGGATAGTGGCATCAGGTAGGTCGGCCGAATCAGGATAGGAAATATCCGCACATTGATTCCCGATAGCAAATTCAATCTCCGAATGCCCATCATCACCGATACATAAGACAATACTGCCGTATGCATGCGGGTAGGCAGCAAGATAAATAAAAATTGTAACAATACTTAACAGTTTATTCATAAACTTTTCCGATTAATCTTACTTGAGGGTTTGCCTTTTGGTAATTCAAAAAACAATCAAATTAGGATATGGTACACGAATGTAAATTACAAATGTAGAATGTTATGACTTCAATTTATTTCATTTGTTCAATTAAAAATGAAAATTCCAAATATATAACGATAGAGGAAGATAAATACATATCGAGAAAACATGCAGATTTCCATCCGGAGACAAAGTAATTTTAAACCTAACATCCCGATCTCCCTTTGCAAGCAAGGTTCTAAATGGAAGAGATTATCAGTCAACTGTCTGAAGTTTCAGCATTGGGACAACACAGGCCTTGATCCCACATGATTTACTTTGCATTGCCGGAATTCTCCAAAAGCGTATGCTGTCAGAGCTACACTTGAAAGTTTAAAAGGGAAAAGGAGAGAGATAACGGTATTCCGTTTTACGCATCACACTATTTCTTAGCAACTATTGATCATGAGCCGAAGGTTAAGCACAGGAGATTGACCGTTGACTCAAACTAAACCATTTCATTACGGCGCGATTTCCCCTCAGAAATTTGCTGAGGGGAAATTATACATTCTGGCGGATTATGCGACGTTGTGGTAAGCTAGATATGCGTAACAGTCTCTTATATACTATCTGAAACTTCAAATCGCTTACGACCATTAGCCCGAGTTTCCCCGATTGAGTTGTAAGTCCTTGGTAATCAACGACGATATTTTAAGTAACTACAAAGTCGTTGATTTTTCCGGCGTCAAATAGAATAAGTCTTTGAAAATCACTGGAATTTTCTCAAATTGTCGAAAAAACGTAAATGAATCACTACAAAACCTCGACAATTACAGTAAAATGCGATTTTTCGAAACTCAACACAAAAAATATTACTTATAGTAACTACATTTCGAATGACAAAATTTAAAAAAGTCATAACTTGTTTATATAAATCAATTAGTGGCTTTTCGTCATCATGGTAAATTACCGATTTTGGGAATTTATTGGCGAATTTGGCACTCAACCGAGGAAAGTCGGGTTGGAGCTCATTTTTTTCATCAATGTATCGTTGGTCTTGCAAACTTTTCTTTTTATTCTTAAGGCCTAATTCATCCTGATCTTTCTTGATCAGGGTTAAAATTTCAGTGTTCCGTTTGATAAATTCGGTGGCAATAAAGAGGATTTTGGCCAG
>JAJFLO010000058.1 GCA_021772675.1 Verrucomicrobiota bacterium | reverse complement strand
GCAGGGTTAATAAAAAAATACCGGCCCGGATGGTGAAGGATAATTAGCAGTCTTCTTTGCGGGGTCGCTGTCAATATCAGCGCCACCAGTGAATTAATCACGGACATCTGGAACCACGCTTCTTTGCGGGCTTAAAAAAAGCACCAGTGCTCGATCGGTTTACACTGCCGGTGGATAGTACTTGTAATGTAACTCCGCAACACCGGAACCCAAGTTTCCTAATTTATTAACCAAGACCGAGAATCGGAGGCCTTGATAGTCGCTTCTTTGAAACATGAGCATTAAAAGGTTATGTTCCCTGCCAGAAATAAGGCAAAAGGAAATTGCTCCTTCAGATATCAGTAACTGAGTAAAAAAAATTAATCATTTTCATGTTCAAATTTGCCGTAGGTTTTGCCGATGCCATTGAATAAAAAACACAGGGTCACAGTCCGCCGTGGCGGAAATAGTTTGTCTATTTTTTAAGATTTTGTGATTGAGTATCGGTGATAGAGGTGGTGAAAGTGAATGTCGAAAAATCTACTTCTTGTAGTATACAATTAATTCAATAACTCCAAAATGGAGATTTTTATATGTTATTTATTAAAGTTGCTAAGCAATCACAGAAATACGTTCAAATTTTCGCTTATTTTATTTTTTGCCTGACAGTTTCGCAAACGGTCAGCATAGCGGAAAGTGGCGATCTGAGCATGGATATGCTAGCAGAATTAGACTTATTTGCACTATCGAATATTAAAGTGACTACAGCGTCGAGAAAGGCGGAAAAACTCTCTTTAACTTCAGCGGCGGTTTATGTAATTACCAATGATGATATTCGCCGTTCCGGTGTCACGAGTATACCGGAGGCCTTGCGTATGGCACCGGGGGTGCAGGTCGCCCAAATCGATGCGAATAAATGGGCGATCAGTATTAGAGGATTTAACAATTTATTTGCTGATAAATTATTGGTCATGATTGATGGGCGATCAGTATATACTCCATTATTTTCAGGTGTTTATTGGGATGTTCAGGATGTGTTAATGGAGGACATTGATCGTATTGAAGTGATCAGAGGTCCCGGCGGAACCTTATGGGGTGCCAATGCGGTGAACGGCATCATAAACGTAATCACAAAAAATGCGGAAGATAGTCAGGGCGGTTTGATCAGTATCGGCGGCGGTTCAGAGGAATCAGGTTCCAGTGCAGTTCGCTATGGTGGTCGGTTGGGCCCGGATATGTATTATCGTGCCTATGCCAAATATTTTAATCGGAATGATTTTGTTATTGCCAATGGCGATGATGCCGACGATGAATGGGATATGTCCCGTTTTGGTTTTCGTTTGGACTGGGATCCGTCAGAAAATGATTCCTTTCTGATTCAGGGAGATTATTATGATGGAAAGGCGGGACAACGTGCATCAGTTACAATACCAACAATTATTGGTGCGACCTTTGTTGCCGATGAAATTGATGTTATGGGAGGTAATCTCATGACGCGGTGGGAGCATCGTTTGTCCTCAGAATCAGATTTAGCGCTGCAGCTTTATTATGATCGAACAGAACGACGGTCAGTTACCAATGAGGAAATACGCGATACAGTGGACCTGGATTTTCAATACCGATTTAAGGCATTTGAGCGACATAACATGACTTGGGGATTGGGATATCGACTCTCATCTAAAGACTCAAAAGGCAGTTTTACACTTACGTTTAATCCGTTACGTCGCAACTCTGAACTTTTCAGCGGCTTTATTCATGATAATGTGGCACTGATTGAGGATCATCTTCGTCTTATTATTGGATCAAAGTTTGAGCACAATGATTTTAGTGGGTTCGAATATCAGCCAAGTCTTCGGCTGTTATGGACACCTGATGAACGGCATACGATCTGGACGTCCGTGTCACGAGCTATTCAGACGCCATCTGAGGCAACGTCAGATTTGCGTATTAATGCTGCGATGATTCCGGTTACTCCGCCGCCGCCGCCCTTTGTACTAGTCCCGATTGTTATTTCAGGTACAAATGATCTTGATTCTCAAAAGGTCACGGCGTATGAAGTCGGTTACCGATCAGAGGCAACAACACGGTTGTCAATCGATCTTGCTGCATTTTATAATGAATATGACGATATCATTGAAATTGAATTTCCGTTTGGCCCATTTGGTGGTGCCGTGTTTAATAATAATTTTCATGCAGAGACGTATGGAGGAGAAATTTTGGCTCGATTTAAGGTTACCAATGACTGGCTGATATCCGCGAGTTATACCGCACTGCAGATGCAGGTGCATCAAGATTCATTAACAGCAGATCCTGTGAGAGATCAGGGTATTGAACGTGAAAATCCTCATCACCAGTTACAATTGCGATCAACTCATCATTTGCTTCATAATCTTGAGTTTGACGTGTTGGCAAATTTTGTCGACAATGTTGATATTACACCCCCCTTACAATCAAGCGTTCATATCCCCAGTTACATTCGTCTTGATATGAGGCTCGGATGGCGGCCGACAACCAATCTTGAGTTTAGTGTCAGTGTGCAAAACATTCTAGACGATCAGCATTTGGAATTCATTCATTTCGGCAACTTGATTCAGTCGAGTGAAATCGAGCGGCGTATCCATGCAAAAATTACCTGGAATTTTTAATCAGGATCAAAAATCCCGCAATGATAAAATTATTTCAAAATATTCCAATATTAAAACGGATAATCATTTCTGCTGGTATCATTTTGATTTCCACTGCAAATTGGAATAGCGGTTACTTCAGAAACGAGACCACCAACACTGGAATATAAAATAAAAGCAACCTATCTAGTTAATTTCAAAAAGTATGTCAATTGGCCTGGGCAGACACGAACCTCTGTTTCTTATGGCTCATTTATCATTGGTATCTCTGCTGATGATCATGCTGAGGAAAATGTTCCAATCCATCTATTAATTCTATAACTAAGCTTTTCTTATGCTATTTACTAAAATTTCAAATCAAGTACGGAACTACCTTATGGTTATTCCCTGCTTTATTTTCTGTCTGACAATTTTACCAACTGTCAATTTGGCGGATTATGACGATTTTAGTATGGTTCACCTAGCAGGATTGAATCTGATAGAATTGTCAAATATTGAAATAACCACGGTATCGAGAAAGGCCGAAAGGCTTTCGTTGACGGCAGCCGCAGTTTATGTGATCACCAACGATGATATCCGACAATCTGGTGTTACCAGTATTCCAGAGGCTTTGCGTATGGCGCCGGGCATTCACGTTGCGCAGATCAATGCGAATAAATGGGTGATCAGCGCTCGGGGATTTAATAGTTTATTTGCTGATAAATTATTGGTTATGATCGATGGTCGAACGGTCTATACTCCGTTGTTTTCCGGTGTGTTTTGGGATGTTCAGGATGTGTTGCTCGACGATATCGATCGTATTGAAGTCGTTCGTGGACCAGGGGGCACACTGTGGGGATCAAATGCGGTAAACGGTGTTATAAATATAATCACAAAAAGTGCCAAAGATACTCAGGGTGGTTTAATCAGCGTCGGAGGTGGCTCAGAGGAATCGGGTTCTGGTGCAATTCGTTATGGCGGCCGTTTGAGTACCAATAGTCATTATCGTGTTTATGCGAAATATTTTAATCGAAATGACTTTGTTGATGCCAATGGTGATGATGCTGATGATGAATGGGACGTAGCCCGAACGGGCTTTCGTGTGGACTGGCGTCCGTCAGATGAGGATTCTTTAACACTACAGGGAGATTATTATGATGGCGATGCCGGTAAAAATACATCGCAGAGAATGCCAACAGTTATAGGTACAACTTTTTTCCCGGAGGAAGTCGATATCATCGGAGGTAATTTTATGACCCGATGGGTTCACCAGGTGTCGTCGGAATCCAATTTTGCTCTGCAACTCTACTATGATCGAACTGAGCGGCGATCGATTATCTTTGAGGAAACCCGTGATACATTAGACCTGGATTTTCAGTACCATTTCAACGCTTATGAGCGCCATAGAGTCACCTGGGGACTGGGATACCGGTTGTCATCAAAAGACTCCAAAGGCAGTTTTTCTATTACATTTAATCCGTTACGACGCAATACCGAACTTTTCAGCGGCTTTGTTCACGACAATATCAATCTGGTTAATAAACGTCTCCGGATGATTATTGGATCAAAATATGAACATAATGATTTTTCCGGGTCTGAATATCAACCGAGCCTTCGTTTTTTGTGGACTCCAGATGAGCGGAATACTATTTGGACTGCTGTTTCCCGGGCCGTGCAGACACCTTCAGAAGGCAAAACAGACTTGCGTGCAAACATAGTTGTGATTCCGGTTTCTCCGCCACCTCCACCCTTTACATTAGCTCCCATTTCTGCCTCTGGAAATAAAGACATTGATTCACAGACAGTTACTGCGTATGAGATGGGCTATCGGGCAGAAGTATCAGGGCGAATGTCATTGGATATTTCTCTATTTTATAATGTTTATGATGACATTATCAATGTTGAACGAGTGCCGGGTGGGATTAATGTTATGCTTGATAACATTCTTAACGGCGAGACTTATGGGGGAGAATTGCTGATCAGATGGAAGATCAGAAACGACTGGTTGTTAACAACAGGATATACGGGGTTGCAGATGCAATTACATCCAAATTCTTCTACGCTAAACCAATCGGCCGATAACGATTTTGAGAAACAGAGTCCTCATCATCAGTTTCATTTACGATCAACCCATCAATTACCTCACAACCTCAAGTTTGATATGATGGCCTATTTTGTCGACACAATCGAAATCACACAATTCATGCAGCCCACTGTTCATATTTCCAGCTACTTCCGATTTGATTTGAGACTCGGATGGAGACCGACGACAAAACTAGAGTTTAGTATCAGCCTGCAAAATATTTTTGATGACCGGCATTTGGAATTTTTAGACGTCGGCAACAGATTTGAGGCGAGTGAAATTGAACGCAGTGTCTATGGAAAAATTACCTGGAACTTCTAACAGACGGCGAGTTAAATTTATATAATGACTAAAATCCTTTTTATTACTTCGAAATTGTATCAGATCGTCGCTCTTATTGGTATTATTTTCATTTTTAGCACACATATAGTCGCTGCTACTTCCGAAACGAGAGTACCAACACTGGAATATAAAATAAAAGCAACCTATCTGCTAAACTTTATAAAATATATCGAATGGCCTGAACAATCTCATCCGATTTCTCAAGGTTCATTTATCATTGCGATCCTTGGCGATGATCGGTTTGGAGAAGCTACTAATTTTTTCACTGATAAAACCATCAATGGCAGGTCGGTGGTAATCAGAAAGTTTAAGAATGTAGATGAGCTAGAGAACTGCCATATCCTTTTTGTCAGTTCGTCGGAAAGAAAAAATGAAAAACGGATTATAAAGTTAGTAAGAGGTAAGGGAATTCTCACCATAGGTGAATCTGATACATTTATAAAGCGGGGTGGCATCATTGAATTTCTTCTTAGTCGTGCAAAGGTAAATTTTAGGATCAATTTGAGTATAGCCAAAAAGGAAGGTTTTATTTTTAGTTCAAAACTGCTAAGAATCGCAAAAGAGATCAAAGGGATATAGAACATTAGAGATTATATCCGTATTTATTGTAGCCGTGTCAAAGCACTCTGCGTTGTAAGTTCAATTAAAAATCCCCTGACTGCCAATGGCAACTCTCAAAGAGAGACTCCATAACCTACATATAATAATTCAAAGCCTGCATGTCATGGCGATCTAGCCTGATTAATTCATCCGGCTAAGCCATATCTGATTGAATCGATTCTGTACTGCAAGCAGTAGGTTTCGACATTCGTTATTCATTTCAGGCAACAATTTTACAGAAACCTGTCGAAAACCTGATGGCTATCGGTATATATATCGTTATTGGAACGGCGTTTATTATACTTGATCAATGGGTATATCAAATCGAAATATGGCACCTTTCCCCGAATTATTTTCGGCCCAGATTCGCCCACCATGCAATGTGATGATTTGACGGCAAATTGCCAACCCTAACCCTGTACCTCCCGCCCCCGTCTTAGTTTTACTCGATTGAATAAACTTGTCAAAGACTTCCGTCAATTCATCCTCAGGAATTCCGAGCCCCGTATCCACTACGGCTAATTGTACCTGACTATCGATTTTAAGTAACTCAACCCGTATATTGCTTCCTGGATCTGAAAATTTGACCGCATTGCTTAAAAGATTTCTAACCACTTGAGAAATTTTAACAGAATCAAGCACGACCTTGGGCAATGAGCTACACTCATTAAACTGTATCGTAATTCTTTGTTCAGAAATTAATGACTGAAACTCATCAATTATATAAGAAACAAGTCTATTAAGATTAACTTCAGATAAATCTAAATCAACACTTGTGGATTCAAGTTTTGACAAATCTAGAATATCATTTACAAGAACAAGCAAATTATTACCACTAATCTTGATTTTATTAAAATAGTTAAGCAATTTTTCTTGATCGACACTGCCAATTTTAGTGATTCCAAAGGACGAGAAACTCAGGATCGCATGGAGTGGTGTCCGTAATTCATGACTCATATTTGCAAGAAATTCACTCTTGGCAATATTAGCTGCTTCAGCTTCATCTTTCGCATGCTGCAATTGTTTTGTACGTTCTTCAACCTTTTGTTCAAGACTTATTTTATGCTCTTCCAATTCCCTATTTACATTCCGCAATGCTCTATCCCTGTCTGACACTTGCCCGAGCATTTCGTTAAACCCATCAATCAATACACCCAATTCGTCATCATTAATTTTTTTAACTCGGACTGAATAGTCCTTTTGTTCACCGATAATTTTGGCCGCATGCACAATATTCATGATCGGCTTGACAAAATACGACTGCAAACGGGTTGAAAAAACATATGCAATTACAATTGATAAAGACAATATACCGAGTGCATCAATAGCAAAATTTAAGATTTCATGATGCAATTCCTTTAGATTATAATGAAGATAAATCATTCCCCGTTTATCGTATCCATATTTAAACGGATGAAAAAATGTGAGATATTGCAGTGAACCTTCGAATCTTTCTCTAAATTCAGGGTTTTTGGGAAAATGTTCATCCGGTCTATTTTGGGGATATTTGGCAAAAATTCCTTCTTGGGATAAATAAATACACGCACGCGTCAAATTCGTTTCTGCTTTAAGTGCGTCCAACGTTTCCTCTGCGGCGACCCGATCATCGAACTCAAGTGCTGCTAATGACGTGTTTGCAACAATTTCGCCAAGGGTCTTTAACTTAGTTTTAATCCCCCTATTAAAGCTTAATGATGCCGATATAATAAGTACAAAAAATATAATCATCAATACCGGAACCACAGTTGCCATAATTATAGCAATCATTTTATTCTTCAGAGATAAATGAGATATTTTTTCAGATATACTCTTCACTATGCTATTTTCCTTTGACTTCTTTTGCGATTTTGAGGAGTTTTGAACTGACAACAAACCCTTCCTTTTTTGCAATATCTAAATTAAACTTAAAATTTACCACTCCTTGATTAATTACAAACTCAATGATCCCGCCCTGATTAATAAACCCAGTAGATTCTCCGATTGTAAGTGTCGCTTTACTTTTTAAAAACCGAATATATCGTTTTATATTTTTACTCTCGGATGAACTGAAAAACAGAATGTGACATTCCTCCATTTTATACATATCATTAATTTTTTTGATTACTACAGACTTGCCTTTTACGGTTTTGCCAGCAAAAAAATTAAGCGCATTACCAAAACGACATTCACCAACAACACCGATGATCAATGAATTTTGAGGCGCGGAATTCAGACGACGTTCAGGCCATTCAACATATTTTATAAAATTAAATAAATAGGTCGATTTTATCTTGTATTCTAACGTTGGCTTATCTATTTCTGCACGAGTTGCCATTACGTTTGTACTGACAACAAGAAACATAAAAGCGTAAACAACTACCCAATATAGGTCCGGAACCAATTGAAATAATTTGATCATTATTTTGATTTCTGAAATTTGATGGATTAAATAGAAATGGGATTAAAACTTCCAGGTAATCTTTGCATGGATGCTACGTTCAATTTTACTTCCCTGGACACTGCTGCTGGAATCAACAAACTCCACATGCTGGTCGTCAAGAATGTTTTGGGCGCTGATACTAAACTCTAGATTTGCCTTCGGCCGCCACCCAAGCCGTATATCAAGACGGAGGTAGCTGGCAATATGAATAGTAGACATCAAGGGCGGCGAAACATCAATGTTGTCGACAAAATACACCATGGTATCAAACTCAAAATTATGAGGCAATTGATGAATTGATCGTAAATGGACTTGATTATGGGGATTCACCCTCTCCATGCTTTCATCAATTGATTGGTTCAATGTAGAAGAATTTGGATGCAGTTGCATCTGCAATCCAGTATATCCTGCAGTTAGCAGCCATCTATTAGTAATTTTAAATCGAGCGAGGACTTCGCCCCCATACGTCTCACCGTTAAGAATATTATCAAATATTACCGCCATTCCACCCGGCACCAATTCTATATTAATAATGTCATCATATTCATTATAAAAAAATGAAAAATCTAATGATATTCGATCCGATAGTTCTGATCGAAAACCGATCTCATATGCCATGGCAGTCTGTGAATCAAGGTCCTTGTTTCCTGTTAGATTAACCGGTGCCAGAATTACCGGTGGTGGTGGAGATACCGGTACCATTGCGGCATTGATCCTAAGATCAGATGTCCCTTCTGATGGCGTTTGAACGGCGCGAGATACAGCACCCCAAATTGTGCGCCGCTCATCTGGTGTCCACTTTAGTCGAAGACTTGGTTGATATTCGAATCCACTAAAATCATTGTGCTCAAATTTAGATCCTACAATCAAATGAAGACGATCCTTTATCAGCTCAACATCATCGTGAATAAAACCACTGAAAAGTTCTGTGTTGCGTCGCAACGGATTAAATGTAATGGTAAAACTACCCTTAGAGACTTTGGATGATTGTCGATATCCAAGGCCCCAGATAATATTATGTTGCTCGATGGCGTTTACCCGATACTGAAAATCCAGGTCCAGGGTATCACGGTTTTCCTCGTTCGTAGTAGATCGACGTTCAGTTCGATCGTAGTAAAGCTGAAGTGCAATATCTGAATCAGATGGAAATCGATGCTCCCAGCGGGTCATAAAATTACCTCCGCTGATATCGACTTCATCGGGGAAAAAAGTAGCACCAATTACCGTTGGTATCGTGACCGAGACGTTTTGGCCTGCCGTTCCATCATAATAATCACCCTGAATTATTAAAGAATCATCTTCTGCAAAATTCCAATCCATACGAAAACCCGACTGGAACATATCCCATTCATCATGTGTGTCCTGCCCTTTGACATCAACAAAATCATTGCGGTCAAAATATTTAGTGTAGACGCGATAATGAGAATTCGCTCCCAAACGGCCGCCATAGCGAATTGAACTAGAACCCGATTCCTCTGAACCGCCACCTAGAGCAATCAATCCACCTTGGGTGTCTTCCGCGTTTTTTGTAATGATATTGATAACACCATTGACAGCATTGGCTCCCCATAGCGTCCCACCGGGGCCGCGAACAACTTCTATCCGATCAACATCCTCAAGTAGCACATCCTGAACGTCCCAATAAACTCCCGAAAACAATGGGTTATAAACAGTTCGACCATCAATCATAACCAATAATTTATCCGCAAATAGACTATTAAATCCCCGAATGCTGATCGCCCATTTATTCGCATCAAGTTGTGCGACTTGAACACCCGGCGCCATACGCAAGGCCTCCGGGATATTGGTAACGCCGGAACGGCGAATATCTTCATTGGTAATCACATACACTGCAGCCGAAGTCGAAGAGAGCTTTTCAGCGCTTCTAGAGACTGTGGTGACCTTAATATTCGATAGTGCAAATAAGTCCAAATCCGCTAGCTGATCCATGCTCAGGTCGTCGTTATTCGCTATACTAACCGTAGGCAAAATTATCAGACCTAAGACAATGTAGAGAATAATCGAAATACATCTCTGGAACCATTCTTTAATTTTAATAAATAACATATTAAAATCTCAATTTTAGACTTATTGAAACGATTGCATCAGGACAACATGTTCCCTTTAACATCAAAAAAAACGCCATCGCAGATGGTAAAAATCAGCACAAACCCGGATTTCCCACAATACTTTTGTTGCAAAAGCGTATACCACCTAAATTCAAAGTCTTAACGTGTCTAGTGAACTCAATGTGTCTTTCTGCTGGACAGCAGAATCATCCGCTCGTCTACGTCAAACCATTAAATATAGTCAATCTAACCTGAATAATTCATCAGTATTCTGCTGCGAGCCCTAATCTCTGCTCAAATAAGCCGATTAACTCAATTTTACATCTCAGTGAATGAAAATCCACTTTCACTGTGAAGTTTTATCAAATCAATTTATTATGAGCGAGTTAAGTGCTCTCGCGACGAATCGCATGAATTAATCAGGCTAAGCCTACTCACCACTAAGTTTGGGCTAATTCTCAATAATCTGAGTCTGCAATTCCTTATTTCAAATATACATGTAAAACATCCTTCCGACTTTACAGCTCACAAACTCGACACTAAAATGGTGATTGCAGTCAATAACACTTCTTTGACTGCAATTTAAATATTCCTGTCAATCAGTATCATTTATAAGTTGAGGAATAACCGACAGATCTCAAAATATGATTTTGGGGGCCACGGGAAACCCTTTACCAAAAAATTCGAAGACATTCGATATTTACTTTGGCAACCAGCGAATGGCATTTTCGCAATTTTGGGACCAGGATTTTTCCTCATTACAACATTAAGGTCGGATAGACCGTTAATGATTTATAGATTCTAAACCTGTTGGAATTAGGAACGATCTGTAATTAACCCGATTTTCTCACAAATTTCGCAACGGGAGGACTTAGCCTGAATAATGCAGGCTAACTCTGCCCCTTACCCACAAATGGGGTTATGGACAAAGAGATGATATATGAATTTCATTGTAACATGTTAAAAATAAGCACATTAAGATTATTTTCTTTATTTTTCAGGACGCAGTACCGAAGCCAGGTAGCCGCGATTGCCAGACCTTTTCGATGTCGACATCCCGTCTTGCTCCATTATTTTCTGCCTGAAAATCCGGCTCGCCATTTTCTGTAACGGCACTTGTGGGTAACGAGCAGGGCTAACTGACACCCTCTAGCCTGATATGATTATGGGGCACGTGCTATATTGATTCGAACGAGTAAACCACAAATAACTTGAATTTGATAGGGATTATTCTACCTGCATCCAGTGCATAAAATTTAGCAATTAAATGATCGAACACACCATCAGATTTCATACTGCGATTAAAAAAGTTTCAGTATAAACAGTTTGAAAATCAGGTACTTTCCAATCATAGTTTGACTTCGATCTACCTACCTCGAATTAGGAAAATGTGTAATGACAAATTCATTTGGGACTAGCAGTCTGTCGGACTTTGGTGTCGTAGCGAGAAAATTGTCAAATTGAGAGCATTTTTGTCTAAATTTGAGGAATATATTGCGCCCCGTGGGATCGACGATAATTTGGACAAAAATGCGCCAAGAATGCGGTTTTCGCAGTAGATTCGTCCAAAGTCCGACAGACAGCTAACAAAAAATTGCCTTGTAGAAAATATATTTGAAAGAAAAATGGTAAAAAACAAATAAGAGGAAATATACAATTCCCCATTCGCGATGCCTGAATTTTAATTCGCGATATTGATCTATTTTTCTGAGTCGCAACATTCAGAACCTGAATTCAATGCTTTTTTATATGGGTCTAAAAACGTCTTATCATCATATTTATCATGATGACGAACCCATTCCATGCCATAAGTCAGATTCTCCTCGTCTCTTCCCTTTGGCACAATATCCAGAAATTCGTATACGCCAATAAATGCATCAAGACCACGGGCATAGGTTGAATACGTATGGAAAATCTCTCCATTTTGGCGTTTATAAAACACACTGATCCCCGGCCCTTCAGTTACTGGAAACTTCTGCGATCTATAGTTATAAGTAACTTCACCCTGCTTCAATTCATCAGGGGTAAATGTAACCTGGAAGTCACGATTAAAATTACTAGCGAAAGAAGATACCCATTTAAAACTCCACCCCATTCGTTTCTTGAATTCCTGCAATTTATTAGGCTGCGCGCGCGAGACAACCACAAACGACACATCCCGTCGAGCCAGGTGTAGCGGTGATGGATTATAGTGATCTGCCATTAATGAACAGGATTTACATCCTTCTTCCCATTCAGGATCAAACATAAAATGGACAATTATAAGCTGATTTTTATCACCAAACAGTCCACCTAATGACTCGGTGCCCAGTTCAGAATTAAACTCATAGCTCTTACTAACCCTTCTCCAGGGCATATCACGAATTTGTTGATTTAACTCATCTCTGAGACTAGTAAATTTTTTTTCCTTTTTGAGGAGATCCTTACGAGCCTTTATCCAATCTTTATCCGATACCGCAGTATGGTCATTTAATATGTTTTTATTCTCTAAATTACTCATATGATTCTCCTCAATTTTGAAATTAATTAGTTATGTAGCAATCTAACCTGGATTATTCATAAACTTTCTACTACGAGTCATTATATCACATAATATCAACGAGTTATAAAGTTCTAAGGGATCGAAACAGTTCACTATTCCTGCACGCGAATAATACTCATAACTTGTTTATTTCACGCAATTTAACAACTACAATCACAAAATTCCATGAATAATCCAGGCTAATTCCGATTGATAGCCAGTAAGTGACCGACTAATTACGTTGATTTTTTTAAGGTCCACTCACCCCCCTCCCCTAAAAGCATCTATCTGAATTACTGAAGCTTGAAAACACTAAGAAAATCCGTGCGAACTAGCTTTAGCATAGCCTGATTAATTCATGCGGCTTCGTTACGAGAGTGTTTGGCTTACTTTTGATCAATGAGTTATGTAGGTTCCGAAGGTGAAGGAATTGTGAACTATTTCAAGTCTTTTGGTTCTTCATAACTCGCTTATATGAAATGAGATATGCGCACGCAGTAGAAGCCGGATGAATTAATCAGGTTAGGAACTATCCACAAATAAGTTCAACCTATTTGCGCTCAGATTTAGTTTAAAGCTTTTCGATCCGATTGAGTGAATCCGCAGGTGTACAATCTGTCTCCTAACTAAAATCGCAAGCTATTCCTGTGGTTTTACTTTGTCAATGAAGCCAAATCTGGGTGCGAATAATTCAGCGTTACAATTATGCTCGGAAATACCTACTAATTTTTGCGCAACCCCTCAGCGACTGCGCCGACCACTAGATTTGGAAGACCGATGAAATGATTGATTTTTGTTAGATTTGGAATAATGTTGGCGACGTTTAGAAGCACGATTCTGACTTTGAGGTCGGGATGCATTGATGTTTCTATCTTTACGCTTTAACTGAGTAGATTTATTAAATTCACTGCGCCGACTAGAAAACTCCCGTCGTGGACGTTCCATTCGATATTTTTTATTTGGGATAGAGTTGCGCCTATAATGATGGGTCTTGCCTGAGAGTCGATTTGATCTGTTTGTTTTCTGGTTTCGCCAACTCGATGTCGTTCGACGACCTACACTATCATGTTTTTGTTGCAAACGTCCGTTACGTTTACTATTGGCTCGGAATTGGTCATGCGCCGTATGCCGATTATTTATGGTAAAATTTGATCGTTTTTGATGCCCATAGTAAGGTCTTTTGATATGCCATGAATTGATATGTTTTTTTCGATTGTTAAAACGATGGCCATGAGTGTTATGTTTTTTTCCAAATTTATGTTTTTTGTAAGAAACGTGATGGTTATTATGGTGCCTAAACTTTGAACGATAATTGGAAACACGACCGCCGCTGTATCCATGACGATGACCATTTCTATATCCTCTGTAATAACTATGTCGATCACGATGATAGTAGCCATGCCTATATCCGTAATTATAGCCAGATGGGCCCCAATATCCGTACCGGTGATTACGCCAGGAAAATGCGAGCCAACCATAGGATACTCCGACAGAAAATCCCCAGCCTGAATATACATTATAATGAGCGCCAAATCCGTACGTTAACGGCCGTGGAAAATAATATCGACGGTGCCAGGGACGGTAATAACAACCACTTCCATAAACCACGGTACCGTAATACTCGTATGATCCGTGATAACCTGGGGTGTAACCGACATAAACATGGGATGGAGTGTAATCATAAATATAGACATACTTGACATAATGAACTGGAGATGAAGGCGGAATGTCCTGAATCTCATCGGGTACAACTGTGCTTACATGCCAAGCACCATCAGGATGATAGGAATCATACCATATCCCATTATCCACACAATAATAATGCCCGTTTATCTTAAGAACCACTTTTTCACTGTTCACAGCATAAGCAACCCCGGTATTGTCAACCTGTTCAAACTCCGGCTCTCCATCAAATTTCACATTCAATGATGCAAATTTACGCTTAACCTTTGTCGTTCTGGGAACGGAGTTATTCAAGACAGCTTCTTTTGCTTCTGGAGTACCTGCAATATTGGTGCGAACACTGGCCACTGGCGAATCATCCGGTAATTTTAAAAATTCAACTGGCAATTTTTCTGGTGAAACAAACGTCCAATTATTATCCGTCAAAGATTTGGCTGAATACCAGCGACCAGATATAAGTACATAATAGCGTTGAGATTTGATATCTAACAGGATATCATTTTCTGAATTATCGACATATAACAGGTTTGTGCCCGTTACGGGTGTTAATGATGCAGTTCCGTTTGTGACAATTAGTTCAGCTGGTATTGTACTAACGATGACCTTTGGTGGAGACGTCATATCAGCAATCGTATTATCCGTGTCTGCGGAATCACCAGAAAATGCTTTTTTTGCCAGCATTCTAATTTCTTTAGGCGGCGTATTGATCAAAGTCCACGAGTCGATTAGATTTTTTGATTTATACCACCACTTTCCCCCTTTTAGATAATAATGATTTTCAGCAGGATCGAATATGATAAAATAAGGTGTATTGACTATATATTTATAAAAAGTGCCTTCAATTTTCTTCAATATAGGTTCACCATCAATCAAAACTAATACTGATGATTGCTCCATGTAATAAATATACGGGCCGATTGTCTGCAATTGATTTTGTGTGGATATATGAGTTGATATATCATTCAGATCTTTGTCAAATCGACCCTTAGAAACGGTAAATCGCTTTGTCGAGAGAGTTGTCTTTAAGCTGAATTCTAATAATTCAAGATTCTCATCATCCATTTCGGGAAATCTTAGATACTCTACCTTAAGATTTGAATAAAATACTTGCTCAATTTCAGAATTTATTTCTACATTTCCAGTAAACCACATAATCCCGAAAATCGGTTCTTTCTTTGCCCGCCTAACGGAAATCGCGGATCGTGCCTCTATTTGATTGTTTTCGTAAGATTCCAATTCCGGCTGGTAAACAATAAATGTATTCTCGTCTATTTTGAATTCTTTTGGCCATTCCTCGCCATCCAGAAAAATCGCTGCAGCTCCCTTGTTCACAGTCGAAATAAAAATAGATAATCCTATTAGAAGAAGCTTCATGTAACGATCATCAACCATTTTTAAACTGCGTAATTGATTTTTCATTTTAGGTTTTCCTCTTTGTTGGCCCGGTTTTGTCACAAACTTTGTGGTGAGAAATCAGGGTTAGCCTGCATTATGCATAAACTTTAGCAATGAGAGTCGAAAGATTGCTTAGGGTCAATGAATTATGGCATTTATCCACGTACAGGAATAGTGTTGAAAATCCGCTGTGGTGGAAACTATTTCGAACTCGGATAATGGTGTAATTCATTGAGATTATGTGATATGGTGACTCGTAATAAAAGATAACCGTTCACGATGTTTTGGTTTCGGGTTTCGGGTTTCAGGTTTCGGGTTTCAGGTTTCAGGTTTCAGGTTTCAGGTTTCAGGGTTTCAGGTTTCAGATTTCAGATTTCAGATTTCAGATTTCAGCATTTTCGCTGCGAATTAAAATGTATTTTAAACTATTTCGTATTGGTTCTGATTGGTACTGAGGTCTATTCTCACGACTTATTATACTACAAGCAGTAGTGTTTTTTCGATCCCCCTTTGTAGGCGGGGTTGTCATTCCAGGCAAAAATTTTGTCAAAACTTGTCGAAAACCTGATCGCGTACGGTATATTCTCGAAACGATGAATCGTTGTCGGCTTTTTACCTGCCTTGTCACTGACACCTGAAACCCGTGAACGGTTATATAAAAAGTTTATGCATAATGCAGGTTAGGGACTGTCCACAAATAAAAACGATAACGAACAAACTAGATAAGCTCGGCGTAAGTCCTTCGGGTGTGCACGGAGCAGTACTTGATGGATTTTTGTTCGAATGAAAGTAAGTCGATCAGAGGATCGTCGTCTTCCACGCGAACGAAAATCCGCAAGAAATACCCGCCTTTCAGGTTGGCTGTACAGGCGGATTTACACCTTCTGAGGATCGGGAAGTACCTCGGTACCCCCGCTCACCGTCCGAAGGTACAACTTCATCCAGTACAGACAATGCACCACCGAAGGATTTACGCCGAGCTTATCTAGCAGTCTGTCGGACTTTGGAGGAATCTACTGCGAAATTCGCATTCTTGGCCCATTTTTGTTCAAATTATCGTTAAATATCGCAATATGTTCCTCAAATTAGGACAAAAATATTCTCAATTTGACGATTTTCTCGCGACGATTTCCAAAGTCTGACAGACTGCTAGCGACTTCTGGACCTTGTTGCCTACTCACGTTCTTTTACCCATATTCCGCTAACAAAACGATGGCCGCATCCAAAGGCATGCGTGTGATTTCCTAGATAATACCATTTATTATGATGGTGGTAATGACCACACGATGTGGTATGGATGTGATTATGATTGATTATTACTACCTTAGATTTGTGACGATTCACTTTTCGATGTGCGCGTCGATGAATCCGATTATGTTGGTGTTTGCTATGGAGACCACGGGCATGATTATCATAGGTAGCACAGGATGATACGAGCAAACCCGAAGATATGATCAACATAATTAATACGATTTTTTTATTTAGCTTCACAATTAATGATCCATTTTTTTTAGCGAGATGATTCGAATATAGTCTGATGTTTAACATGCAGTCGCTGCGCGTTCCACTTCTAACCCGCACTTCTCACCAAGCATCTACTATGAGAACGTATATCACGTCATTTCCTTTTTAATTAGTATAATTTTAGAGCTTCTTGCAAAAGTATATTTGGCCGCGCGATATTCTATTTTGGATGCACAGGTGATTTTGAGAAGTTGCGTGCGATGCATACGCATCGTACCCACTTTTCAAAATTGACTGTGAGCCAAAAGAGATTGTCGCCCAGAGGGTTGCGACGGATGATCGTCATTTTTGTCAGATGATAAATTAGTACATACTTTTTGGTATGCACGTAATTGAACATCTAACAAACCTAACGAACATGCGCTCGCAACGCGGCTAAAATAGACTTTTGCAAGAGGCTCTTTAGAGAATTCAGAAAATTAAAGTCCAACCATAACATGAGTCATACCTAAATCTGGGGATAGGTTTATGATGATAACTATGGGAATGTTCCTGTGATCTACGGTTTCTATATTTTCTCTTAACGACCACATTCTTGCGCTTGTGATGACGTTTCTCATAATGATGTTTTTTGTCGTGACGATTTTTATAATGATGTTTGTTATAATGTGATCGTTTGGGTGCACAACCATCATAGTATTCATTGGCTGCAAATAATGATCCTGACGATACAAACAACGCTATTACAATTAGTTTTCTAAATGATTTCATGATGATCTTTCCTCTATTTTGTTTAGTTTTTAGCCTGGATTATTCATAACGTTTTATGATGAGAGTTATTAAGTTGCGTGAAATTAATGAGTTATGGTTATCGTTTGCGTGCAGGAATAGTGAACTATTTCGAACCAAAAAAATCTTTAGAACTCGTTGATATTATGTGATATAACGACTCGCAATAGAAAGTTTATGCATAATCCAGGTTAGGTGTCGTTTGTTGATTAAGTACTTGATTCTTGATGCTTTTTCACCCGTTTACGGCATTTGATAATGGTGTATTCCGACTGCCATCAGGTGTTCAACATCTTTTTGTAAAACGATTGCCTGGAATGACGAAGGAATGTCAAAAAAACTACTGCTTCCAATATATTATCTTCTCCAGAACCGAGGATGCGATCCTTCGTCCATGAACTGTTTCACATGATCGTGAATTATATTCTCCAACTCGTCTAATTGATCATTTTTTAATATGTGATTGAATTGAGCTATTGAATCGACAACGAATTTTGTCTTTGCCTTCTTTATTTCGTATTTACTATCGATTAGGCCATTAACCTCGTTAATGTCAAAATTGTCTTCGTGAAGCAATGATTTTATATCAATTTTTAACTCCTCGATTTTGGCCTGTTTCTTAATCGAATCCTTTTTAAGCGCAACTTTCAAAGTTTTGAGTTTATCTTGCTGAATATTACTTAATTTCAACTCATCCTTAAATAACATGCACATTTTGACCTTGTGCATTAATTTTTGCTCGAAGTTACCATGTCGGCCACCACGTTTAGATTTATTGTCGCTCTGGCAATGTTCTGCAATTGCTGTGGATATGAATGTCAATCCTATAATTGTGATTACGGTTAGTATCTTAAATTTTTCTTTCATCTGCCATTCTCCTTGTTTGGTTTACTAGCCTGAATAGTTCATCAGTATTCTGCTGCGAGCCCTAATCTCTGCTCAAATAAGCCGATTAACTCAATTTATTATGAGCGAGTTAAGTGCTCTCGCGACGAATCGCATGAATGAATCAGGCTAGTTGTTTGTTATACATATCTATCGTCTTTACGACTCACTGTTTTTCTCTGCGATTTCTACGTTTCTCTTTCATAAACTCATGCATCCGTTTAAATTGATTCGGTGACAAGATCTTCCTAACGTTTAACATTTTCTCAAGCCGGTAGTCTAACATCTTTATTTTTAACGCTTTCGCTTCAATATGAAGCAAATTAATTTTATTCATATTCAACGTATTCTGCTGTATCTCATTTATTATCTCAGATTTTTTTTGGCGAAATTCAGTTCTAATTTCACCCATCGCCTTTCTTGATTTCCTTTTATGCGCCAAAAGTAGTTGATACTGTTCATCGGTTAATTCTAGCGTATTTCTTAACTCCGCCAAATGCTGTTCGATATTATGACCCTGCAACATTTTTCCTGGTTTGCACGGCAGATCATCATCCGCGCCAAATAGTGAAGAAACGATAGTTAGAATTGCGACAACTATAATCGATTTTATTTTATTCATTTGATTCATCTCCGTTTAAGTTTACAATTAGACAAAGCTCACAAAAAAATGGTTTCACTTATCCCATAAGACTGAAAAAATGCTTGATGTTTGGTAACCGTTCACCGGGTTCAGTGGCTAAAAGCTAAGAACATTAAACCGTCTTATAGAGTTGTTTTTTCAGGTTTTACAGGTATTCAACCGCTGAACATACTGTATCCGATCACGGTTCACAGGTTTCTTCCGGGAGGAGGATCAAAAAACTTGAAAAAGATTCATAGATAACCTTCATCCTCATAAAATTCTTCATCATTCGATTCGTCACTGGTAAAATCCATATATTCATCCGTCAAAAAAACCAGTGCCTCATTTTGTTGAGACACTGTTAGCTTAGCGTCCATTGGCCGATTCTCCTTTTGAGAGTGAAACACCAGCGCCATCCCCCCTACCACGAATAAAGAGGCTGCGATCCCAAGAAATCGATACAGTTGGCTTTTTTCCCTAAATAATAATTTTGGTTCTGGAGCTAAGGCAGAGCCCATGTTTCTTGATGTTATTGACTGTTTTACGTTTTCCCAAATACCTTCGGGCACCATTTCGTTTGCCGCGTTAGAAAATGGGTATTTGATTGCTGTATCAAGACTATCAAGATAATTTTTACAAGCGCAGCATGTTTCAGTGTGAACCTTTATTTCCTCCAATTGAGCCTGACTTGACTCATTATCTAAATAGTCTGTTAAAATCGCTGTTCTAATTTGATCACATTTCATTGGTTATTGCCTCCTTTTTAGACTCAACCCTTTGTGCTAATATGTGTTCACGTGCTCGCTTTAATCGGGTTTTAACCGTGTTAACATTAGTTTTCAAGACATCTGCTATTTCGTTACAGGTCATTTCCTCGATGTGTTTTAAAACCATGCAAACTCGCTGATTTACCGTTAATGATTCCAAAATTTGCGATAGAATTGTATCTCGATGTTCTTTGTTAATAAAATCAAGAACGTTATTATTTGATTTCGGCTCATCACCCCGATCACAATATTTTTGATTCCGTTCTTTGAGGTTGACCTCTTTCTTCACCAAATTTATTGATTTATTGACCGTGATTCGATAGATCCATGTTTTAATTGAGGAGTGAGAACGGAAATCCGCCAACTTTTGATGTAATGTAACAAAGACGTCCTGTGTAATTTCCCTGGCATCTTCAGAATTGTTTGTGACTCGAAGACTGACGTTATAGACAAAGCTAGAGAATGCTTGATAAATCGTCTCAAAGGCGTCAACATCTCCATTTATTGAGTCGTCAATAATTTTGTTTGTAATTTCATCGATGATCATAATTTTAGGATTTGGGGATGGTTACACTAATTTATTCAAAATAGATTAGCCTGCATTATGCATAAACTTTAGCAATGAAAGTGAATTTTCATTCACTGAGATGAAAAATTGAGTTAATCAGCTTATTTGAGCAGAGATTAGGGCTCGCAGCAGAATACTGATGAATTATTCAGGTTAGACAACGCTGTGATAAAAATGGTTTCACTTCTGCATAATTTGTAAATTCATCATCTCACATGTAATGCTTACGATAGCTCATGCGTATTAGCTAGCAGTCTGTCGGACTTTGGAAATCGTTGCGAGAAAATCGTCAAATTGAGAGAATTTTTGTCCAAATTTGAGGAATATATTGCGATATTCGACGATAATTTGGACTAAAATGCGCCAAGAATGCGGTTTTCGCAGTAGATTCTTCCAAAGTCCGACAGACTGCTAGAGTATAGTACTCGAAATCGAACTCGCCCGCTTTTCTTACGAACTTCGTAACGAGAGGACTTAGCCTCATACTAGATGCTTTGTGAGAAATGCGGGTTAACCAAAATTTACTTTATCAAAAATAGTTAGAAACTCTGAACATACAGATGCATAAAACTAAACAATCCATAACGTTTACGGCCTTCCTCCTGGTACTATGTCTTCCGGTAATAGGAGAATCTACAAACCGGGGAACGTGGTTTTGGGGAGAAAGTGGCAAGGAATATGGGGCAATTGCCATTGTTGGCAATACCGCTAGGGAAAATGAAGCAATTGCTCTATTCAAAGAATTTGGAATAAGTAATGTATACGGTTCTTATCAAAATCGCCCTGTGAGTGATGCAACTGTAATTGCAGCATGGAACACTAAATTGGCAAATAATGGCATTGAAAGTTTTATTTTGTTTTCTGAAGAAACTTGGATTCGACCTATAAATCGCACCAACATGAAAGATAAGATTAGAGATCGATTTCTCAATTTTAATGCGGGAAGAGACAATGCAGATGAACACTTCAAGGGAATTCATTTCGATCTTGAACCTCATCGTCTTCCTGAATGGGGCACAGGAATCGATAAATCCTTACTGTTCGATCTTCGAACAACATTTCAGGATGTGCGACAATTTTTAATTGATAACAATGCTTTGAATATCCCAATATTTGCAGATTTTCCGGTATGGTTCGATACCTCTGCAAATATCGCATGGAATGATGATACAGAACGGAATCAATGGTTTGATGATTTATTAGGAACAAGTGGAATTCTGAACGGTATTACCCTAATGGCATTTGAACGGTCATTGTCGGGGATAGAAAGTGGCATTGCGTGGGAAATATCAAGGTACCCGGCGAAAGCAAGAGTAGCATTAGAAGCTGACATAGGCTTGAATATTTCCACATGGCCAGATATAAAGACGATGCTCCAAAATGCGGATCAACTTGAATCGAATCATGGCGACAAAATTGGTATTGATATTCAAAGTTTTGTCCAATTCGTTGACAGTTTCACCTTGTCTTTTCGTGATAATTTTTCGGGTAATTCCTTAAGTTGCGCCGATTGGTCTGTCGATTCGAATACACTGGGAAGGACTCAACTGGGGAAACGACCACTCATAGGAAACGGTAAAGCTACCTTTGAATTTCATACGTATAATCCTAAAAATGCAGGAAACGTGTTCAGCGGAACTCAAGTTCATACAGACAAAAAATTTTCAAGAGCAAATTTATACGAATTTGAAATTGTGTTAGACGTAGATGATCCTATGGCAAATGGATTAGTCGCTGCGATATTTCCTTTTGTTACTAATGATGATTTGACATCAGACAAAATTAATTTTGAATTACTGTCAAACTGGATAAATGATGACAACAACAATGAGAAAGTTCAACTGGTCTCATGGAACGATTTTGACAAATCTGTTGGCGAAACAGCTGCAACAAAAGCAGAGAATTTTCCTTCTATTTCAGGATTTAACGCATTTAACTCGAATAAGTTCTTAATAAAATGGTATGAAGATAGAATTGAATGGTACATAAACGACGGCTTGATTTATACTGAAAATTCAGTTATTCCCAGTGATCCGATGCATCTTTATCTTAATATTTGGGCTCCATTGGCAAGTTTCAGTGCAGCATATAGTGCCGACCTTCAACCGCAAACATCGGAAAATGATAACACGACATATTCCTTTCAAATTGATCACGCAATCGTTCGTTTTATCGATGACGACAATGATCACTTAGCTGATTTTTGGGAAATTACTAATTTTGGCAACTTAAATTCGGGCACATACGACGACAATAATAATAACGGAATTTCGAATATAAAGGAGTTTATTAACAGAACTGATAGCCATATTTTTAGGTTTAAAAAGATCTTACATCGTGGCTGGAATTTTATCTCATTTAATGTATTTCATACAGATCAGTCAGTGGCAAATATGTTTAGCAGTCTAATGACTCAAGATGCTTTAAAACGCGTGATTGGTGATGACACGAGTTTTGATCCTTCTATCCCCTCCGCCATGAGTACATTAACGTCACTGGAAAACGGTAGAGGTTATTGGGTTGAAGTAAGTAAAAACTCAATATTGCTTCTTGACAATGTCAGTCCTATCGATTCGACCAGTACCCTGTCCCTAAAATCAGGTTGGAATAATGTCGGATATATACGTCAACAAGGTTCATCGATTCGTACCGCATTAAAGGATCTAATAAATGAAAATGATCTCGCAAGTTCCAATCTTCAATTCGTTTATGGTGAGAATAAATCCTTTGTCCCAAATAGTGACGACAGCATCAATACTCTTTTATGCTTAAAGCCGGGCAATGGATATTGGATTAAAGTCGCAACTAATCAGAATTTCACCTACCGCAACTAATTTTTTAGGCAATCTAAGCTTTCTCATCACAAAGTTTGTGAGAAAACCGGGCTAACTTTCTGCCAACTGTATAAATGAATATCTGAAAAAATCATAAAATCTAAAAAAATTTGGGGATTTACCTAACCTGATTAATTCATCCGGCTTCTATTGCGAGCACATATCTCACTTCATTTAAGCGAGTTATGAAGAAGCTGAATACTGGAAATAGTTTACTATTCCTTCGCCTTCGGAACCTCCATAACTCATTGATCTAAAGCGAGCTAAGCACTCTCGTAACGAAACCGCATGAATTAATCAGGCTAAACTCAATTTTTTAATGCTACGCAGGTTTTATACTGATTTCTTGCCTTGGAATAGTTTATGCGCGGATTACTCAAAACCTTAAACTAAGTAACTGCATTCAGTATCTTTCAACATTTGAAAAAACATGGTTCGCCGCAGTTGATTTCGCCAAAACACAATGTAACTGTGCATCATCGACAGGAATGCATGTTAATGTCTGTACAGAAATTGCCATATCGTGTAAAATTGGAAGAATAAAGGTAACTTAGAAATACTTGTCTGAGTAAAAAACGACACCAATAACAGGAATGGTTACAATACGTTTCACCGTTCCCAGATAGACACAATTTATAATACGTCAACCGTCAATATATCAAGATTGTCTTTGCAGTTTAACACATAATAAAACTATTAGGAAACCATGAAAAAATTAATAATACCAATCATAGCTATCGCGGTTGGCGCAATATTTTACGCGCAATTTTCGAGACATAAAGAACCCGAAAAATTTAAGGTTCGAATTGGTGTAATACCATGGCCGGGATACGATCTAATCCATCTCGCACAGGAAAAAGGATTCTATGCAGAAGAAGGTTTGGATGTAGAGATTATCGAACAATCCAGTTCAATAAATCAGTTCACAGCCCTTGAAAATGGACAAATCTCTGCTTTGGGCATTACACTTACTGAACTTATTGATAACAATGTTAATTGGAAGACTAAAATGAGGGTAGTTTCTATTCTTGATTATTCTTATGGTGGGGATGTTATCCTTGGGCAAAAATATATAAAAAGCATGCAGGATCTGCGTGGCAAAAAGGTTGCCGTTGAAGACACAGGCCTCGGTATTTATATGATTAACCGGGCATTAAAACTTTCAGGTATGGTTATTGAGGATATTGAAGTCATAAATATGGACTTATCATCGGGAGTGAAGGCCATGAATAAAGGCACTGTAGATGGCTTCGTATGCTTTCCACCTTTTAGCGTGGAAGTCATGAGATCTGTTTCGGCAAATATAATTTTTGACAGCACTAAAATCCCTGAAGAAATTGTTGATGTATTTGCTGTATCAGATGATTTACTGGACAATCACGCTGATGTGGTACGAGGATTGGTCAGCGGGTGGAACAAAGCATTGGATTATAGCAAAAGTCACCCACAGGAATCCTATACTCTAATGGCTGTTCACGAAGGCATGACTTCGAAAGAATTTGAAAATGCACTCTCAGATTTAGTGATACCCACGATAAACGAACAAAAAGATATATTTAGAAGGCAATCTCTAAATAAAACTGCAGAACGAATTATGAATATAATATTCAGCAAAGAACAGCTTAAAAATACTCAAAAACCAAAATCATTCATTCATGAAAATATTATACTCTCTATGGACTAAATTATGTTGAGAGACGATAAAAAAAAATCTGACTCTATAAATAGAAAAATTTTGTTGCCGACAACGATCGTTGGGCTTTTAATATCAACGGGTACGATCTTTTTTATACATCAAGAATTTGAAAAGGAACTCGTGTCATACGTTACACAAAGAGCACATTCGGTTGCCGAAGTTTTGGAATATTCCTCCCGCTCTGAATCAAGTTTAAATACCCTTTCCTACACTGTCGGAGCAATGGCAGCGAGTCGAGACATAAAAAATATTGTTGCTGTACGTGGAGATTCGTTAGAAATATTTGCCAGTACAAAACGCGCTTGGCGAGACTTGAACGCAAACGATCTAACAAACCATGCGTTGAAAAAAGCTATACTGAATTCAGCCGATAAAAATATAATTTCATCTATGATCGATACACAAGAGGGAATTTTTACTTATTCGTTACCTATCATACTTACAGAGACATCAAATACCGGCAAATCATTAAACCGCAAACCTGGCATCATCGCTATCCAGATCAATATCAGTGATGCGATAAGGCAAGCCAAAATAAATATAATATGGTTTACCAGTGTAATAATGTCTGGGATTTTGCTGATTGTCCTTGCTATATATTTTGTTTTGCATCGATATATATTTGCCCCCATATCATCTGTTGTTAGTACGATGAACGAACGAGCAAGAGGCAACAAAACGATGTATGCAGAACGCAAATATGATGATGAAATCGGACTGGTTGCCACCTCACTTAATACCATGCTGGATAAATCTGAAGAAGATGCAAAAACGCTTAAAGAGCTAAATGAAAATCTTGAATTAAAAGTTTCAGAGCGAACGACCGCACTCAAGTTGCAGGCAGAAGAATTGCGTAAATCTAAAGAACAAGCAGAGGAATCAACTCGTCTGAAATCAGAATTCCTTGCTAACATGAGCCATGAAATCCGCACACCAATGAATGGGGTTATTGGCATGACAAATCTCTTGTTAGATACCAAACTCAATCCAGAACAACTCAATTATGCTCAGACAGTGATTCACTCCGCCCATAGTCTATTGCAGTTAATAAATGATATTTTAGACTTATCTAAAATTGAAGCTGGTAAACTTGATCTCGAAATTATTCCATTTGACATGAAAGAATTAGTGGATGAAGTGTCAGACTTTATGTCAGTTAAAGCACAGATAAAAGAAGTTGAAATGCTGCTTCGCTATGTTCCCGGCACACCGCGTTATGTCATGGGAGATTCGGGACGCATACGACAAGTCCTCCTGAATTTGACGAGTAATGCTCTTAAATTTACCGACAAAGGCCATGTATTGATTAGTATTGAGGCAAAGGAAATATATGACAATAATGCATTGTTCTATGTAAAAGTAGAAGATACGGGGGTAGGAATTCCTGAAAACAAGCAGAGGATTATTTTTAACAAGTTTGATCAGGCTGATGGCTCTACTACCCGTAAATTTGGCGGCACCGGCCTTGGGTTATCCATTTGTAAAGAGCTTGCGCATATGATGCATGGCGAACTCGGAGTAAAAAGTACTGTTGGCGTAGGTTCCACATTCTGGTTTACCATGAAGTTAAATATTGATACAGAACGTGACAAAGATGACGGTGTAGAAATTAATAATGAATGTGACTTATCACATATGAAAGGGCTCATGGTAAGTGACAACGAAACAGCCCAAAAAATAGCCGTTGAGCAAATGCATTCCCATAATATGAAGATCGATACCGCCTCTTCGGCTGGGCAGGCTCTTGATATGTTAAACGCTGCTGCAAAAAAGGCAATTCCCTATGATGTAGCAGTGTTAGATCATTTAATACCTGATATGGATAGTGTCGAACTTGCCAAAAAAATAAAGCAGGACAACACCATTAATAAGGTGTTGCTACTTGTGGCATCATCGTCACCCAACCATGCTGATCATAATAGAATGAAAGACATAGGAATCGCCGGGCTGCTCGTAAAACCGATAAATTGTGGCGATCTGATACGGACACTATCGACACTAGTGGAAGCCAAACAGAAGAATAATAAAATTTCATTTATAACCAGTCACATGTTACGCGAGTCGGCAACTCGGACTAGCATTCATGACGGCAGCCAACTTCGCCTGGACGGAAAACAAATATTAGTTGCTGAAGATAATAGAGTAAATTTAATGATGGCGACGGCAATGCTGGAAAAATATGGCTGCCACATTACTCCCGCTGGTAATGGAAAAGAAGCATTAAATCTGCACAAACAAAATCGGTATGATCTCATCGTCATGGATTGCCAGATGCCCGAAATGGACGGCTATGAAGCAACCAATATGATCCGAAATATGGAGCGGCGAAATAGCTTACAACATACACCAATTATTGCATTTACAGCTAACGCAATGAAAGGCGATGATAAGAAATGTCTTGATGCTGGCATGGATGATTATATATCAAAGCCACTTAAACGAGAAGACTTAGAAGATGTACTTGTCAAATGGCTGATTGAATCCAATTACCCTCAGGTCTGATTGATCCCATCGTTCTCTTCCTTAATCCTCAAGTATTTGTGAGCCCTAAGTCACCTTTAGCTCGTTTATCTCACCAACTTCGTAACGAGAGGACTTATAGCCCGGATTTCTCACAATACTTCTGTTACAAAGTTTGCGAGAAAACCGGGTTAGATTGCTTCATTTCAGTATTTTACTGCTGAATAGAGAATGATAGTGTATTGAGACACACGGATATCCAAAAGTCAAAGTTAGATGCTGAAACGATACGATATACGTCAAAAGGGTTTGTCTCAGCACGAGTCTCGCCATTTTATCGCACCGTAGCTTTGGCGAAGTCGGTTGAGCAAAACGAATATAGTTTCGTTTTTCATCCGTACTACTATCTGGATAGTATAAGAATTTGTATTCTAAGTTATTGAAATTTTGAATCTTATATCAAATTATAGGACATCTCGAATAAGGAGCGTGTCTCGTTTGTAGTCCCGCCTTCAGGCGGAAGCCTGAACGATGCTTCAGCGAGGACATTCCATCATAGGAGATCGCTGAAGCTCTCCTGAAACTTCCGCCTGAAGGCGGGACTACGAACGAGCTGC
>JAJFLO010000570.1 GCA_021772675.1 Verrucomicrobiota bacterium | reverse complement strand
CGCCCTTTGGGTTGTTTGTACAGGCGGATTTGCATCCTTAGAAGATTGGGGAGTACCTCAGTACGCCTCGATCCTCCAAAGATATAACTCCATCCAGTACAGACAATGCACACCCGAAGGACTTACGCCGAGCTTATCTAGCCTTCATGATATCCAACGTGGAGATGAAGCTTTCAAACAGCCTGAATAAAACTGATCATGAATCACTGCATGCATTCTTCGAATCCTTTAATCGGAGTTTGATAGAGATTACAATCAATAATTCGATTGAGCAGAATGGTTGTAATATTTTGAACAGCGTATTAATTTCACCCACGAAGAATTTGAAAAAATCTTTCCATAAAATGATGTGCAACTTCAGAAAACTGAATTTTTTTATCGACTCTATCAAATTAGTGTCTGTCCAGAAATGGCCTATTTCCGTTAATTTGGTGTAGATAAAGTAGCTTAGAGTTGCCGCTTCGCTAATTCTGCTGGTCAGTAGAATTGCCGTCTTATGTGGTTCGGTTCTTGTCTGAGTAATATGCGGGATAAGCAGCCAGGAGCCGAGTGAAACGAGACGGCAAAGCTGAATTGGCAGTTTTAGCGAAGCGGCAACTCCGCTTTACTTTTAGGGATTTCTGGAAAAGCACTAATTCGCTGCATTGAATTTCCCTTATTTCATTGAGACTCAAAAATATGCGTATCACAATTTTAACCCAAGGTACCCGCGGCGATGTACAGCCATGTGTAGCTTTGGGAGTCCGATTACAGCGACACAGTCATAAAGTCAAAGTGGCTTCCCATCAATTATTCGAACCTTTAGTTCGCGATCGTGGACTCGACTTTGCGTTAATTGGAGGTGATCCATCGGAATGGCATAAACGGACCGAATGGACACAAAGCCGCGATCTGGGATTACGTTGGCTTAACGCGGATAGTAAACGTTTGATCGACAGGTGCAGACACGACCTTGATAACCTGTGGCAGGCTTGTCAGGGAGCAGATGTTATCCTATGGGTGCCATTGTTGGTGATCTGTGCCCGCATGGCTGAAGTGTTGGGAATACCATCGATTGGTATTAATTGTTATGTTACCAGTCCGACTCGAACTTTTGCCTGTCCCTGGTTATCTGGCCGATGGCTCAAGGGACCGGGGATATATAATCGGCAAACTTGGAATTTCGCGCATCAACTCTACTGGCAACTATTGCGTCCCACAGTCAATTCTTGGATTCAGAAAAATCTAGACCAGCCTGGATTTTCCTGGAGAGGACCTTATCATGAGGTGGTAGAATGTAAACAAGTACCTATGCTCTATGGTTTTAGTCCCTCGCTATTGCCGAAGCCAAGAGATTGGCCGGACTGGCTTCATGTGACGGGCTATTGGTTTCTGGAGCCTCCTGTAGATTGGCAACCCCCTGCAGATCTTGTGCGTTTCCTTGATGCAGGAACACCTCCAGTATATATTGGCTTCGGCAGTAACGCCAGTGACCAACCTGAAAGAATAACAGAATTAGTGCTTAAGGCCTTGAAATTATCTGGACAACGCGGAGTTTTGGATATTGGTTGGGGCAGTATGGACACTCATTCTGGTTTTTCTGATTTGAATGTGAAATTCAAACAGCAAGATGGCAACGTGTTTTGGATTAATGGCGCCCATGATTGGCTCCATGATTGGTTGTTTCCACAATTAGCGGGAGTGATTCATCATGGTGGAGCTGGAATTACACCTGCAGGAGTACGAATGGGAGTACCAACAGCGACCGTGCCCACATTTGGCGATCAGTTTGTTTGGGGACGGCAGATCCTTGATTTGGGATTAGGGGCTGCGCCAATTCCGAAAAATCACCTGACAGCTGAACGGCTCGCCACAGCAATTGATACATTGGTAAATGATGAATCTATTCGTACAAAATCCCGTGATTTTGGTCAAAAGTTGCAAGCAGAAGATGGTCTTAGTAATGCGGTTGAGTTGTTTCATAGTTATATAGAAAATTGGCAAAACAAATCATGAAAAAAATTTCACTTGTCGTACAAGATGGAGGTGGCGGTCATCGGGTTAGTGCACAGGCCTTAGAATCGGTGATTTCAGATCAACGTTCTGATTGGCAGAGTGAGCGAGTCGATGTGTATAATGATATTTTGGGTTTACCGTTTTCCTTTGGCTATAATTTGATATTGAGATTGGGCTGGACCAGACTTTATTGGCCGATAGGGGTAACGTGGTATCGTTGGCATAAGCGATTGCGAGGGAACGCATGGATTACTAAATTAGAGCACTATTGGCGGCAGCAACAATTAGATATGGTTGTATCATTGATTCCGTTTATTAATCGGGAACTGTATCAGAGTCTTCAACAGGTTCACCCCGGTATTCCATTCGTTATTTTGTTGACAGACTTGGCTGATGATCCACCAAATTTCTGGTTGGAAAAATGGCAGGGAGAATCGAATTTATATGTAATTTGTCCAACCCGCAGAGCAACTGATCAAGCATTGACGTTAGGATATCCTCAATCTCAAATATTTGAAACATCCGGCGTCATTTTACATCCTCGATTTTATCAGGCAGTAACTAATAGTAAGCAGTTTAATGATACGAATCAGGCTGAATTTGGATTGAAGAAGCAGATTGAATTTGATCGTGCAATTGAAAGAAAAAAATCGGGCTTAGATCCGGAATTACCGACGGGAGTGTTGTTATTTGGAGGGCAGGGGGCAAACATCATGTTGCAGATAGCGCAATCTTTAGAAAATGCAGGATTAACACTGCAATTGATTTTTCTTTGTGGTGAAAATCATTCTTTAGCAAATCAACTACGTCATCTTAAGCATCGCCAGCCATGGCTGATTCAAGATTTTACTGATAATGTTCCCTATTTTCTGTCTTTAGCGGACTTTTTGATTGGTAAACCAGGTCCTGCTAGTTTAAGCGAGGCGATTACCTTGAACTTACCGGTTATTACCATTTGTAACTCATCCACACTCTGGCATGAACAGTATAATGCTCAATGGATTCAAGAGGAAGAATTAGGAATAGTGATAGAGGACTTTGAAGAAATTGAACATGCTGTCACGACAATGATAGAGCCGCAAACTTTTGCACGTTATCAAACGAATGTTCGATCAACTGAAAATCAGGCGATTTTTGAAGTGGTAGATATATTGGACGAAATATTAAACAAAGGATGAAAAAGGGCTGTGACTGAAATGATCTTCAGGATTGCCATATTTGAATACGTAAACAGACGCCGAAAAAAATCGATCTGTAAGATAATCGGGTTAAAATGATATGTGCAACTCACTAGGTTAAGGATTTTCGTCGGTTCACTGCCTCCGTGAGGCGGGACTGTGCTGAAGAGCGTTTTCAAATGCACAACTGAAATTGTGAGCTTCAACTAGCCACTTGTGCGGCTAACGGTTATTAATGAGTGATTGTACAATCATTGTCGTAGGGATTTCTGGAGCTATTTTATCTGAATTCTCCTAAGGTGTCTAAAAAAAATTGGGACTTATTTGACCAACTGTAGTCTATTGGAACACTTTCTTGATTTTCGCGAAAGCGTTCGAGACCGAATACATGAATAATCGAAAAAGCTCGCAGAACATCCAGTCAATATGGCGAAATATAAAATAATAGAAACTGAACTAGTGCATATCAATTTTTGTTAAGTGAGCCATTTGCAAAACTATCTTTGACCGCACATCATTCTATTTTGAGCACAGAGTTGATTATAATGTATTGCATGCGATGCTTGACGCATCGTATCCATATGTTACTCAAGTTTTGCAGTTCATTTTGAGCAATAATTTCTCATGATTTGGACTTGAAATTGTGATGTAATATGCTATGCTTCAATATGTTAAGATATATTTACAATTCCAACATATTAGGGGG
>JAJFLO010000569.1 GCA_021772675.1 Verrucomicrobiota bacterium | reverse complement strand
CGCCCTTTGGGTTGTTTGTACAGGCGGATTTGCATCCTTAGAAGATTGGGGAGTACCTCAGTACGCCTCGATCCTCCAAAGATATAACTCCATCCAGTACAGACAATGCACACCCGAAGGACTTACGCCGAGCTTATCTAGTATCCTCTAACATATGATTTATATATGGTATAATGGATTAAATTATTATCAAATTCCCGACTAATTTTTCTCGTTAATTAAAATGTCTCTTGTAAATTCCATCAAGGGCATCTACAATTAAATTAATTCAAACGTTTGTTTTAATCTTATGGCAGATAAAAATACTAAAGATAAAATACTGGCAATAGCGGAAAAACAGTTCGCTAAGAATGGTTTTGCAGGTACGTCCATCCGCAATGTCGTAAAAGAGGCGAATGTCAATATTGCGGCAATCCATTATCATTTTGGCTCTAAAGAGGCATTATTCACTGAGCTGGTCGGACGTCGATTCGAAACATTGAATGCTGAACGCCGCAAAGGCTTGCATGAAATTAAAAATACACCCGATAATGATGCTGTTGTTGGAGAGATTGTAAGAGCCTTTTTAGTGCCCATGAAAAAAATGGGGAAATCAAATAAAAACCGTCAACAGTTCAGCACGATGATTGGGCGAGCATTTTCAGAATTGCCAGAGCTTAAAAAAACGATTCATCAAAAGTATTTCAAACGGGTATGTGATGAATTTGTGGAAGCATTATGCAAGGCCAGGCCAAACTATACGAAGGAAGAAATTCACTGGCGTTTTCACTTTCTCATTTGTACAATGATTGGATCACTAATGGCTGGTGACCGCTTAACACACATCTCAGATGGTTTATGTAATAGCAGTGATTTTGATGGAATGATTGATCGGTTGGTGAAGTTTGTAACAAATGGAATGAAACTGGATACTTGATACTGGAAAAAAATTAATAATGAATATTGAATAAATAATGTCGAATATTAAAGGGAAAATTCTAATAGCATTAATAAGTTTGATAACCTTGGTGGGATGCAAAACAAAAAATACGTTGAAGGATGTGCAAACAGAGATCGGGGTGAAGTTTCCGGAAAAATGGGTGTCTCAGAATAGTAATCAAACTGAGGATAATCCAATTGGCTGGCTTAATGATATTAAGGATGAAAACTTAACAAATCTGGTAAATGAGGCAATTCAGAAGAATTGGGATATCAAAGCAGCGACAGCACGAGTAAACTCAGCATTAGCTCAAGCTAAAATTGACGGTGCATCTCTTAAACCAAATTTGAATTTTGATCTCGGTGCATCTCGTGCGAAACGCACATCGTCCAGTGGATTTGCTCTTTCAAATGTCCGTTCAAATAATTATAACCTTGGGTTAAGTACTAACTGGGAAATTGATTTATGGGGTCGGTTACGTCATCAAAAACATGCAGCATTAAGTGATCTGAATGCAGCAACAATGGATAAAAATTCTATATCGTTATCTGTTGCAGGTAACGTCGCAAAATCATGGTGTAACCTGATAGAAGCAAAATTGCAAGTTAGTCTGGCCCAAAAAACAGTTAAGAGTTTTGAAGATTCACTAATCAATATCGAGCAGGGATTTCGCACTGGCATCAATAGCGCACTTGATGTGCGCTTAGCACGGGCGAATGTATTCGGCGCAAAGAATCGGTTATACGAAGCACAGTCTAATTTTCAGAGCAGTAAACGGCAGGTCGAAATTCTGTTGGGTCGCTATCCCGGAGCTGAGATCGAAACAAATAAATCCTTCCCGAAATTGAAGCAGCAGATCCCGGTGGGATTACCAATGGATTTACTAATGCGTCGACCTGATCTTATTGCTGGTTTTCATCGGTTATCAGCAAAGGATCATCGCTGGATAAATCAAAAACGGAACTGGCTGCCATCACTTGCACTAACAGGCAGTGGCGGAACATCCAGTAGTAAATTCAAAAATTTGATGAACTCTAATTTTGGCGTCTGGAATATTGCCGCGGCAATTATGCAACCTATATATGAAGGTGGCCGTCTTTCAGCAGAACGAGCTATGGCATTAGCGAGCCGAAATGAATCTTTAGCAGAGTTTTCTCAACTGGTATTAGTTGCTCTTCAAGAAGTGGAAGATGGTATTACCAATGAACCTTTATTATATAATCGTGAGATGGCATTAGAATCAGCAAAAGACGAATCCGTAACTGCTGAAACAATTGCTTTGGAACGTTATCAAAAAGGACTTGAAAATATAACGACATTATTAGAAGCGCAACGACGATCGTTTGACGCACAAAGTAATTATCTTAGCATAAAAAATTTACGAATTCAAAATCGGCTTAATCTGTATTTAGCTCTGGGTGGAGATTTTTTCGTCGAAGACAAGAAAAATGAAGTAAACAGTAAACAGTAAACAGTTGACAGTAATCAGTGAACAGTTGGCAGTAAACGAGTAGCAGACAAAAAAGTTAGAAGTTAACAGAGAAAAATAATTAGGAGAGTAAATGTCTAACCTGCAACATGCTAGCAGCTTTAAGGATTTGATTGTTTACAAAAAAGCAAGACAAATATCAAAACAGATTTTCGAATTGACAAAGAAATTTCCAAAAGAAGAAATGTATTCGTTAACTGATCAGGTTCGCAGATCATCACGTTCCGTTGGAGCACAAATTGCTGAAGCATGGGGCAAAAGAAGATATATAAAACATTTTATAAGTAAATTAACGGATGCAGATGGTGAGCAATATGAGACGCAACACTGGGTAGAGTCAGCCGGTGATTGTAACTACCTTTCTTTAGAACAAGTAAATATACTGATTTCAGACTTGAAGGAAATTGGCAGAATGTTAAATGGTATGATGAAAAATGCAAACAAGTTCTGTATGGATAAAGAATTGTATCTCAATGAGAAAATCAAAGACTATTTCACAAATGCACCTGATTAATGATAAATATCTCGCATCCTAATTATTTTAAACTGGTCACTGTAAACTTCTCACTGCGAACTCGTTTTTCTACTGTACACTGTTCACTGTTTACTGTTCACTGTTTACTGTTCACTGTTTACTGTTCACTGTTTACTGTTCACTGTTTACTGTTCACTGTTTACTGTTCACTGTTTACTGTTTACTGTTCACTGTTTACTCGTTTCTTAACTGTTTACCGATCACTGTTAACTTAGAGAAAACTGGATAAAATATGAAACCAAAACCAAACTTTTTCCTACCACTAATCATCGTGGCGGCAGGTGCAGGAATCGCGTATTTATTAATAAAAAATACGCCGAAACAGAAGCGGCACAAATCAGATACTTCATTATTGACCATCGAAGCAATCACACTTAAACTACAAGATTATCAGATCGTGTTAAAGTCGCGCGGAACAGTAAAACCCCGAATTGCAACTACCCTTTTTCCTGAAATATCGGGACGAATCGTCATAGTATCAGAGAATTTTAAGGAAGGAAGATTTTTTGATGAAGGCGAGGTACTTCTACAAATTGATGATCGCAACTATCAGGCTGCGGTAAAAATCGCAAACTCGGAGTTGATCTCGGCACGTTTATTACTTGAACAGGAGAAGGTGAATGTTACGAATTTTGAAACTCAAATTATCATGGCAGAATCGTCATTTGAACAGGCAAAATTGACGTTTAAGGAAGAAGCGGCCAGAGGAGAACAGGCAATGGTTGACTGGGAACGTGTACATCCGGGAAGTAAACCTGATGAATTGGTGTTAAGGAAACCTCAGCTAGCTGCAGCCAGAGCAGCCCTTGCTGCCGCTGAAGCATCCTTAATACAAAATAAACGAAATCGTGAATTACGACCTCATCAAATCGCCGCTGCGGAAGCACAGGTCGAAGCTGCAAAAGCAAGATTGGAAGAAAAAAAATTAGATTTAGAGCGTACAAGAATCATTGCTCCATTTACAGGCATAATCCTCACCAAAAATGTCGATATTGGTCAATATATCACTCAGAATACAGCACTTGCAGACATTTATGCGGTTGATTATGTTGAAATCCGGTTGCCTTTATCCAATCAACAACTTGGATTTATTGATTTGCCGGGGCAGTATCGAAGCCAGGAACGTCAAAAAACGGTGTCACAGCCATCGGTTACTTTAACCTCAACTCTAGGCCTGAAGAAATATAAATGGGGCGGAAAGATCATTCGATCAGAAGGGGCGTTTGACACCGAAAGCCGACAATTGTTCGTTGTCGCCAAAGTAGATAACCCATATGGCCGGGATAAGAACGACCGCCCTCCCCTCAAGATCGGTCAATTTGTAGAGGCAGAGATCAGTGGGATGGTCGCTAAAAATGCTATCGTTATTCCGCGAACATCTGTCCGAACTGGTAACGAAGTATTGATTGTCACTGAAGACAACACGCTATTGCGACGCGCTATCAAGTCATTCTGGTCAGATGCAGAGAACATGGTCATATCTGAGGGATTATCAGACGGAGAAATTTTATGTATCACGCCATTGAATTTTGCTGTCGACGGCGTTTCTGTCGCGGCAACTGTGGATGGAATACAAACGGAAAATAGTGATCAGTCAGGAATGAACAGTGATAAAAATAGTGATCACAAGAAGGGAAGCGGAAAAAAATAGTTTAATCCGGGAAATTTTATCAAAAATGCAGAATATTAAATACTACCTTGAAAGATAAAAGTGTGTAGTGATTTTTAGGGAATAAAATAGGTCAACCAAAAAGATTGCAGTAAATCAATCTCTGATAATTTTATATTCTGGCATCTAAAGGAATTTTGGAATACTAAGGTGCAGTATCAATTAACACAGTATGGGCACCACCGACTGCTGTATTAACAACATCAAATATCTGAGCCTTCAAGACCGTATCCCCGGACAGTAAACTTCCAATAGAATTCGCTAAATCAAAATCTTCTTTCGAATCAAATGGAATAAACGTTGCAAATCCAAGTCCTGGATTAAGATCTACATCAATATTAGATCCATTAACCGTTAACTCATAAATATTCCCCGTACCTAGATCACGAACCTGCCATGCACTTCCCGCAGTCGTTACCCTTACCTCAGGAGTAACCAAAGTGATGCTATTCGCCGTAAAATCCGCATTAACCGCTGTCGGTAGGATATTACTATCTAGGTCGGTGATTGTTTGAGAAACAAAATTAGGGTGCGTAAATTGAAATTGATTGGCAAGAGTATAGAAACTACTGTCTCCACTATCCTGCCCCCAAATAGTAAAATCAATAACTGCTGTCTGAGTCCTAAGAGAATAAGGTGATTCAATAATTTCAACAGATAATAATGGTGGCGGTGCCCCTACAGCCAATACAGCTAGTGGTATTGGCGCTAAAATTGTCGCGACACTTAAATCCTGAAATGTACTTAGCTCATCAACTCCGGAAAATGTAAAACGAGCTGTGCCTGAAGTTTCTTCACCGAATGCCTTCATATTCTGAAAAATCGTTGTAACAGAACCGCTGTCATAATAAAATAATTCAAATCTGTCATTATTATAACGGTGAAATATAACAACAATCCAATCATCAGGAACATCAATTTGAGCGGTACTGGGTTCATTTGATGTAATTACATTTGAATCGATAACCCAGTTTTCTGTATTGCCATCAATAACCGCAAGCCGACCAAAACCACCGACTTCAGTTATAGCAAATGAGACACCGGCAAAATGAATCGCTTCCCGATAATCTGTTGGTAACGGCGCTCGCGGATGATACATTGCCAGAGATAGCCACAAGCCGTCATCAGTATCGGGATCTGCAATGACCGCCGCCATAAAACTTGCAGTATTGAATGAGAAGCCAACTGCCTCTAAATGGCGACCGGCGGATGAAAAATTCGCACTTTTATATTCTAGACATTGATCCCCCTCATACACTTTGTCCATAGGTAATATACCGGTGGGAAAACTCGGATCGTCATCGTTACGTAATATCACAATTCCCATACCCGTTGTCTGCTTTTGTAACGGATTTTCACCCTGGACTTCAATCTGACTGAAATCCCTATTTATTTCACTGGCGTCCCAGGCGATTTCACCCCCAAACCCTTCTGCGCCCTGTTCGAAGGTCAATGTTGACGTAAAATTGTCAAATGGCTGTAAATCACTGCCATCAGTGGGGGATTGCCCCAAAACACTTTCATCACCATCGACAGAATTATCACCATCAGAATCCGCATTGACAGGGTCGGTTTCTGTCCAAATTTCGTTATCGGGTGCATCAGGCTCCAATATTCGATCACCATCATCCCCAGCGATCAAACCATCACCATTCGTATCCTCTTGACCATCAAGCAAACCATCACCATCTGAATCCGGATTAAACGGATCGGCGCCTATACTTACTTCTATGGTATCCAATAATCCATCATTATCCAAATCATTTGAATTAACTTCATAGGGTCCTAAATCGGGACTATTGAATAACTGTCGATCTTTACCAAACAAATCATCAAATACGAAGTTGCCATTAGTAAATATAGCGATACCGTCATCGACACCATCCTGAGGATCCGTTTTATCCTTCAGAAAATAGATTGATGTTGAGACACCGTCAATATATTCAATCCCGGTAAAACCCAGTGCTGGATCTTCAATACTGGAATTGCTAAGAACAACTCTGGTGCTATCATCGTTCTGGTAATCCGGAGAGACGGTATTGTCTCTTGCCAAACTATGACGAAAGACACCCCGACCGTCAACGCGTACGCCCTTACCTGTATTATTAGAAATATTATTATGATAAAATAGTATTGGATTACCGACCAGGTAGGCCATAAACTCATTGGTCGTGGTATTATCATGGATTAAATTATTAACAAAATATAAATCCGGTGATTTTGTAGTCGCACCTGTTGCAGGTCCGATCAACGGATTCGTGCTGGTTTCATTATCCTTAAACGCAAGATTTTTAAAAACATAAATGGAATTGCGTGAATCCTCAGTATCATAGGCGATAATGGGTGCATTATCCTTATAAATCCGAATTGTAAAACCAGAAAGAACAAAGTTACTGGTATCAATGGTTAACATCTGTCCTTTATTCGCTGTTCCTGAAAACGAACCTTGCGTTGGACCACGGAGGGTATGCTGATCTTTCTTAAATTCTGATCGTGCCCAGTTCTCTTCCGCTGCAAAGATAAATATATTCTTATCAATGGTAATCTCATTCATTCGATAGAATCCCGGGGCAACAAGAATCGCGGTTCCTGCTGATGAAAGACTGATCGCATCTTCAAGAAATTTATATGGAAACGCTTGTGTACCAGAATTAGCCAAGCCCAAATTATGGGATGCATTATCGTCGACATAAACGACTGGTGGACTATTGATATCGAATGGATTACTACCCATCCAGAATTCTTCCATGGCACTAAAGCCATCACCATCACCGCTATCAGCATTCGGTAATTGCGTCGGAATAGTTGTGTATTTATTAATCTCATGGAAATCCGGCAACCCATCGCCATCGCCATCTGTACAGTTACAGGGTAATGCTGAGACGTACTGATTATATTGAAAACTCACCGATGATCCCGAATCGGTTAAACGAAAGCGGTATTCGGTTCCAATTGTATTTGATGTCGGGGTAACCACGTAGCGATATTCTGTATAAACTGTATTGCTCAGAACTTCCTGCAATATCGCATTTGCTCCATCAGCATCGTCAGAAAAAACTCCATTTGCTGCTGTTTCTCCACCACTGGGACCTCCAATTTCAAAATCAGTTATCGCTGTTATTGTACTTTGATTCGATTCAACCGCATAATTGGTCGCAGCAACCGTTTGCCAATCAGCTGAAGTACGTGTCACATTTGTCCATGATCCAGGCGTCCCATTCGGATCTTTCTGGTATTGCAACTGCCATTCAAAATCAGACTTTGGATCATCATGAAGCATCTGGATCGACATGACATATTTTTGATCCACTTCAAATTCAAACGCGGTATTGTCGCCAACCCCATCAAATGAAACACGATCTTCGGAGACATTATAGGCATTTTGAATGTTATTTGCATTGACCACAATCAATTCGATCGGCTGAATATAATTACTCAATGGAACAGGATTTAATCCACTACCATCAACTGTAACTACACGAACATACTTGGTACCGATCACTTTAGGCTGGATGGTAAAATCCTCTTCATAAAGGGTATCAACCGTTTTGTTTTGCGACAAGGTATCATTGGTTTCGTGATAATTACCCGCAGTGGGTGATGCTGATAAAATCGTTGACGAAACGGCATCATCCGGGCCAACTCCGTTACCGTCACGATCACCGTCGTCCCAGTAAATCATATCCGACGATGTTCCCGTTGACGTGGTAATCAATGTTACGTTGGTTGTAAAATTGATATCATCCGCATATTGAAGAGCTAAGTCGTGACTATTCCAGTCAACATGATCTCCACGAACACCAACGCGTAAATGAATCTGATCATCAATTACCGTGATGGCCGCAGTATTCTCATTTTCCAGAGCCACTTCGCCATCGTCCAACCAACGATAAGATACCTGGTTAGTGACCAATTGCGCTGCTTCCGGATAATTTGTGTACGTAAATCCGGGATTTGTACCATTATCATCTACGATTCGAAACCGGTATCGATTTAAATCGGCTGCCGCTTGCGGTTCAATTGAATACCAAAACTCAGTATACTCACCATTATTTATCGTAAACGTCGGGACTTCTCCAAGTTCTGCATATTGACCATCAATGCCAGTTCCCGTGCCGGTGCCAGTCGTAAACGACGACGGCCCGCCATCAGGTCCATCAACAACTGCAGCATCGCTGCCGTAATCACCGGCTCCCCCATCAACAGCACGCCAATCCGACGATGTTGTCGTCACGTTTGTCCACGCTCCGGGCGTACCCGTGGGATCCTTTTGATATTGTAATCGCCAATCCAGATTCTGAGATACAGACCCCGTATTCTCTACGCGAATACCCAGTAGATACGTCGTACCCGATACAAATGTCTCAATCTGATTTACCGCACCAAATGAAGGCGTTGTCCCACCATCATTTGTCGCCCAGGCATATGCCGCCTGATTTAGTGACGGTTTGCTCACATTCAACGAAATATTTTCTGTATACACGTCTAATACCGTTGGATTTGCACCACCAGCATCAACCTCGACGACCCGCACATACCAGGTTCCATCTGCTAATGCGTTGACGGCAAAATCTTCTTCGTAAAGCACATCGTCGGTTTTAGTCTGTCCTATCGTCGCACCTTCTCGGAAAATACCAGCTGTCGGACTACCGCTCAGCAAGTTTGTTGATAACGTTCCACCTTCGGTATGATCGGTATCATCCCAATGATTAAGACCGTTTAAATATTCCACAAAATCAGCAGCCTGACTATCCGGATCCGCATCACCAGTCAATCGAACATAAACTGTCTCAAACCCTAACGAATCATTGTTCCCCCAATCCCATTCGCTCACAGCCAGTGATCCAACCGTTCCTTCTGTACCCGGAGAGCTATTAACAAACGTTGCACCTGGTTTGAGTAACCCGGGATCACCACCCCCCGAGGCTTCAAGGTAATATTCAGATGTATTCGCCGGCGATTGAGTCCATTGAAATGAACCGTTTCTAATCGACGTTAAATTTCCGTTCGGTACCGATTCAACGAAATCATTTGCTTTGGTATCCGGATCAACACCGTCTGCCAGTCTAACATATACCGTCGAATAACCTAATGTGTCATTATCGGCATAGCTCCATTCACTGCCTGATAATAAACCGACCGTTCCTGTAGTAAACGCCGTATTACCTGCAAAAATCGCATCGGGCAGGATGATACCCGGATCGCCACCTCCAGATAGCTCCAGGTAATATTCATTCGTACCCGATCCTGACGCTGTCCACTTATAGGTTGAATTTACAAGTGAACCAAAATTATCTGTAATTAATGTCGGGTTAACGCTAAAATCTGATGCTGATGAATACTGCAATGCCAAACGGTGTGTGCTCCAATCCGCATTATTTGATCGAATACCAGAACGCAGGTGCAGCTTCTGCGTGGTACTTACTGACGCGGCGGTATTTTCGCTATCAACAATGCTGTCATCTTCATCGGCCCAGACATACGAAACCTGTTCATGAGTACTATCTGTAGACCTTGGATAAACCTGATAATCGATTCCTGCGGTTGAACCTGAATTGGTTACTCTAAAAATATATTCGTTACCAATAGTATCTGGACTTAATGCTTTGATTATATATCGAAGTTCGGTATTTTCATTAGGCCCAAGAGGAATATAATCGCTGTCTCCTGACATCGTTGAATAACTTCCGGATGTAGAATATTCACCCGCGACCGAACTACCGGTCGCCACTCCGGTAACATAGGTACCTGTTCCTATATTCGACCCTTGATCCCCCGCATCACTATTTCCATCACCGACAGCCTGCCAAATGGACGATGACGCCGTTACATCGGTCCAGACTCCGGGCACGCCATTCACTTTTTGAAATTGCAATTGCCAGTCATATTCCAATGTCTGCCCGGTTTTATTTTCAACACGAATCGCAACAGCATATTCATTGCCCGGCGTATGATCAAGCACAGTATCCTGACCATTAAAACTTGGAGACACAGTATCATCAGCCCAGTTATATACCTGCTGCTCAACAACTGTACTCGTCGCCGTCACACTGGCAACATTGGTATATTGATCAAGTGTTCGCAGAAAATTACCGGACCCATCGACTTCAACAACGCGGAGAAAATACGTATCTGCGGTATCAACCTGCACGGTAAAATCTTCTTCATACAGTACATCTGCGGTTTTCGTATGTGTGGGCGGAATTTCATCTTCGTGGTAAACATTGAGCGTTGGCGAGCCACTTAATAATGAGCTTGGAAGTGGGTCACCCTCCTCATGACCTAAGTCAAGATCGTTCCACATTTTTATATCTGATGTTGATTGGGTCAGAATCTGCACGTCCATAGTAAAATTGACATCCGTCGCCGATTGTACAGCTAAATAATGCGTTCCCCAATCAATCGTGTTTGAACGAATTCCGGTTCGCAAATGTAATTGGGTACCAGTATTTACGGTAAAAACTGTATTTTCATTGGCTGCGGCAGCCTCATCGGCATCACCCCAGCGATAGGACACCATTTCGGTAACCTGCTGCCCTGCTTTACCAATTTCATTATAAACCATAAGCCCGGGATTTGAATTTGGCACCACCCTGAATTCAAATTCCTGTAACTCGGTACTTCCAGCCAAAGGTACAACGGAATACCATAATTCAGAATACTCGTTGTTGCTCATCGCGAGTGACGCCAGGCCATCTTCAGAATAAATACCATTTACCCGGGTTGCTGAAACATCACTATTCGTACCAAAACCACTGCTGATGGTCGTATCATCCGCTCCATAAGCGCCATCAACGGCACGCCATTCATTCGATGTGATTGTTACATCGGTCCAGGAACCTGGTGTCACGCCTGTTGTTTTACGAAATTGGAGTTGATACCCAACGCTACCGGTACTGCCACCTGTATTTTTCACCTGCATTGCCAGGATATAATTATTACTTGAAGTATAATCTAAAATGGTGTTATCACCACTATACGTCGCCGATCCTATGGTTGTATTAGGAGCCCAATCGTAAGCATTTTGCTCAAACCCTGCGTCTGATGCCGTCACAATGATATCAGGGCTTAGATAGTCATCCAGAGCTTCGACAAAATTACCACTACCATCAACCACAACCGCCCGCATTGTGTAGGTATTTGCAGTCGTTACCTGAATCGTAAAATCCTCTTCGATGATTGTTTCGCTTGTCCGATTTGTATCAAATCCGACATTGTGAACCTCATGATATTTACCCGCAGATGGACTGCCCGAAAGATGTGTTGTGGCAACATTATCATCTGGAGCGGTTCCATTGCCATCTCGACCCGAATCATCCCACATTTGGATATCGGACGTTCCGGTGGTAATTATTATATCAGTAATTTCAAATCCGTCATTATCATTATCATACTGGATGGCAATTCGTCGGTCGCCGGTATCCCAATCATCGCCATTGGATCGGATGCCCACTCGAAGATGAAGTAGATCGTTTGTTGCAACATTGACTGTAGTGTCTTCGACGGTAAGTGGTATTTCATTTTCATCCAACCAAATCCAGGAAGTTTGTTCATGTGTTTCATTAAATGCAAACGGATAAAGAGTATAGGTAAATCCAGCCGTTGAACCCGAGTTCGTCACACGAAACCGGTAGCGATTCCCTTCTGCTAGCGATGTGGGTTGAATCTCATAACGAAATTCAGCCTGATCACCACTGGCAAGATTAATACCGGGATGCGCCCCGGTTTCACTATATTGTCCATTGACTTCCGTGCCGACTTCAGTAGTTGTACAATAATTGGCGACGGTAACAGCGCCTGCATCAACGCTGCCACTATCGGTCGCAATCCAATCTGCGGATGATGCTGTAATATCGACCCAGTTCCCTGCCGGATTAGCATTAATATCTTCATATTGCACTTGCCAGTCGTAATCGTTCAAAGTGGCGCCCGCATTAGCCAATCGTGTCATCAAGGTATACGTCGTGGCCGGAGTCGTCACAAACTCAAATGTGCCATTGACAATGCCATCATCGACACCGCCATCACAGCGACTATCGTCGGTAATTTCTCCATCAACAATCATATAGGAATTTTGAATAGTATTATGATTGGCGACAATGATTGATACCGGCTGTAAATATTCGTCAAGCGTATTTTGAAAATTACCAAATACGTCTAGTTCGACAACACGAACGTGATAGGTCCCATCCGTTGTACCAGAATGAACGGTAAAATCTTCTTCAATGACAAGATCTGCTGATTTTGTCTGCGGTGGCGCAATATTGTCATCATGATAAATTCCTGCTGTCGATCCGGAAAAAATCAAATCGGTGACGGTTTCGCCTTCGTTGTGATCGGGATCCGTTTCCATGTAAAGTTCCGTGGTCCCTGTCGTCATTAATGTGGGAGACGTAAAATTCGAATCAGTATCATATTGCAGTCCAAGATAATGCGTACCAGTTGGACCATTCTTTGATTTAACACCAACACGAAGATGAAATAGACGGTCCCGAGGAGCATCATAGGAAACATTCTCGTCGGCAACAGAGATCTCGTTCAAATCAAGCCACCTGAACGATACCTGCTGCGTTACGGTTTGTCGAGCGACCGCATAGATATCATAAACAAACAAACCCGGACCACCGCCATTTGTAATGCGGAATTGGTATTTATTGGTTGCCGTTGCAGCCAGAGCCCGCAAACCATACCAGATTTCCGTATATTTACCGGCATCAAGGTTATAACTCTTAAACCCATTTTCCAGGAAAACGCCAGCAACTGCCGCAAGTCGCGACAACGATGGACTGCCACCGTTATTTACAAATTCCGCAGTTGCAGCGATGGCATCTCCATCAACACCATACAAACTATTGATTGCCTGCCACTCCGCAGAGGATATAGTTATATCGGTCCAGGAACCGGGAGTGTCAGTAATATCCTGATATTGCAACTGTAGATCAAGGGTAACTGCCGTCCCGCCAACCGTTGTTGTCGGTTCTGGACTGATAAACCGTCGGACAAGAACCCGATCAAATGATGCACTGGCATCCCGAGTCGCAATGCCGATGGCTGGACTGAATGCTGTTGTTCGATCTTGATTCAATCGTTCTGTGCCATTGACGAGTAATCGCAGATTATCTCCCTCAGTTACAAACGCAACGATATAATCGGTAGCAGTATTAACGGTAACCGGATTTTGCTGAATGATGGTTTCAGTATCAATCGAGACATCCCATTCTTCCAAGCGCCAAAAATCATTAATGATGTCACCGCCACCAACAATCGCATCTTCGTCATCGGCACCACCCGTGTCATCCTGGTAACCGATAAGGAAAAAGTTATCCGCATCGGGGCCGCTAGATCCTCGTACAGTCGCCTCGATATAGCGATCGGTAATTCCGGTTAATGACACCGCATTCTGGACAAGGTAATACATCTCGTCGGTTGGGGCTGTATCGGTGACCTGAGCTCGATTAGAGACAACATTCCAAGTACCGTTTGTGGCACCGCCCCAATTTCCTAAACCACCTGTAAAGTCATCATAGAACAGATAAACGTTGCTCCGGTTTGCAGGCGGCGTGCCAGCAGCGGCATTGTCGAAATACATATAATATTCAAGATCTTCAAGCGACGCGCCAATATCGGCCTGCGTCTTAAACCAGATTTCAGTGTCGCTCATATTCCAACCATTTTCGGTAACACGATCAAGTGGTGTATTGGATACGCCATCATAATAGACAATGCGAATGTCATTGCCGCTCGCTAAAGAATCTGAGTCCAAAACAAGCTGTGCATGATCAAGTGATATTGAAATAGAATACCCTGTTGGCAGAATGCTTGTAGCACTGTTCACAACACCGATTTGCTCACGCTGTCCATAATCATTATTCCACCACGGAGCATCTCCGACACCAGACCGATTTTCGAGTTGAACTGCCAATAAGTAATCTGACCCGGGGACTAATTCTAATTCTGTATCTGTTCCCAAATAGGATGGTGATACCGCATCCCCTGACCAATTATAAAAACTCTGCTGAAGTTTTGGTTCCCGCACAGTAATAGAAATTAATTCCTCATATTCATTTAGTAATGCATTGCGTGCACCAGCAGCAGTGAGTTCAACAACACGTAGATAATAGGTCCCGGCGGTATTAAACGTAAGAGTAAAATCCTCTTCGTACAATTTATCGGCAGTTAGTGTCGGTTCAACAACGCTCAATTCACTGGTTTCATGATATCGTCCCAGTAACGGGGATGCCGAAAGTACAGACTCGCCCAATGTCGTTTCATTGGTATGATCCGGATCATCCCACATAAATGCAAGGGTACTCGGTGTTGTCGCACCGGGAAGACTGACAACCTCAGGTGACGTAAATGAACTGTCGGTTGACACCTCGACTCCAAGACGTACTGAAACCCAATTAACATTCTTCGAGAAGACACCAACACGCAAATGTACCAAATCGGAAACGGCAACCTGAGCACTGATGTTTTCAGATTGAATGGAATTCAAGTTTTCATCTAATACCATAAAGGAAATCTGACGATGTTCGGAATCTCGTGCAAACGCATATTGAGGATAGGTTATGCCATTAACCGGTAATTCAGTCGAATCATTGAGCATTTTGATACGAAACTGATAAGACCGACCCTCCGAAGATGCCTGAGGGATGACTCCATAGATTCGTTCTTCGTATGAACCGTTACCAGCACCTTCCACCCAATCATCAGTTAAGGTGGCATCATGACTATATTCTCCGTCACCCGCGACAAATCCACCTAAAGCAGCAACTCCTGCAGGGATAGAAAATTGGAATCCATTGTTATTGGTAAAGTTATCAAAAAGTGCATCCCCATCATCAACCATTGCCCAGGCACCGTCACTTCCTTCATTCTGGAGTGTGATCCATTCAGAATTTACTGTTCCGGTTGTGACATCCTGATATTGAAGCTGATGCTCTAACGTCGTCGTACCACTAGCAATGTTAGCCAATTGAATTGCCAGGTAATACGGTGTACCAACGGTGAAATCCAAGGCAATATTATCACTTGTATCAGTGTTTGGATTGTCATCATTAATATTATTTTGATCGCCAAAAAGATCAGCTTGATTTGATGACAAGTCTGCATCCTCAGCCCAGTCATACCCGGTTTGACGTAACGTTTCATCATACACGCGCAATTCAATCAATTGATTATAGGCATCCAGAATTCCGACTTTGGCACCGAATCCATCAAGTTTTACAACACGGAGGAAATAGGTGTTGCCCGCAGGAATTCCATCTGTGGGCTGAACGGTAAAATCCTGTTCAAATAAGGTTCCATTAGTCATTGTTTCCGAGGGAGGAATATCATCCAAATGATAAATCCCTTCGACCGTATCGGCAATTCTCAAAAGGGCCAGAGGATCACCTTCGAGATGAATCGGGGGAGAATCGTCCCAGTATTGCATATCGGTACTGCTGGCGACAAGAAGGGTTGGATTCTGTCCATCACCAGAGGTAAATAAAGTGTCTGTATCCCATTCGATTCCGAATCGCAATGCCGGATTGGTCTTAAAATTCGATCGAACACCAACCCGCAGGTGTAATAATTCATCCTGAGCAACCCGAATATGATTGTTTATATTTCCAGCATTATTCTCGTCACTATTGGTCCACTGGTAAACTGCCTGTTCAAGATTTACACCGTATGAATAATCAATTCGTGCGAAATCAAAAATCATACTGGCATCATCATTAAACTCGTCAAAAATAGCCGATATCCACACTCGAATTTTGAGTTCTTTATCATCATTTAAATGATTATTGGAGAAACCTGCATACTTCGCACGTATGAGATGATTTTCAAAGTTATCCGATGTAGTATCATCCCAATGAATTCCATCACTTAATGCGGTGGATGGGTTATCCCAATCAGCAGCAGCTGGTCGAAGAAATGCAGGGCCCATATTTTCCCATTGCTGCGTACCATAATTAAAAATCTGTACTCGAGCATCATTAACTCCAAAGAATTCAATAATGTCAGTCACAGGAACCTGCCCGCTTCCCGTTAAATACATATCGGCCTCAAAGGTAACCGTATTAATATGGCCTCCGTTGATATCATCACCAATTGTTGATTCACTAAGATCATAAGTAAACTCCGACCATATTTCCTGGTCACGGAACGTATCGTTAGGATCAATTAGCTCAAATCCGGCATATGATTCGTTGCCATCAGCGGTACCGCGTTCTTCAGTTGAATCAAGATCGGCGGTCCCATTTAAATTTGCGATAGAGCCAAACTCAATCAAATTAGCATTATCCAGAAACGGATCAGAGGCAACCCGAAATGCACTCGGACCCTGGTTTTCAACTTCATTGGTGGGAATATTAATTTCCCGATTACCCACTGGATCCAGTAACGACGCTGGAAATATTGAACCATCGATAGCAATATCACCGACAACGATTGTACAATCCAAGGTATTGCCCACATTCGCTCCTGAATCAACATCATAAGCGACGAATAGATAATATGTACCAGCGGTGCCATTGCCTATTTCCTGCGAATCGGTAAAGGTAATTTTATTGGCCGCAAACGGTTGACCCGATGTGCCGAATTCAGTTGACGTCGAAAAATTGACACTTGAACCCGTGTAAAAAACTGACACACCGCCGACATCAACATCAGAAGTTTCATTATTGGCGCTGGTAACGGTTATTGATTGCAGCACAGGTGGTGCACCGGTACCCGTAACGGTAATATCCAAGCGCGCGATCTGTGCATTTGCAGCACCGGGTAACACATCGCTTGTGGTTGCATTTACCAGATTAACGCTGCTGATACTTTGACCGGAAAGGATAGTACGGGTACCAGACGGATTGATTGCGACGGAAGACGGATAGGTCGAACCTTGCACGGTCACTCCATTGGCCAGAATCTGCGCATCCAGGGTGTTCGTATTCGTTGGGCTCGCTGTAATCGAATAAACAATATACACATAAATCAATGAATCGTCAGGTAACAATTGTGACCCGGAAAATGTCACAGTCCCACCACTGAAGGTCTGACCGGACGCGCCAAATGCGGTTGTTGCGGAAAATTCGTCCACGGTGCCAGTATAGAATGCGGATACACCCGCAACATCTCCAGCATCATTTGTATTTGCGCTGGTGACCGTTATCGACGTCAATGACTCATTTTCGCCAGTCCGTATATCCAGCCGCAGAATTTGTACATTTGTATCGCTGGCAGAAACGGGACTTGTCAATGGATGAATACCGACAACCTTAAAATCATCAAGATTTTCCGCGCTGCCCAGCGAGGCGGATGGTTCTGGATCAACGTAGTGCCGAACTAAAAATTCATCAAAAAATCCCCAGGCACCACCCGCGGCAATGGCAGGATTACCATTCGGGGCATCCTGATTTGCTCCGGGACTGAAATTTGTATTTTGCAGTGTAACCCCGCTGTCAGTATCATTGTTAACCCAAAATTTGTGACTGGTATTCGACGATGATGTTTGGTAAACCGTATATCTCAACGTGTCTTCGCCCGTCAACCCCCCGGATGTCGTCGTTGTTGACAATTGTGTGTTGATACCATCAGCTGTCGTTCCATTCCCTCCAGATACGGCACTGCCCGGAAGATAACTATTGCCTCCGGGTGACTCTACACCCGTAGATAAGAGACCGTCATTGCCTGTTGTAATTCCAGGGGAGGTTAAATTACCCGCGGACATATGTGTATAGAAATTATAATCGATGTCATCCCAGCGATTAACCAGCATAACCGTTCCATTGCCCGTATAGGTGCGAAAAATATTAAAATTGCTTTGGACAAGCGAATTCTCAAGATCAAGCGTCCTTGCGCGTAACCCTGCAGAATAGGTATTGCCTGTGTCAAATGTCGCAACCTGCCGAGAGGAATCATACCGAACCATTCCGGTACCAGTTTCCGTGGGATTATAATCAATCTGAACACCATTGACATAAAACGACGACACCACATCTTCATTTCGCTCAATTGCAACGATCGAATTGACTGCCACGGTCCCGCTTACATCATCGTTAACGATTCGAACATAACGTGCTTGATTCGGGCTGGTTAATGAGGGTAAATCAAACGATGTTGTCGCTCCGCCTGTAACTGATCCTACTATCGTCCAGGGTCCAAATTCAAAATTACTGACAAACGCATCATAGTCAGCCCCTGCTGCACTGATATTTATAGTAAAGTCAGTCGTGGCGCTACCGTCATCAAGGATTTCTTCCCCCTCTCCCATGTCAATAATTAATTCACCACCCACTGCGATGGTTGCCACCGCTGTGGTAACGTTGGTACCGATGGCAAGGAAATCATTGGTCACATTGCTTGAAAACACGACAGAATTTGCAAAATCGTCACCACTGGTCACAACGGTATTGGCAGAAAAGTCATCATAACACAAGTAGATTTCTGATGGATTATTAAGTGGTGCACCCGCCGATGAATTCCCGTAGTAGAGATAATAGTTATTATCTGAGCTACCCGCAGAAATAGTGGCAGCGGCGGGAAAATAAAGTCGGGTTGACGCAGTGTTCCACGCTGTGGAGTTTACTCGATGCAGCTCAGTAAAGGTCGTTCCATTTTCGTAGACAACTCGAATATCATCACCGTCTACTTGCGAATTTGTCGCTGTTACCAGTGCGGCATGGTCAATATCCCTACGCAGCGAATAATCAACCGGAATGTCATCGCTGGAGGTGTTATTAATGGTTATTTGTTGACGTAAACCATACGTACTTTCTTCCCAGGGATCTTCGAGTTGTACCGTTGGCGCTGGATTTACGAGATATCTGGCATTAAAATTTTCAAATTTTGCATGGGAGTTGTCATTAGCCAGCCCCCAGATGTCATTCCACCCGGTTTCAGTTCCAGTCATGGTATGGGTTAACTTTTGTACACCATCAACAGAAAATGTGATCAATTCACCCACGAGTTTAATTGTTAAGTCATACCAAATTCCCCGTTCGATACCAACACCACCTTCAGCTGCTGTGGCTAATGCGGCATCCTTGGTCGTTGCTCCTGTCCATCGTTCAACAACCCAATTATCTGTTGCTTCTAACGCACCGACAACAATACGAGAGTTTGCTCCGGCGGCGGATTCTCGAATGGTCATATAAAAATTATTTTCAGTGCCGTCAAACTCCGAATAGGCTTCGACTTCTACAATCCAGTTTGTTGGGACAGAAATAAATTCCTGAGCAATATGATAATGGGTAGTTGATGCATCTGCGGAATCCATATCACCAAATGCATTGATGGTCCATGTGCCAACATCATTTGCCTGATCCCAATCACTCAACGTCCCTTCGAAATTCTCATGAAACATATAAATATTTTCTTCATTAATTGGCGGAGAACCGGAGGCAGAGTTACTGAAATAAATATAATAATCCCGAGTTTCTTCACTGGCCACCACTCGGTTTTGTAACCGAAATCGAACTTCTGTGGTCGCCGTATTCCAGTTTGTCACCGCGATACGATCCAGCTCAACATTTGTCTTTAGTGTTCGACTATAATAGACAATACGGACATCGTCACCGGATGATAACGATTGGCCATCGCTAACCATGGACGCGTGATCAAGTATTAGGGAAACGGTATAGCCATGTGGCATAAATTCACTCGCTTCATTGCGAATATGAATGATGTTTCGTTCGCTATAATTATCATTCCACCAGGGAACCGAGATATCAGGTTTAGTGATTACACCAAAATCCTCAGCAGCAACGGTATCAACGTCAGAATCACTGTTATTCCCGACGACGGGATCCACTGAGCCACCCGGTATTGTGACTGAGCCACTAACAGTAATGGTATTGCCTGCAATTGCTGAAGATACAATATCGGCATTGACAATATAGGTCACTTTTGATCCATCTGGTAATGTTAGAGAATCACTTATGCTCGTTGCTGTGTCTGGCCCCGCTGTATTGCCTGTCGCGCCTCCAGAGGCAGTTGATGTCCAGGAGATATTTGTTAACAGTGAATCTGTCAATGTTATTGCTGCTGTCACACCAGTGATTGTGTCCCCTCCCAGGTTGGTCACGGTAATGGTGTAAGTTACTGAATCATTCGGCAATACAGTACTCACACCGTCATCGATGACCATTTCGATATCTGCAGTAGGGATTGTCGTGAAAATCCAGTTGACATTATTTGTTAAATCGGTTCCGTTTAATACTGTGATACTTGCAGGGGTAACCCCATCCGTCGTTTGATCTTTAACCTGAACATCACGCATGGTAAATGTCCCTGCACCGGCCCAGTTTCTTTGAGTTGGCGATGCCGTTGATAAGATTGAAATACCATCTCCTGCGTCATTGCTTGAATCAAAAGTAATGGTACCCGCATTTGAAACTGCACCGCTGAGATTGAGATCGGCTTCCCCGGTATTCGACAATATGCCATTCGCACTGACACTAACACCATTGGTCGTTAGATCATTGGCATCACCGGAGTCAAAAGTAACCGTTCCATCGGTTACCGTAAGTGTACCATTTACCGTCAATGCGGCCGCGGGTAATGTGTAAGTGGGATCACTGGTTCCGAATTCATCAAATTCCACGTCAAAATATGCAGAAAAAGCAGTTGGAATGGTGATGGACGATGTCGTCGTATAAAGTACGCGACCGGAATTTGTATCCATTGTACCAATAGCTATCGATTCATTACCGAGGAGTTGTAATATTCCATTATTGTCAAGAATACCATCCAGGTCAAACGTCTGTCCATTAATATCGACTGTTGAATTAACACCGATGGATAACGTCCCGTCAATTTCCAATTCAGTAGTACTGACCTGTACTGTGCCGGAATTAGATACCGTTACATTGTTAAAGACAAAATTAGTATCATTAGAACCGATACCGCCAGATGCTCCCGAATCCACTGTCTGTGTCGATCCGCCATCAAATGTCACCGTCCCTGACTGTGGAGTAAATGTATCATCATTTGTCCAGTTGCCACCCACATTGATTGAATTATTTTCACCGGATTTTGTATCGACTGTCCCACCGGTAATGGTAAAATTATTATCGGCGTCAAACGCATCCTCCAACTCAAATATCGCCGTGCCGCCACCATCATTGAAGACAACGTTATTAAACGCACTGCCTCCGGATACAACATCCAGAGTTCCGGATGCACCGTCAAATGTTACGGTACCTGACCGAGAGGTGAAGGTATCACTATTCGTCCAGTTGCCAGCAATATTTACTGAATTATTTTCACCGGATTTTGTATCAAATGTTCCGCCGGTGATGATCAGATTGCCATTGACATCAAAGGCATCCTCCAGCTCAAAGGTTGCTGTTCCGCCGCCATCATTAAAGACGACATTGTTGAATGCACCACCTCCCGAAACAATATCAAGTGTTCCCGACGTCCCGTCAAATATTACGGTACCTGATTGTGGCGTAAATGTATCACTGTTTGTCCAATTTCCGGCAATATTAATTGAGTTGTTTTCACCGGATTTCGTATCTAATGTTCCACCGGTGGTGGTTAGATTGCCATTAACATCAAAGGCGTCTTCCAATTCAAACGTCGCTGTTCCGCCACCGTCATTGAGGACGACATTATTAAAGGCACTGCCTCCTGAAATAATATCTGTAGTTCCCGAGGCTGCATCAAACGTAACTGTACCTGAACGAGCTGTGAAACCATCACTATTCGTCCAGTTACCGGCAATGTTAATCGAGTTGTTCTCACCGGATTTGGTATCCAGAGTTCCGCCCGTTATAGTAAGATTCCCATTTACATCGAAGGCGTCTTCTAATTCAAATGTCGCCGTGCCACCGCCATCATTAAAAACAACGTTATTAAAGGCACCTCCCCCGGAAATTATATCAAGGGTGCCGGATGTACCATCAAATGTTACGGTACCCGAGCGCGCAGTAAAGGTATCACTATTCGTCCAGTTTCCGGCAATACTGATCGCATTGTTTTCACCGGACTTTGTATCCAGAGTACCCCCTGTAATCGATAAATTACCATTAACATCAAATGTATCCTCCAACTCAAAGGTCGCCGTTCCGCCACCGTCATTAAAAACAACATCATTGAACGCACTGCTGCCCGATACAAGATCCAGCGTTCCGGATGTCCCGTCAAATGTTACCGTACCCGAACGAGCAGTGAAGGTATCGCTGTTCGACCAATTACCGCCAACATTTATTGCATTATTCTCACTGGTTTTAGTATCCAGGGTCCCATTGGTAATGGTTAAATCGCCATCAGCATCAAATGAATCTTCAATTATCCAGGTGCCGGCAATTCCGTTAAATGTAATATTATTAAAACTGCTGCCATTTGATATAATTATCTCTGACCCTGTTGCGTCAAATGTCACCGTTCCACTTGACGTAAAATTACCTCCGGTTGCATCCCAGGTGCCAGAAACGGTAATATTGTTTGCACCTATGGTGAACGTTCCATTATCATCAATATCATCAAGAACGACATCTCCGCCCGGGGCATAAATGGATCCCGAAAAAATGAATAGCTCAAAATTATCTTCAACCGTAATCGTACCGGCAGAAACATTATATTTAATATCATCATCGGCATCGTCGACAATGTTCAAATTGGCATTTGTAACACCACTTCCCACATCATTACGCAGTGCAACTTCATTGGCATACACTTTTAAATCGGATGCGTCTGTACTATTCGTAATATAAAGGAGATTCCCTTCTTCAGCTTCATCATTAAGATATATTAATATAGGATCACCGCTGGTTGTATCAGATATGACAACGCTGAATGTACCATCTCCTGCATTTGTCGTAGTCGTAAGCGTATTTTGAGAACTGCCATCGTAGTGAATAATCGTCAATGATTGGGAATTAAGAGTAGATGCTTCAGCTTTTCCATCATATACCGTACCACCAATTGTAATTGGTGAAGGAAATAACCAGTTTACATTATTAGACACATTTGTCCCAGATGTAACGGCTATAGTGGCGGGTGCACCTCCTATTGCAGTTTGGTCTTGAACAGTAACGTCACGCATTGTAAACGTACCTGCCCCCTGCCAATTGCGCTGTGTTGGCGATGCCGTCGATGTGATCGAAATTCCATCGCCTGGAATAGTTGGATCAAACGAAATCGTTCCAGCATTGGAAACGTCACCACCCAATATCAAATCAGCTTCACCAATATTCGATAAGATACCATTTGCGGCTATGAAAATCCCATTGGCAGTTAAATCGCTTGCGTCATTCGCATCAAAAAGCATTGTTCCGTCAGTTACGCTTAATGTACCATTAACTTGAATCGCAATTGCCGGGAGTGTATAAATCGGGCCTGTTACACCTGCTTCATCAAATTCCAAATTAAAATAGATCCCTAGCGTGTTGGCTATAACACCACCCGTTCCATCGTATAGCACTGTTCCGGAATTTGAATCCATAGTAATATCTATGGTTTCATCGCCCTGAAGCTGGAGAGTTCCATCATTACTGAATGTACCGTTTGCGTCCAATGGCTGGCCGTTAAGATCAACAATAGATCCACTGCCGATGGATAATTGTCCATCGATTTCCAATTCGGTACTTGTCAGTTGTAGTGTTGAATTATTGGTCACACTGAGACTATTAAAATCAAAATTGACATCATCGCTGCTGACACCCAAAGAAGCACCCGAATTAATGGTTTGCGTTGTTCCACCATTAAAGGTCACGGTTCCCGATTGCGGATTAAAAATACCGTCATTTGTCCAGTTCCCCGCCACATTTACGGCATGATTGGATCCCACATCAAATGTGCCATTGGTAATGGTAATATTGTTTGTTACCGTCAACGCATCTTGTAATGTCCAGGAACCACTAATCCCGTTAAATGTAATATTATTAAAGCTGTTTGAATTCGTCGTGACAGTTTCAGCGCTTGTTGAGTCGAATGTAACGGTACCGGAGCTGGTAAAACTACCGCTTGCCGCATCCAGGGAACCTGATACGGTGACGGCATTACCTCCCATGGTGAACGTCCCATTGATATCAAGGTCATCTAAAACAACCTGCCCACCGGGTTGGTAGGTATCACCAGTAGAAATCCAGACCTCGAAACCATCGGCAAAGGTGGCATTGCCACCAGAAATAGTGATTCCGTCATCGTTATTGCCATCGACGGCATCGATCACATCAAGACTTGTGTTTGACAACGGCCCTTCACCTGCCAAATGTTCCAGAATAATTTTACCTGTATATAATTCCAGTGCATTTGAACCGGTTACAGACGTTGTTCCATCTAAGATTGTTACCAACGACGCTTTCTCGGTTTCATTATCAACATAAACTGAGATCACATCATTATCGCTTAAGGTCAGACCGATAAATGCAAAACTTCCACCACTTCCAGTCAAGGTTGTGACGGCAGCTGCACCGTTAACAGATATCGACACGATCTTATCCGCGCCAATATTTGTTGATTTATTCTCAGCGGTATAAATTATTCCGCCAATTTGAGGTGCCTCGGGCAATACAACAACTTCATAGCGATAATTATTTGTTTCTCCAGTACTTGAGCGCCAAGCTTCCATGGCACTATTTGATGTTAATCGGACAGCGACAACGACTTCGGGAAATTGAGAGTTGTCTCCATTATCTGCTTCATTATTCCAAAATACCATTGAATGAGTGAGTCCCGTATCTGCACTTGCCGTATAATTTACAGTTGATGCTTGTGCACCACCACTGGCCAATGTACCACTTCCACGAATCACACTTACGTCTGAATTTTCAATGATCCAGGCAAGCGAATCGTGATTTCCCGGAAGAAACGATGAGCCATCCAGATGAAACGTCAAGGTCGTTGTGTTTTGCAGAAAAACCTGATGCCCATAGTCGACAGACCAATTCAAATCGGTATCGTCAACACGTTTCTGTGTATGTAAAAACGAATTCGAAATTGAGCTGAGACTTATTGTCTCGTTTTCGTTCGCACCAACAGCAGCATATCCATGCTCCACCCGGTCGACACTCCAATTTGATCCTAAAAAATCCAGTACCGCATAAGAAACGGTAAGATTTTCACCCGCAGTATCTGGTTGAGTCCCACGTCGAATGGTAATCGAGGTTGCGCCATTCGCAATGGCGTCAACCGTGACTAACGTCGCATCAAAATCTACGGTTGTATTTTCCAGAAGGCTAACACCTGTAACGAAACCAACAGCGTTAGTTGTCGTCGTTGCAGCAATTGCCGGAACACTTGTCAGTGCCGATTGTGCTAACGTTGCAGTTCCGTTACCACGAACTGCAAATTCATTGGGTCCGTTATTCATAACGGCAACATATTCTACCAACTCCCAGGCAACGCGTGTATCGCCTGTTGCTCCTGTAGGCCGGGTAATGGTAATTTGACTGGTGCTATCAAGTGTAATGTGTGCTGTAAAATTTCTGGGAGTGGCACCGGTTCCACCACCGGAGTTTCCAGCTCCAGTGTGTTGGGAGTTGGAAATACGGACAAAGGCAGTTGACGTACTTGATACAGCATCAAAATCGGTTGGGGCGTTAAGCGTGGCTGAAGTTCCTGTGACAGTTTGGACTCCGCGTTGCACCTTAAACCCATCAGTTGGAATTGATGAAAGGAAGACCCAATGGGGCGCGGCTGCACCGTCATCATTATTACCATTATTAACGCTACTTTTTGCTAAGATATTATTGCCCAGCGCTTGCGAATCCTGTACGTTGACAAAATTTACCGATTGCGAACTGTTGGGAAGATTGATATTCCAGGTGCTGCCGCCCGATGTCGAGCGGAGAAGAATTTCGTTACCACTGGTTCCCGTAAGTGTTAATGTTCCACTAATTGTCTGGGTTGTGCCATTGGTAAAATTGATCTGCTTATTACTGGTTGTCGACGTAAAATTATTAAATGTAGTTGTACCCGAGATCACAGATGTTCCAACCCCGTCAAAAATCACCGATGCACTGCCGTGTGTAAAATTTCCCGAATTTGCCCAGTTCCCGGCAATATTGACAGTTTGCCCGTTGGAATCTAATGTATCGCTGGATGCAATCGTCAAATTGCCATTGACGTCCAGCGAATTTGCAGACAAATCAACCTCATTTGTTGAGCCATCGACGGTCACATTATTATACAACGATGATCCCGGCGTAAACGTTTGTATTCCCGAGCCATCGAATGTAACTGTTGCGGATCCATGAGTAAAGCTATTTGAGTTTGACCAGTTTGCACCAACGCTGATATTCTGCCCACTGGCATCCAAACTTCCTGAACCGGATATCGTCAAACCGCCGTTTACATCAAGTGCGTTTGATGACAGTGTTATGGCACCAGTAATGTTTATATTGTTAAAGTCCTGCCCGGCTCCAGTACCTCCTGAGTTCAGACTTGTCGTTCCATCAAAAGTAATGGTACTCAATCCTGCGGTATAGGTTCCGGAATTATTCCAGTTTCCAGCAACGTTAAAATTAGTTCCGGCATCGTTTAACGTTCCGGATGTAATGGTTAAATTTCCATCTATATCAGCAATGTCAGCCAATTGAACAGTCGATGAACCATTGATCGTAAAATTATTGAACGATCCACCTCCGGACGTTACAGATTGAGTTCCAGCCCCGCCATCGAATGTCACGGTTCCCGACCTGGGTGTGACGGTATCACTATTTGTCCAATTTCCAGCAATGTTGATAACGTTATTCTCTCCTGACTTGGTATCAAGAGTTCCACCGGTGATCGTCAGATTGCCATTAATGTCCAATGCATCTTCCAATTCATATGTCGCCGTACCCCCGCCATCATTGAGGACAACATTGTTAAATGCATTACCGGCAGAAATAATATCTATAACACCAGAGGTTCCAATAAATGTCACTGTTCCGGTACGCGCTGTAAAGGTATCACTGTTTGTCCAACTACCGACAATACTGATCGAATTGTTTTCTCCCGACTTGGTATCAAGAGTTCCTCCTGTGATCGTTAGATTGCCATTGACAGCGAACGTATCTTCTAATTCAAAGGTCGTGCTACCTCCTCCATCATTCAAAACGACATTATTAAATGCACTACCTCCTGATAAAATGTCCAGCGTACCTGAGCTACCATCGAACGTAACTGTACCGGAACGTGCGGTAAACGTGCCCGTATTCGACCAACTACCGGTGACATTTATTGAATTATTTTCGCCCGTTTTCGTATCTACTATCCCATTTGTGATCGTCAAACTACCATTTGTATCTAAAGCATCTTCAAGAACCCAAGTTCCTCCCACCCCATTAAATGTAATATTGTTGAAACTGTTGGAATTTGAAAAAAGGAGTTCGCTCGCGATTGAATCAAACGTGACGGTACCACTTGTAGTAAAACTTCCTCCGGTTGCATCCCATGAACCAGAGACCGTAACGCTATTTGCTGCCATGGTGAATGTTCCATTTATGTCGGCATCGTCCATAATAACATTTCCGCCCGGGATATAAGTAAATCCGGAGAAAATGAATAATTCAAAATTATCTTCTATTGTGACACTACCACCGGAAATATTATACTTTATATCCGTATCCCCGTCATCTGTATCGCCAAGGTTAGAATTTGTAATACCTGAACCGCTATCATTACGAAATGAGACCTCACCAACATATAATTTAAGGTCGGAAACATTCGCCGCATCGGAGATATAGATCAGATTGCCTTCATCGGCGCCTTCATCATCAACATAAAAGAGTACGGGATCGCCGTTTGTAATTCCGGATACACTAGAAAATGTAAAAACTCCCGATCCATTAGTATCAACAGATAATGTGTTTTGACTGCTGCCGTCATGATGAATCATAACAACAGTTCGACTGCTTAACGTCGATGCTTCAGCTTTCCCGTCATACAACGTACCACTGATGTCAATATCTGTTACCGGAAAAATCCAATTTGCATTATTGTTGCCGCTATTGATTCCGCTATTTACGGTAACGGTATTAGTGTTGGCATCTGAATCTTGAACATCAACAAAATCAACACTCTGGGTACCATTGGGAAAGATAATATCCCATTTACTGCCACCAGAGGTTGAACGCAAAACAATTTCGTTGCCGGAAGTACCCGTGAGAGTGAGCGTACCGTTTACAGTCTGGGTTGTACCTGCAGTAAAATCCAGCTGCTTAGCTGCGGTTGTTGACGTAAGATTGTGAAACGATGTTGATCCTGACAGTGTGGCCGTACCCGCTCCATCAAAGGTAACGGTTCCGGTTCCGGATGTAAATGTTCCTCCATTACTGTTATCCCAATTACCTTCGATAGTAATACCCAAGGTGCTTGAATTAATCAGTGAACCAGCAGCGCCAATTGAGAGATTGCCGTCTATATCTAATGAACCAGCACTTCCTGTTATTGATCCATTGACAGCCAGTGCGGTATCAACCTCAAGAACAGACGTCGCCGACATCGAAAGTGCGGCACCGGCATTTACAGTAAAATTACCTGCGGTGATATCATCGGTTGAATTTAACTGTAGCCCGGAATTTGCTACTGTCGTGTTAATGACAACATTATTAAATGTGGTCGCGACACCGGTATAGTCAACATTTGTTCCGGTGTCATAAGAATGAACACGAGTTTGCACAAAATCGGTGCGAACAAGATCACTATTATCTACCTGATACACACCCCAGGTCAACACACCGCCGGAGATATAGTCTGCAAAACCTGAGGAAAGTATCGCCGTATAAACCTCGTCTGTATCTGCGTTAGTACGCGATGGAACACCGATACGTTCCCAATTTCCTGATGCCTGATTTTCAATCCAGATTTGAAACATGGTTGTAGCATTTCCCTGCCCCTCATAGGTAAAATCGATTTCTACGATATTCGAGACCGTTTCCGCTATGACAATATCGAATTGCATGAATATCTCATCTCCATTACCTGGGTCAGACGTAATCCATCGAGTATCATTTGACACACCAATATTCGTATAATCGGTATTTGAAGCCTCATTAGTACTATTAATATTTGGACCATTATTCGCTGTCATACTGTCAACATCCAGCCAAAACGCATCAAACGAGTCGGCATCGCCATTTGTTTCAGGGTCATCAGCATAGTTATAGGTAGAAGATGTAATCGGTGTCGGCGCAAATGTTACTGTGAATGTACTGGCGTTAAAATTACCCGTAGTTGCGATCCAATCATTTAAAATGGTATAATTTGCGCGTGCTGTCACATTACCGCTGGTATTGATTTCCAGATCATAAAATGAAATGTCCCCATTAGGCATATTTCCCAGCGTACCGGTGAATTCAACATATGAAATACCCGGAATGAATGTTCCGCTATGGTTCCAGCTCCCTCTATTAATTATAATTGTGTTTGCAGAAGTCGTACTTGCTGTTAGTGTTTTCCCGGTATTGATATCTAAAGATCCTGTAATCGTAAGCTGTAGCCCGTCATCCAATGTCACTTCGGAATTTGCGTCAGACGCGACAATTTCCGTTTCGGAATAATCCACCCGCACTCTACTGTCGCTTACTGTTTGATAAATTCCCCAGGATAATTGACCGCCTGATACATAATCGGTAATTCCGGATGTAATGGTATGCACTACCGTCACATCTGTATTTGCACTGACGCCTGCGAGAGTGGTTAGATTGTCCCATTCGGTACTTACTTTATCCTCGACCCAAAGCTGAAAGTTGGTATTATCATTTGATCGTCCTTCAAATGTCAAATCGATACGGGTGATGTTTGCCGGGGTCTCCGATACAGTCATATCAAACTGGATGAAAATTTCATCCCCGCCGCCAGCTCCATTAATAGAATTCCAACGCCTGTCGTTTGATTCGCTGATGCGAATATATTCCAAATCAATCGCTTGCTGTTGGTTATTAATATCAGGTCCGGGCGTGCCTCCAACATCCATATCATCAACATCAATATCATACGCATCATGAGGACCGCCACTATTCGACGTTGAGGCAAAATTATAAATGCTTGCTGACGGATTTATAATTAGATTACCCGCCTGTAGAAAATCCGAGTCCGGATCTTCCGCTGAGATCTTTGAATTGCCGCTGGTCAATGTCAGATTGCCCGTTCCGGTAATGGTGGCGGTGCCGTTATCATCATCAGTGACAATAAGGTCACCGCGAATATCAAGATTATTGGCCCCAATATCCAGTGTAACATTCGGGGCAATTCTCAATTCACCAATTGTTAAATTACCGCCAAGTGTGTCGATTGTACCTGATGTCTGAGCTGCTGCATTATTGATCAGCGCAACATCCAAAGCGTCATCCGGAAAGCTTCCGCCGACATTCCAATTAGAGGTATTGGTCCATTGTTCATTGGCTCCTCCGCCAGTCCAGGTATATGTCACAGCCAGCAGCGAATGACAAGTCAAAAACATCCCGCAGAGAAGTCTATATCGGAGGAATGTGAACGTTCTGTTCTTATATGTATTAAACACAGGTATCTCCTAGTTTATTCGGTGATCAGTTTTCGGTAAACAGTTAGCAGCTAATGCTGGCGACGCTAGATAAACATAGACAGGTGAAACACGTTTAGTAAACGGAGGGTGGGACGCATTTCGGCCTCCATCTAAAACGGATAACATGCGAAACAAACAATGAAATAGGGATGTCAAGTAATGATTCATTGCGTTACAGGCCGGTTCAAAAAATTGTCTTAACATCATTAATATTGAAGTTTTTAGGATTACCAAAACATACCTTTACAACCACCCGTCAAACGGTAAACAAATGGTCATTTATAGTTTACGTATTAATTATTGCGTGTAATATAGCTGATATCAGGCAGAAAATCAACCCAAAATCAGAGAATCACTTGCAATAAATATTACAATTGCATCATAAATTCATACAATCGATGAAACTTATTATTTGCATCACATCAGCGCACCGCTGCTTTAACAGCATTCTATATTCCTCAAACTAACCAAATCATTTGCGTACCCCTGTTTCATATTGAGACATATCGTCCCGGCATTGACAGCATTTCTCATTCCGTTTTTTTATTTTTTTTCTTAATAAACCTAAATAAAAAATGTTACAAGATTATCTCACGCAATCAAAAACTGATTTACCCCTATATTCTAGTAATGTTTTTTTACAAAACCATGAATTATAGCGACAAAAGATAACAGTATACCTGAATCCGTAACGTTAAGGGCCTGAAAAAAATAACCTGGCATTTTCGCATCTTATTTTTTTTAGGCCTTAAGTATAAAACCCGTTACCTAGAAGGTATTTTACAATTTAGCGTCGTTCTGCTATCGCAGAATGGCTTTCTTTTCATGCATCCGCTTGCGTTTTATATATCTACATCGAGACAGGTCTGCTTCGTTATCAAACTGTTGCAGCAGTTACTACAGCTAATAATTTCCAGGGCCATTTCAAAAAATATAACTGTATATTTTTCAATATGTTATGACGCTCGATCATGAGCGTCTCTGGAGTGCTCAGGCCTGACTGAGCTTTAAAAATTCGTGGAGCGAATAGGCAATTTGGGTTTAGCATGCAATTAACATTATCGCTATTTGCTGACCAGTGGTGCGAGTTAACGCATCCGCCACTCCGTGACAATGAAAAGCTGCGACAGGTCACAGCACTCCAAAGATTTGCGTTGCAAATCAGGTGGCATGCCAAATTTCGGTAGTTACAAAAAAGCGTTAATCCGTTTACTATAAATCACTTAATGTATTTCTTGAAATAGCCTTGAAAATTTAATGCCTTGCATCTACATAAAAAGAAAACCATCACGGATTCAGGAGTATATTTTTTATTATTTGGATTTGGCACTAGTGACTTGCTGAAATTTCCTCAATTTCAATATTTTTCCTTAGTTCAATGGACGTATCGGTTACATGTAAGCAATAGGGATCGTTTTCCGTCCAGGAACCGGTATTGATGTAGCGAATGCATTCAACTGTTGCATCTTCTGCAAAATGTACGTGCCCGCAAGTAATGGCTTTGTAGCCATTTTCACGACAAAATTCAATGGCATTCATCATGACATTTTTTCGTAAATATTGATAACAAAACGACCATTTTTTTGCGTATTGCGCGATATGAACCGGTGATGCACCGATTTTTATCCGCAGATGGTGAAGAATATTAAATAATTTTATAAACAGCGAATTATAGGGCATGATATTATCAAAATAATGACCGTGCGTTATATATAATCTCATCTCAATCCGATGGTTATGCTTAAACTGAATTTTGCCTGATTGATGTAGATGTAACCCGTCATCATGATTCCCATAGATCCAGATAACTTCGTTCGTCAATGACCGGTCAATTATCCGGGTTAAGATCTGTAGGTGATGGGGTGTCAGTGTATGATAGGGATCATTGAGGGTATCTCCATTTAAAATCAATGTAGATTTATCAGGTAAATTATCGAGAAATTTATCGAATCGATCATACAGAAAAAACTTTGACCCGATATGAAGATCACTAACAATAAATGTGTTCATAATTCCATTTTCACACTGCACTCGCCAAAAAACACGAAAAATTCTTATTGTGTAAATTTATGTTTTTTTGATATAACACAATGATATTTCTGTTTCTTTTTCGCATTCATTCGCGTCTTTCGTGGGAAATTTGTTTTCTCTTTTCGTTAAACGACAAATTGTTCAAATTCACGCTTAAAATGATTCGGGACGGACGCAGTGATATAAATTGCTTCGTCCTCAAATTGTTCGTTAGTAATATGACCAGTTCGATGTAACAATGCGACAATATCATACTTATCTTGAGGGATCCGCAGCTTTATTATATTTAGATCCTCATCTATTATATGTTCAATAATTTTTAATAATTCAGGAACTCCCTCTTTTGTTTTTGTTGAAATGAATATCGCATCAGGATATGACCGTTTAATACGTCTACTAAGATAAGGTTCTTTCACCAGATCAATTTTGTTGAATACTGTGATTATATGATTATCCTCTGCGCCAATCTTCTGTAAAACGTCGTGTGTCGTTTTAATGTGATCCTCATAGTTCGAACTGGTGATATCAACAATCTGGATTAAAAATGTCGCTAATACGGCTTCTTCAAGCGTTGCCTTAAATGCCTCAATCAGGTCATGCGGAAGATTTCTGACAAACCCGACAGTATCGGTTAATAATACCACCTGATTATTGCCCAGAACCAGTTTACGTGTGGTCGGGTCAAGCGTGGCAAAAAGTTTATCTTCTATCAGAATATCGGACTGAGTTAAACAATTGAGAAATGACGATTTTCCAGCATTGGTATAGCCGACTATTGCGATATTGGGAACCGGCTTTTTTTGACGTTTTTTTCGTTGCTCCGCTCGCTGTTTGCGTACCAGTTTAAGATCTTGTTTCAGTTTTGAGATGCGGCGGCGAACAAGTCGTTCATCGACTTCAATTTGTTTTTCACCCTCCCCCTTAAGCCCAACCCCTCCCTTTTGGCGGGAAAGATGTGTCCATGCTCGTTTCAATCGCGGCAGTATGTATTCAGATTTTGCCAACTCGATTTGTAATACTGCTTCTTTTGTTGATGCCCTTGAAGCAAAAATATCAAGAATAATCTCACGCCGGTCGATGACTCGAATTCCAGTCAGTTTCTCCCAGTTGCGTTGTTGTGAGGGTGTTAAATCATTATCAAAAATGATTAGATCAATCTTATTGTCACGACATTGATTATTAATATCAGCGGCGTTGCCGCTACCAATCAAATAACGGGATTGTGACTTATCAATTTTTATAATACGAGAACCGATAATGTCAGTGTCGCATGTTTTTGTCAATTCTTCGAGTTCCTGCAAAAGCTCTCTTGTTTCAATTTCCCCCTGGCCTGGCGGTTTTACCGCGACCAAAAAGGCACGTTCCTTTTCATTTGATACAGCAGACATAGAAATCAACTATTTCCTCCGGATTCTTTTAAATTTATGGACTAGAAAAATTTATGATCGTGGATTTATGGACAATCCGGATTCATACCTGAATTGAACGATTTATCGGAGCATTGAACCTAATCTATCGGTTAACCGTGACTTGCAAACCTCTTCAACGCACCGACGAGACGGGGCGAATTCAAGAAAACATCTTTATAAGCCTGTTTGTTTTTCGGTCGGTATGCAAGCATACACAGCCTGCTGCTCCGTAGCGTTTCAAAGCGGCGCCTGGTCGTCCAAAGATTGCTTCGCGAATCATATATTATGCCAAGTTTTGGCGGTTAAAATAAATGTCAGCACGTTTATTGTAAATGATTTAACTTTCTTTTTAAATAGCCCTGTCTAATTGGCATACCTCTACATAATTGTAACCAATTCAATTCCAATAGATTAGCACTACAGATCCTCTATTAATTGCTCAACTTAGATTATATTAAGTGTCGTTAAATTGAAAATCAACAACTGACGTTTCTATTTATTCCATCGGTTTTTTATATTTAGGGCCCGTACACAAAAAAAATCAGGTGCAAATAGCATTTCCGTCAGGTTATATTTAGGTGTACCGGTTTTCTGTAAAAAGCCGCATACTCCCTTAAAACTCAAAAAAGGTTAATTGTCAATTGCGAATTATTAATAATTATCAATTCACCATTCACAATTAAAAGTTTCCTATTATATTAACCGAGACCGCGAAGCTGGCAGCCTCGAAATCGAAAGTCGCTCTTTTGAAACTAAACAAAATTTAGGTTTCAGGTGTCAGTGTTCAGGTTTCACATCTGTAAGTTACGAAGCCTTCCTAACAACTGAAACCTGAACCCAAATTTCCTATTTTATTAATCGAGGCCGCGCAACGAGCTGGAAAGTTATTCCTTTGAAACTTAAGAAATTTTACATATAGAGCTTCTTGCAGAAGTATTTTTGAGATCGATTTTGAGCGCATGATACGGAGCGGTGGTTTTGATACATATATGTGCATAGCGTTGAGCCTATGCGCTTTATGCAGGAAAGCCGCAAATGTGTGTCTTCCGCTGAAACCCGACCAAAAAGACTTTTGCAAGAAGCTCTATAATTCTAATTTTAATTGTGGGTAAAAGGGTATACCTCTTCGCTCCACTTGATTAAAATGGGAGAATAAAGACATTTTGAATCCTAACCTGAAAATAAAAAATAGCGGAGAATAAAATTCCTGCCTGTCAATACTGTACATCCAACCATACAAATCCGTTAACATGGTATAACAAATTACTGGAACTGCCAAATGAAAGATTTGGAATTTACAGGTGCCAAACGTGTCGGCTTATTCAGCGATTTAGTTTTCCAGCTGTAGCGGATTGTCCTGATTCAAAAAAATTCGGAGAGTATGCCGCCGGGACAGAGACAGCCAATCCCAGGATGCTGGAAAGGTTGCGACATCTCGAATCTCGATATGGAAAGGGGTTTCTGCTTGATGTCGGTGCTGGAACCGGTAGTTTTGTCGATGCTGCACGTAAACACGGCTGGGATGCTATCGGTGTTGAAATGCCGGATTTCACACCCGCCCATAAGCATGTCATTAACGTTGATATTACTAAAAATCCTATTCCCGGTTACGAAGATGCCCGATTTCACATTATCCATATTCATCATGTGTTAGAACATGTTGCATTACTTAGCAAATTTCTCAATGGATGTATTAATCATCTTGCTGATGATGGCGTTATGATTGTTGAGGTCCCAAATGAGGTTGAATCACTTTCGATATCGATAAAACATGTGCTGGGAATGAAGTATCAAAGCCGCACCGCATATTTGGCACACCGTTTTTTCTTTACCAAGGGATTTCTAAAAAAATTATTCATTGAAAAAAACCTGAATATCATTCAATTAGTAACACCATTTACATGTTACGACAGCGGATTATTGCACCGATGGTATGATCATTTTCAGAGTATCATTAAAATGGGAAATACCACCGAAGTGCACTTGAGAAAAAAGATTAGCGGGAAATAGAAAATGAACAGTAAATAAGAGTGTCAGGTGTCGGAAACTTGTTAAATGATAAATTTCGAATTGAGTCAATTTAAATCAGGTTTTAACATTTTCTTCTTCAGTTCTAACTATTCACTTTCTACTTCTTAATATTTACTCATATTATTCAGTTGAATTTCAAAATTTACATCTTGCATGTGTGTTAAAACTGATTACACTAAAAACTTTTTCAGAATTACAATAGAATCTCACATTTAATCGACACGAAAATATAAGGAAACATTGACAATGTCGACCGTCTACAATTTTAATGCGGGCCCATCTACATTACCTAGAGACGTAATGGAAATTGCTCGGGATGAATTTTTAAATTACGACAATCTGGGCTACAGTATCATGGAAGCAAGTCACCGCAGCCCGGAATTTCAAAATGTGATTGATACCGCCGAAAAAAACATTCGTAGTTTGCTGAATATTTCTGACGACTATTCAGTTCTATTTTTACAAGGTGGTGCCAGCACTCAGTTTTCAATGGTTCCCGTGAATCTCCTGAGTACGACTCAAACTGCCGATTATGCCCAAACCGGCGCCTGGAGTGAGAAAGCCATTAAAGAAGCCCAACGCTGTGGTTCCGTAAAGATTGTTGCCTCAAGCAAGGATAGTAATTACAACCATATTCCCGAAATCGAAAGCTGGGATCCTACTGAAAACAATGGGTATCTCCACATTACATCAAATAACACAATCTTCGGTACGCAGTTTCATCAATTTCCGAAATGTTCACCCGAATCACCACTTATTGCCGATATGTCGAGCGACATTTTGTCGAGGAAATTAGATATCAATGAGTTCGGATTAATTTATGCAGGAGCACAGAAAAACCTCGGTCCCAGCGGAGTTACCGTTGTCATAATCAACAAAAATTTGTTAGGCCGAATACCTAAAAATTTACCGGCGATGCTGGACTATAATACTCACATTAAGAGTACTTCTTTGTACAACACGCCACCAACTTTTGCCATATACATAATCATGCTGACAACGAACTGGATCATAAAAAACGGTGGATTGGCTAATATCGAAGAAGTAAATAATAAAAAGGCTCAACTTCTCTATGATAAAATCGATACAGGTGATTTTTACAGTTGCCCAGTGGAAAAAGCGAGTCGATCAAAGATGAATGTGTGTTTTCGCTTACCCTCGGAGGAACTTGAAGCCACGTTCTTGAAATCCGCTAAGGATGAAGGTATGATTGGCTTGAAAGGTCATCGATCCGTCGGAGGGACGCGTGCAAGTATCTATAATGCTATGCCTCTTGATGGAGTCCAGTTCCTGGTTGATTTTATGAGCAATTTTGAGAAAAAGAATGGCTGATTAGCAAAAAAACTAAATATCCCTCAGATAAACAGATGAGTCTACAATGCCATGGCACAAGCCTGCGGGACTAATTCAAGATAAAGATACGACAGCCATATACTGCGGGGATATACGCTCTTTCTCGGTGCGTCGTGTGTTTAATGGTATTTAGCAGGTTAATTGTTCGGCTGATTGTTGATCTCTTCAACCCTTAATTTCAATTCCCCTTTGCCCAACTTTGCAAGGATTTTATCACCTGCACGGACATCGTCACTATGGGTTATGGGAGTATTGCTTTTTTCCGAAAGCAATATCGAATAGCCTCTTGCTAAGACGTTGATTGGATCTAATACACGTAATTGAGCCAATAAACGATGTAGTGTTTCTTGATTTTGATTAAGGTGGCTCTTTGCCTGGTTAGCAAGCCGAATATTTAGTTCGTCGACTTTTTGTTGGAATAATCGAACCATGTTCACCGGCTCTTTTAGTATATAGTGGTTTGCCGCGCGTTCCACTCTTGCCTTGATATCGATAGAGATGATCCGCATCGCCTGGGTAAGACGCTTTTTTAAACTTTTGATCATCATTAATAATTCTTCTTTGTGGCCGACAACAAGTTCAGCTGCAGCTGATGGTGTTGGAACTCGCAAATCTGCTACAAAATCGCAAATGGTAAAATCAATTTCGTGACCTACGGCACTAATTACAGGAATATTTGAACCCGCGATAGCTCGAGCCAATGATTCTTCGTTAAAAGCCCATAGGTCTTCTAGACTGCCGCCGCCTCGAGTAACAACAATCACATCACTACTTTTATGTAAATTAAAGTAATTCAATCCTTCCACGATTTGTTGAGCGGCACCATTACCCTGAACCGCGGCCGGATAGATTCGGATGTGCATATTTTGGAATCGGCGATTTATAATTTGTAAGAAATCGCGTAAGGCCGCACCATCAGATGACGTTATAACACCAATACATTTAGGTAGATACGGTATTTTTTGTTTGCGTTCGTCAGCAAACAATCCTTCTGCCAGCAGCTTCTGTTTCAGCGCTTCAAATTTCTGCTGCAATTCACCAATTCCCTTGGGTCGGATTTGACGCACTGTAAGTTGGTAATTTCCACGAGGTTCATAGACGGTTAGCTTACCAAAAACTTCAACCTCCATTCCTTCCTTAATATTATTTTGGCGGGCAATGTCAGCACCATTGAAAAATACACAGCTAATCTGACATTTTTTATCTTTTAATGTAAAATAAACATGCGCGGAACGGTGGGCAGTAAAATTGCCAGTTTCACCAGTCACCCACAGTGGATAAAACGTTTCTTCCAATATACCTTTTACTGTTTGAGTCACTTCGGTGACCGACCAGATTTTTTTTATATCATTCATTATTCTCCATGAATAGATTTATCTAAAAATTGTCGTTCAAATAAATAAATTAAATAATAACAATACGAGATTGACATTCAATACTACACTTATTACTTTATAGGGCTTTTTAGAAAAAGTTGAGCTTTACAACTTATATACATCAGCCCAAATAAGCTGATGGACTGCTCCAGAATGAAGATTTAGATAATCGATTTTAATTCAATAATTGGTGATTACAATTGCCATTATCATATGAGGTTATTTTATGACAACTAAAAGCAAAAAAGTGTCGTCCCCTCCGAGTCCAATTTTTCGAGGAGAAAAGAAAAAACAATATGAGATGCTCGTAGAATTACGTGATCAGCTGGTTGATCAAATTCGTACGATATCGTCACACTCCTTAAGTTCAAGCAAACAGGCGGGAGAAGAATTAGCTGATGTTGGCAGTGACAATTTTAACCGGGAAATGGAACTGGGATTGATGACCGAGGAAACCCAGAGGATCAAGGCTATTGAAGATGCCATTAAACGCTTACATGATGGAAGTTACGGAGTTTGCGAAGATTGTGACAACAAAATCAATCCTGCTCGATTAGAAGCTCTCCCCTATGCAAAACTCTGCATAAATTGCAAATCTTTGAGAGAAAAGGAACAGCGAGATTCAAGAAATGCACCAGCCAGAATCATGGATTGATATGTGAAGCGGATTTTCTGGACATCTTTTTGGAGTCTACCTGCGTTAATTATTTCACTCATTGTTATCTTAGATCAGGCTACTAAGCATTTAATCGTTACCTCCGAAAATCTTACCTACGGAGGGCGTATTGAAATTATCCCCAATTTTTTTTATATTGTACACGTCAGAAATACTGGTGCTGCCTGGGGAATTCTATCGGAGCATACGACACTATTGGCTATCATTTCCGCTGTCGTTTTCGCGTTCATGATAAAGTATTACGAATCACTCACCTCAGGGTTCCTCGAACGGTGTTATGCAATAACATTAATGATGGGTGGTATTGGTGGAAATCTAATCGACCGTGTTGTTCATAAGAGTGTTGTCGATTTTTTAAGTTTCTCATACAAATCACTTGAATGGCCTTCCTTTAATGTTGCAGATACCACGATATGTATTGGAGTTGGCATCTATTCAATTTCGTCCTTTTTACGCCCAGATCCAGATAACAAGAATTCAGAAGAAAAACAGACAACTGAAACTAAGTAGCAGTTTAGGCGGCATAAGAATTCAGACGGTACACCTGGTCAGAATCGTTAAAATTTAATGGAGATTCATTGTTTTGTAATTTGCAATAAAGGCGGAAACTGATCAATGAAGCAATACAGCTATTTTTTATCCTCAAGTCTAACCTGAAATCCGAAATAAAAAAGCAATTTTATTATTGTTATGAGCATACTGGCGATACTGGGACCAACAGCAACTGGAAAAAGTGAGATTGCTTTCAAGATTGCCAACCGACTAGAGGCTGAGATTATTTCATGTGATTCGATGATGATATACAAAGGCATGGATATTGGCACTGCAAAACCAGCAAAAAAAACTCTTCAGGCAATTCCCCATCATCTTATCGATATTCTGGAAATTAGTGAAGCATTTAATGTCAATTCCTATACCCAGGAAGCGGCGAAAGCAATATCCTGTATAACAAAGAAAAGCAACATGCCAATATTATGTGGTGGAACTGGATTGTACGCACGGGCATTGTTGTATGATTATGCCTTTCTACCTACGGATATTAATGTCGCCAGAAACGTAAAAAAGGATCTATACACGCTGGGCAAAAATGCATTAGTCGCTGAATTAACTAAGATTGATCCCGCCCAGGCAACTCTTGTAAAAGATAACTCTCGGCGGCTACTTCGCTCAATCGAAATTATCAGAATTACAGGTAAATCAATTAGTTTATGTGCCAATAATAATCTAAATTTGAAATCATCCAGATATCAATTTATTTTGTGCGTAGCTCCCCGTTATCTACGGGAAAGAATAACAAAACGTACCGAAAAAATGATTAGCAATGGGTGGATTGACGAAACTGAAGCTCTAATTCAAAAAGGGTTATTAACATCTCCTACAGCGAGCAAAGCTTTGGGATATTCGTTAATCGCAGATTATTTAGAAGGAAAAATCGATACAAAAAGGGAACTAATTGAAAAAATAATCACCAAAACATCACAATATGCAAAACGACAGCGAACTTGGTTTCAACATCAACATTCCGACGCTATATTAATCAATATCGATGAAACATCGACACAAAACCAAATTATTGATTATATTTTATCTCATATGAATTCGTCATAAATCGCGGGATCCTTTACCTCATTTCGAGAACACCAGTTATTGCCGTAGATACTTTCTTAATGATAAACTTAAATCATCGTCGTATGTTTTTGATTACGACTACGAAGTAAGATTATGACTAAAAATATAACATTAGCCTTTTATTTTCAGGCTGTCTCTTATTAATTTTGTTCCCATGCCAGAGTTATTCCATTCCTATAAATCATGTGTAACACGTTTTAGTACCTTATTGTTACTTACTCTTCAAATTACGTCATGCACCCAGGCGCCACCACCGAAATATAACGCTTTGGAAACTCTAATTCTGCATGAAACCTTTAATGCAATTTCCGAGAAAAATTATCAACTAGCGATCAATAAACTGGAACGCATGCAAGAACTTCGGCCTAATGCAGCGATTATCTATACCTTAAAATCAATTCAGGAAGAGAATTTGGCTATTCAAAATGCTCGGGGATTTTTGGTTAAAAAAGAATTAATAAGCGCCAAAGATAGTCTTAACCAACATATTCAATACTATGGAATAAGCGAAAAACTACTGGAAGAAAAAAATAAAATTGAAAATATGATAAAAATTGAGAACTACCAAAGAAACCTACCTATTGACGATGCTGACAAAGCACTGGAGGCAGTGGCAAATCTTCCTTCTCCTGAAAAGTTCCTAACAAACTCAAGGGAGTATAAAAAATGGAGAGACGATCAAATACAAATGGCAGAGCATCTGGCCGAAGTCGAAAAAAACCGACTGATTCATGAGATCATGGATGAAATGGATTATAATCTGGTAACATCATCGAATTTATATCTGTTAAACATTGCCCAAATTGGAACATTAAACATTAATCAAACGACCTATAACAATTGGCTACATTTAATCTTCGGACTAGAAAACATTTCTACATCTCTGGAATCTCAAAAAGGTCGCTTTCTGTTTAACGGTGTTGATCATTGGCAGTCAACTTTTGACTTTAATATCTATAATTCGGAGGCACACAACTTAGATTCAGAAATTAATGTATTGACAAAAAGTAAAAAAAAAATTACCCCTGCAACCCTGTCTGGATTATTTATTCACACCAAACAATTATTTCGAGATCATAACTACTTAAAAGGATATCTTGAATACAAAAATTTACTTGAAATAACGCCGAATATGCAGGCAATGGCATTATCTAAGGAACTTAGTAGTTCGTTAAATTTACATAACAATTCATCTGGCCTGCCCCTATCAATTGATAGCGTCTTAAATCATATTTATACTTGGTAGTTAAACGTCAATGTCTTTAAATTTCGGATTTATTGGAGTTCACGACTTTAGTTATGCAGGCTATCCATGATAAGAACACAGCTGATGCAGCTGAACTCCAACGAGTATCAATGACAAGTTCTAATTTAAGATCCTTAACTTATCTACACGATAACGATTTCTTACTCAATTCAAATTATATATGCCATGAAAAACACAATAACCGTTTTATTGTTTTTTATTTTGATGCACGCTCTGGAATTGCAAGGATCCGATACCATTTCTCCCCCACCAATTGAACCTTTCTCAAATATTGATCGGCCCACAGAACAAACTCAAACCATCGAAAGTGTACTTTCATTTTTACCTGAAATATTAGTGACTTACGGAACTGACTCAAAAATTTTCAAATCGCGTTTAATCGGTGAAATGGGAATGGGGTTGAACATGGCCATTCAACAGGGACAAGAGTTGTCTCAATCAAAAATTCTAAGTATTGTGCAAAAGTTAATTGATGCAATGATAAACCTTGATATGATGGTCAGTCTTGCTGAAGATGGTGGTTTGGCGATCCTTAATGAAGATACTGAACAAGAACTGAATAAATTAAAAGGTGAACTCGGAGAATTGGAGTTTTATTCAATGTTAAAAATGCAGGGAATGACAGAAGAAAAATTCAGAAATCGCATTGGCAAAAAAGTATTGATCGATAAATGGATGGAAGAAAAAATTAAGCCTAAAATGATCGTAACGGATGTGGATATCAAGGATTTTTATCTTTCCAATTTAAGTCTGTTTAAAACTAAGGAATCGATTTCTATTTCACACATTTTATTGAAAAAGAAATTCCAAAAGGATGATAACGCTGAAACAATAAAAACCTTAGGCAAAATAAAACACAAACTAATGGTAGGAATGGATTTCTCAGAATTAGCATCTCAATTTAGCCAATGCAGCATCGCTGATAAGAATGGTAATTTGGGAACATTTACAGAAGACTCCTTTGTTTCAGCCTTAGCGGGTCCAATCCCAAAGAATGTCTTCTCTCTGGGCATTCAGGAGGTAAGTGATCCAATCGAAACAAATGAAGGGTTCCATTTGATCAAGGTAATCGGCAGAAAAAAAGCAAAGGTATACGAACTATCAGAAATGTTGAAATCAAAAATTAAACTTCAATTAGAACAGACAAAAATAAACGACTATATGCGCGTCAAACAATTACAATGGCGACACGATAACTCGGTGACACTATTATTTTGATAATGAGTTTATAAGTTTTGGTAACTTTCAATTGCAATCATTTTGACTACCTATATCTTCTAGTCAAGGTATGCGTTTAAGAAATTTTATGAATCGTAATCCTAACCTGATTATTCATAAAGTTTTGTGATGAGAGATATTAGATTGCGTGAAATCAATGAGTTATGAATATCGTTCGCGTGCAGGAATAGTGTTGAAAATCTGCCGTGGTGGAAACCATTTCGACCCCAAAGATCTTTATAACTCGTTGATATTATGTGACATAATGACTCGTAATAGAAAGTTTATGCATAATCCAGGCTAAGGAGCTGTCCATAAATAATTCGTCCATCTCACATCTAATCTTCGGCCGCTAGTTTTACGATCCTCAATCAGGAATCACTCGAAATGGCTAAACTAATCCTGTGGTTTTATTTAATCACATAGGCAAATTTGAGTGTAAAATTGATCAATTTAATTTTGCCCATTTCCTAAGTCACAATCATAATCCTTCTTTTCGATTATGATTACGACGTATGATTAAGATTATAACAAAAAATCCTGCCATTAACCGCCGATTTCCAAGATAGTTTTTTAAAAAATCACGTCCTCCATCCTTACGGTTGAATTGAAATCAACCCGGATTTCTCACTATACTTCTGTTACAAAAATGTATATCACCTAAATTCAAAGTCTTAACTTGTCTCCGGAACTCAATGTGTTTCGACACACTGTCATTCGCTCGTCTACCTTAAAAGGCAATCTAAGCATTCTCACCACACGGTGCGGTTAATCATTGGGAGGCGACGAACAATCAGTGATCTGTTTGCTTTCTATGACCGGAATCTGGCACTATTCAAGGAGGCAGTTCATGGTAAGAAATGAATTATTGGAATTTATTGGACCGACGTTCGTTGCGGGCCTCATGATCGCATTTACTCACCGCCTCTCGGGCTTGGCGTACTAGCCTGATTAATTCATCCGGCTTCTATTGCGAGCGCATATCTCACTTCATCTAAGCGAGTTATGAAGCCCCCAAAGACTTGAAATAGTTCACTATTCCTTCACCTTCGGAACCTACATAACTCATTGATCTAAAGAAAGCTAAGCACTCTCATAACGAAACCACATGAATTAATCAGGCTAAAGAGCGGGATCATTTTGATTGACCTTGTCATTGCACAGCTTGCCGCCCCCTGAATGATAGCAGCCAAATTGGCATGGCACGATCCTGCCTGATGGATGCTTCAGATTTCTGCTTTGGGATTCGCACTACTTGCCGCATTATTTTTTCGAATTACTGAAAAAATGCTGCCAGACCAGAAGGACAAGAAGAAATTATTGGTAGTAGTTTTGTTCTTGCCAGCGCCACAGGGCTATTGCTTCTGGAAGATCAACCGTATTGAGATTAGGCATTGCAGCCTTGGTGTTCATAGATGCGCTGGCAAGTCGGGTGATTGTTTTCACTTTTACAATAACAGTTATCAATATCAGGGTGGCGAATGCAAAGATGAAATATTTGATTCAGTGATTCAGAATTAAAACAGGAATGCATACGCTAAAGAATTTGTATCAATTACATATAAATTAAAATCAGCGATACATCAAATCAAGAGAGTATAATTGGACTCTTTTCAAATAGATGCCCGCCTTGTTTACGTAGTGGTTGCAAATTGTCTTTTTTTCTGTAGTAAAAGTCAACCGGAAAGGTTACCTTAATAAATACCGACAGCCATCAGGTTTTCGACAGGCTTCTGTAAAATTGTTGCCTGAAATGAATAACGAATGTCGAAAAACCTACTGCTTGCAGTAAAGGTCAGCTTTAGGAAAGGTAAGCATAGTATGTTTGAGTTCTTAAAAAATCAAATGTACAGCAGAAGGAACGGGTATATAACTTTCATATTCTGGGTAGGAGGTGGATGTGCGTTATTAACGACACACTTTATAAAGGACATTTTCCCGGCAGCACTTGCTTTAATTTCATGCTGGATAATTGCAGTCACTTTTTTCAGAAGATTTACTATCTTCAGTGAAAAAAAACGTGCAGATTATTATTGATAACTCTGTTGTACACATTAAAAGAAACATTAACAAGCGTGAGACTTTTGAACCTCAATCGTTCACCATTACGGTAACGTGAAATCCCAGGGGGGGGGGGGGGGGTAAAAAGGTAAAGGGAGGCGAAAGTTTAATTAAAAAAGAAAGAAATAAAATCCCATTTCACCGGAAAAATTGCCGAATTTAAAAATTATACAATAAATAGAATTTATTAATTGTTGCATGAAAAAAAAAACAA
>JAJFLO010000568.1 GCA_021772675.1 Verrucomicrobiota bacterium | reverse complement strand
GAGATAAATCTACAATTTTTGACAGCCGAGAAACAACATTGGAAAGGTTTGGATTAATGATATTTTATGTAGTCTAAAATTCGCAATTTCCAAAATCGGGTGGGAATTTTCAGAACTCCCCCAACTTATTGAGATGATACTCGATTGATACAGTTCAGTCCCTGAAACATACCCCGACCGCGTGTTGTAAAATTCCCATCTCCGTATTTTTCTACGATTTCCTGCAACCGTTTCTGGATATAGTCTCCTTTACGCTTAATAACTTTGGAGAAATGGTCATCAGACCAATATTCATCAACAGTCGCTTTCGCAGTTACAAAAGCTAAATTGTTGCCTCTGAAGGTGCCGTTGTGTTCTCCGGGATTCCATTGATCAAATTCCGGGCGGATTAGTACGAGTGCAAAGGGAAGGCCATATCCGCTCAGAGATTTCGACATGGTAACGATGTCAGGTTGGAAGCCAGCTTCTTCAAAGCTGAAATAAGATCCGGTGCGCCCGCAACCAGCCTGGATGTCATCAATGATCAGCAAAGTCCCATGTTTTTTGCACACTTCATAGAGATTTTTAAGCCATGCCATGCTACAAGCATTAACGCCACCTTCACCTTGCACAGTTTCGACTATAGCCGCTGCCGGCTTGTCTATTCCGCTACTGGAGTCCGAAAGAACTTTATCCAGATAAGCGGTCGTATCAACATCATCGCCCATGTAACCATCATACGGCATCCGCACCACGCTGGGCAGATTTACTCCGGCCGCCTTCCGGTGATGTGAATTCCCCGTAGCAGCCAAGGCCCCCAGAGTTACACCATGAAAACCATTCGTAAAACAAATAACCGCTTCACGTTGGGTGAAATTGCGTGCAACCTTGAGAGCCGCTTCCACAGAATTTGTCCCTGTCGGACCGCTAAATTGAAGCACATACTCGTAGCCTCGAGGATCAAGTATTTTTTCCTTGAATGTTTCTAAGAATTCACGCTTAGCGTTCGTGTACAAGTCAAGGCTATGCGCCACCCCGTCTTCACGAATATATTCTTGTAGTTTTTTCTTCATTACAGTATTATTGTGTCCGTAATTCAGGGTGCCGGCACCCGATAGAAAGTCCAGATATTCCACACCTTCCGTATCATAGAGTAATTCGCCTTGAGCCTTATTAAATACACGTGGAAAATTCCGACCGTAGCTTTGAACTTCTGATTCGATTTCTTCGAATATTTTCACAATTATATCCTTAACGATGTTTGTTATAAAACGGGCCGATGCGCAGTAATTTTTCCGATTCGTGGAGTCCGTGGAAATGTTCTTTTTTTTCAAAAGCCACGGAAACGTTCAGTTCTGCCCCCAGATTTTCGGCAAGCCTTTTAAATAATGCCCATGAGGATTCGTTAGAAGGTGTAATCGTTGTTTCCAGGTAGTCAATCTTGTTACAGATTGGACGCTGCAACACCTCCCTGAGCATCCGGGATGCCAGGCCCTTACCACGACCTGCTTCAGCAACAACAACTTGCCAAACGAACAATGTCTCGGGTCGGGATGGGATCAAGTAGCCGGAAACGAATCCAACTAATTCTTCATCCAATTTAGCACACATACATGTGTCCGTAAAATGCGTACATTGTAACAGATTGCAATACGCAGAGTTGGCGTCCAGCGGCGGACTTTCTGCAATCAACCTGTTTACCGCAAAACCATCGTTTGACGTAGGATGGTATAAGTGGATAGTGTTGTTGTCATTCATGATTTTTTTCTGAAATTTAAGAAACTGATTGGTAATTTGATTTTTAGCTTGGACTAAGATGGGTTATTCCACGGATTATTCAATGAAAATTGTGAAAATTAACACTGAATTATAGGCAGGATATTTATTAATTGTCAATTCATCATCATTCATCAACAATTGACCATAAACCATAATCTTCCCCCATCTCCCGGATCATTCTTACTTCCCGATCCAGTTCTGCGGCCAGTTCTTCTTCTGTGGGAAGTACAAGGCGATATTTTGAGGCAAAAATCTGTTCACTCTCTTTGAGGACAGAATATTTCACTACTGTTTCTTCTTTATCATTACACAAAATAATCCCGATGGTGGGGTTGTCATCTTTACCTCGTTTCAAGTCATCAAACATGCGTATATACATGTCCATCTGACCAATATCCTGATACGTTAGTTTAGTCGTTTTTAAATCAATGATAACAAAACACTTCAAGAGGTAATTATAAAAAACCAGATCAATGTAAAAGTGGCTGGTCTCAGTACTGATACGAAACTGACGACCTACAAAGGAAAACCCTTTGCCGAATTCCAGCAGAAATTCCTGAAAGTTACTAATAATCGACCTTTCCATAGAAGATTCTTTTAGTTCATTATTCTCGGGTAGTTCAAGAAACTCCAATACATACGGATCTTTTACAAAGTCCCGGACAGTTTGCCTGTCATCCTGACTGGCAGGAGAATATTCATCTTTGATAGTGGAAGAAGAAAGCACTCTTTCATAATAATGAGAATTGATATTTCGTTGAATCTGCCGAACACTCCAATTTGATGCTTTGATCTCTTTTAGGTAATATTCTCTGACTTCATGTTTATCCAAACGCATAACCAGACGAATATGTGACCAGCTCAATTCTATACACAGTGTGTAGAGTTTTTCAGTTTCCTGGAACGTTTGATAGAACTGTCTAAAATTCCATAAGTTAGCCACAGAAAACCCCTTGCCAAATTCCGCATTTAAGGCAATGGAGAGGTTTTTGATAAGCTTTTGCCCATATTCTGCCCGTTCTTTTCCTTTTTGCTCTTCTTCAACAATGCGTTTTCCAATATTCCAATAGGTATGAACCATGGCAGTATTTACCGCAGTATAGGCCTCAGTTCTTGCTTTCCGCAATATTTCACGAATATCAATGTAAAACGATTTGTCTGTCAGATATTTTTCCATGGTGATTTACTTCAAATTCAGAATCTCCATAATCAGCCCTTCGTTCTCTTTTTCCAATGCCAGAATCTCAGCACCGACCTCTTCAATAGACCGTAAAGGTTTGTGCTGGTAGAAGTATTTGTTAAAACTGACCTCATAGCCGATCTTTGTTTTCTCCAGATCAATCCAAGCCTCATCCACATGCGGTTTGACCTCTCGCAGGAGATATTCGTAGATAGATTCTTTAAGCGGTACATTTTCACTGTCACGCAGATCGCTTTCGCTTTGGTAGATAATGTATTCGTTTTTGTTACTGCTCGGATAATACCCGAAGTCCGGCAATTGATTAGCAGTGCACTCAAGACAGTGTAGCAGTTTGTTGAGTTTGTCGCCACTGAGTTTCTGCTTTTTTGCAACTACCTTTTCAGCGGTTTCGTCATAACAGGTTATGGCTCCATGAATGGCATTCTTTTCTGATGCAGAGAGTCTGATCTTTTGGGCTTTCAGCACCACTTCCACTCGTTCTTTCAACACATTGAAGTCATAGTGTTCATCGCTGCCAATGACCTTTTGCAGAGACTGGGCATGTTGCATTAGCGTCCGGTGTTTTTCCCAGTGGGCAGGTGAGCACAGGATTTTGCGTTTTTTGGCGGCGAGGTCAATGTCGTTTTTCTCACACCAGTGTAGAACCTCCTTTTCAAGCTGCGGCAGTTTACTATAAATGTGCTCACCATAGGTGGCAAACGCCCACGTCATCGGCTCGTTCAGTGTTTTATCAAATCGCAATTGAGCCACCGCTTCGTCGGTAAATTGAGCTTTCGTCCGGCTTGGACGTTCAATGGCGACTTTATAGTAACCAAAGTCGCTGTTGTCAAAAATCTGCACTGCAAGCTCGTCGTCACCCACTTTTTTGACTTCATAAAAGTTGTTGTAGACATTCTGAATCGCCCGAATATGTTCGGGTTTGAGTTCGCAGTTTTTATTGCCCAGGTTTTTACGCAGTTTACCAAAACTGCCAGAGGCGTCGATAAGCTGCACCCTGCCTTGGCGGCGCGGTTCTTTATTATTGCTTAAAATCCAGATATAGGTGGTGATGCCGGTATTGTAAAACTGGTTATTAGGCAGTTGGATAATGGTTTCGAGCATATCATTTTCGATGATATAACGCCGGATATTTTGCTTTCGCCACCACCGGCATCACCAGTGAACAGGCTTGAGCCGTTATGCACCGAAGCCACACGGGAGCCAAGGGGGTTTTGGTTGAGCGGTTTCATTTTATTAACCATTTCCATCAGAAACAAAAGCTGTCCGTCAGAGGAGCGCGGGGTCGCGTCAACGCTGGCTTCGTCGCCCCAATATTCTTTGAGCGGCACTTCAAAACGGGGATCAATGATGTTTTTGCCGTCTTTAATGTACTTCACCTCAATGCCCCAGGATTTACCATACGGCGGATTTGAGAGCATAAAATCAATATGGATGCCGGCAAATTCATCGATAGAAAGAGTGGAGCCCACACGAATATTTTCTGGGTTATTGCCTTTGATCATCATGTCAGATTTACAAATGGCGTAGGTTTGGTCATTGATCTCTTTACCATAGAGATAGACATCGCCGGTGGCTTGAATTTCTCCGGTCTCATTTTTTACGAAATTTTGCGACTCGGTAAGCATGCCGCCGGAACCGCAGGCCGGGTCGTAAATCGTCATAATCGGCGGCAGTCTATCTTTGACCGGTTCAAAGATAATGTGGGTCATCAGGTCGATCACTTCACGGGGGGGTAAAATGCTCTCCGGCCTCCACGTTATTCTCTTCGTTGAATTTTCGGATCAGTTCTTCGAAGACGTAACCCATGCCCAAATTCGTAAGTGCAGGCATTTTTCTGCCCTCCGGGTCATCCTTAGCAAACGGAGTAAGGTTAATGTATCGGGACGTAAACTTATCGAGCACATCAAGCAGCACATCTTTTGCCGCCATGTGCCTGATTTGTCGTTTAAGTTTGAACTTTGCGATGATTTCTTTTACATTGGCGCTGAAGCCGTTCAGGTAATCTTCTACATTAGTCTGCAGTATCTGCTGATTATTGGAAGCGGTGTAGTGAAGCCTTTTTAAGGTCCATTCGCTGGTGTTGTAAAACACATAACCGCAGGCATCCCTGAGCCCGGCTTCGTCCCATTCTGTAAAACCCGCCTCATCACGCTGGAAAGCGAGTTCTTCCATTACCTTTTCTTTGGTCGGCACCAGTAAGGCATCTAACCGTCTTAACACCACCATTGGCAAAATGACATCACGGTATTTTCCCCACACATAGACATCTCGCAAACAATCATCAGCAATCGACCAGATGAAGGACACTAATTTATTATGCACCACTGTATTCATGATGGTTTTCTTTAATCATTTTTATGCTTTCAGGAGCCGAAGAGCATTCAGAGTAGACAGTTTTCTTCTTCTAATTTACTTATAGCAGCTGAATTCGATTACTATCAACTTAGGTGAGTACATGAAAGTACTGGAGCTATGGATGGTAAATGGTGCGTTTATTATGTACAACCCCACTTATGATAAGGGTTGGCTAACAGATTCGAATTATGATACTTTGGATCGTTCGTAACTTCCTCTTTTATCCAATTTGGCAGTTCTACGTCTTCAGTTTCACTGCTCAGTTCAATTTCAGCAATTATCAAACCGTTATTCTCACCATGAAAAACATCAATTTCCCACAAGTGTTCAGCATGCATGATGTTATACCGTGTTTTATCAATGGAAGTGCCGGAACAAAGTTCTGATATTATTTGTTCAGCGTCGCTTGCTGGTATTTGATATTCAAATTCGGAGCGTGATATCCCAGTAATTTTTCCTTTCAAGGTAAGATAAGCATCCCTACCGGAAAGCCGAATACGTACCACAGTATTGTCTCTTGTTGAAATATACGCCTGCGTTATGCGTGTACCGTTCTTGATTTCACCCAAAAGAACTTGATCAATCAAGAATTTTCTCTCTATTTCTTTTCCCATGTTTTTCTACTCTTATGGAGTTGCGCAAAAATAAACTATTCATCATTTGCTTTGGTTTGCGGTAGATTTTGACGATGCGATTGAACAAGACCGCAGACATAGCCATCTATTTCGAGATTATTGAGATTGAGTAGCGACACAATGTGCAGTGAAGATAAGATGAAAAATGAATAGTTTATTTTTGCGCAACTCCTTAGTAATTCTAAGTTAATTCATTTAGTAAACCACCGGCTCTGCCGGTGAGACTTTAAGAGGCTCCGCCGTGCTCAGCGAGAGTAAAAAGGGTACAGTCCTTTGAGGAAGCCCCGATTTGGGAGCAGGCCAGAAAGGACTGTACAATGAAAGATTG
>JAJFLO010000567.1 GCA_021772675.1 Verrucomicrobiota bacterium | reverse complement strand
GAGATAAATCTACAATTTTTGACAGCCGAGAAACAACATTGGAAAGGTTTGGATTAATGATATTTTATGTAGTCTAAAATTCGCAATTTCCAAAATCGGGTGGGAATTTTCAGAACTCCCCCAACTTATTGAGATGATACTGAATTAGTTCGTTTACGTATTCAAGATATTGATTTTAGTTCAAAACAAATCATCGTTCGTAGATTTTGCCTGATAAATTAATCTGGCTTCTACTACGAGTCCGTATTTCACTTCATATAAGTTAGTTATGAAGAACCCGAAAGCTTGAAATAGTACACTATTCCTTTGCCTTGGGAACCTCCATTACTCAATGATCTAAAGCAAACTAAGTGCTCTCGCAACGAAACCATATGAATTGACCAAGCTGAAGGCGATAAGGATCGGGTGACACTATTGGGTGAATCTGTTGTATCAGACTTAATGGATCACCTTGCCCATCGAAAAATGGTCCATGACGAAGATCTCTCTAACAGGGTTGGATCCGCTTATCTACCATTTGCTTTAGAGCTACTTGTAAGAGTATTTTTGACCGCACATCATTCTATTTTGGATGCACGGGCATTTTTGAAATGTTGTATGCGATGTTATGCACATCGTATCCACATTCCCAAAACGGGTGTGCGCCAAAAGAGAATGATGCCCAAAGGGTTGCGACGGATAGGTGGCACCTTTATCAAGGAATCAGTGAGTACAGACTTACTAGTATGCACATAACTGATCCCTTGATGAATCTGCCTCATATGCGTTAGCAATGCGGTTCAAATAGCCTTTGACAAGTAGCTCTTGAAATAAAAAATATCCTAACGCCCCATTTGAATGGCGGTGGCAGTACGTTTTCCCATCGTCTCAACTATCAAGGGATCCGAGATCAGGTGTAACACGGAGACATCATATTCACGCTCAAAGTCTCCAAAATATCGTAAAAAGGATAATCAGAAAAGTAGGAATTAATAAGAAGGCTGGCTGTCATACGTTCAGGCATAGTTTTGCAACTCATCTGTTGGAAGATGGGTATGATATTAGAACGGTACAAGAATTAATGGGACATAAGGACGTTCGTACGACAATGATCTATACGCATGTAATGAATAAGGGACCATTGGCTGTAAAATGTCCGGTTGATAGTCTTTGACTACAGTAATCCTTGAGAAAAATTCTGCCACGGCGGATTTTAAGCACTTTTCTCTCGGAGCATTAGCCTCGGTAGGTTGGGCGCTATATCTCTTGAAGCCTTCAGTAGCTAGACGTTAAGTCGATGATTTGAAATATCGGGCGAAAAGAATGTGATCTAATGGAGGTACATTAATCCCGCATTTTTTCATAAGTGACTTTGTGTTATTATGCTGGAATTGAGGTCGAGCGGTAATGGATTCCAGCCAACTTAATGATGTCCCATCAGTACTCGATTGAAGTAAAGGTTGCACCTTAGCAAGCTCACCTACAACTTCCCGGTCGGAAAATTCTTTTACGGCTTTCAGCCAGTCGGCGTATGGAACGGCGGTCGCTTTGATACCCATTTTTTTCAACTCACGGATCGCCTTTGCCAGAATTACCGGTTTCAGATGGAGAATATGGTAAACTCTTTTCTGGAACGGATGGTTGACACCGCCGACAATGATCCGACTGACGAAATCTACCGGGACAAAATCAAAATGGGTGAAAATATTTGGAATTTTCTTAACGCTGATACATAGCTGTAGTAAGACCGAGAGTATATCGTCTGAATTCATGATACCGGTTTGACTCGAACCACTAATCCCCCCCGGACGATAAATAACGATGGGCAATCCTCGTTCACCCGCATTGGCAACCAGGCGTTCGGAAACCCATTTGCTTTGGGTATAGCCACCGATAAGAGTCGGTGGTTTTGCAGGGACAACGTCCTCGCAGACAATAGTATCTGTGTTCAGGTATTCCTGAGCATCAAAAATGGCATTCGTTGAAATATGGTGAACGACCTTGGCCTGGCCGGTACACGCTAGCTGTAAAACGGTTTGAGTGCCCTTTACATTAATGGATTTGAGACGGTCATATGGAAAAAGAAAGTTAACCTGGGCACCGGCGTGAATGATGGTATCTATTTTTTTGCTTAACTTGCTGAACGCGTTAGTACTCAATCCGAATAAAGGTTTAGATAAATCTCCTCTAACACTAATTATACGCTTGTGAAAATCATCCTTCCATAGTTTGTATTTTTTCAGATGATGGATGATCCGATTGGTCATACTTTGTCTGCCATTTTTTCTAACAAGGCAATGAATTTTTGCGTTGGTACTGGTTAGCAGATCGTTCAGAATATGTCCCCCAAGAAAACCGGTCGCTCCGGTTAAGAGGATATGTTTTACTGAATAGGTATCGGAATCAAAAGGCAATGGCTTCAAACTCGCGTCAAGTTGGGAATCCGCTCTAAGGGTTTCAGTAAAAATCTGATCATTTCTTAAAATCTGATCATTCTTTTGGAGGCCATCAAGAAATTTGGCCATTTCCTTTATCCTTGGTGAATCGAAGAAATGTTGTTCTGGATACGATCTTAAAAATTTCTTCGAAATTGCACCAAGCATCTCGACTGCCTGAAGTGACGTGCCTCCCAATTCAAAAAAATCATCGTTAGGATTGATTACGTCCCGGTCAAGAACATTCTGCCAGATGATTGACAACGATTGCTCTGTTTCACTCACGGATACCAGATCAACACTTACTCCTTCTGAGTTGAGGGACGGATCGGAATTTACCAGCTGAGCCCTCTTTACATTATCACATTGAGGTTCTGATATGCACATATTTCGGTTGAATAATAGGTCATTTTCCTGAAGCCAGAGAATGCGTTCATTCCTGGCCATCGCCAGTTCTCTTGATATGCAATCTTTGGTCGTTTGTTTTTTCTTTTTCGATTTCTTTGGGGTGGTTTCCAGATCGCCCCAACCGACTTGCTGGATTGCTTGCAATGCCTTTCCCGTCATTCGATAAACTTTCCCCTCAGCAGTCGAGGTCATCTTACCGTTTAAAACATGCGTTAGAAAATTCTTCACGGGTTGATTTTTCTCCGTCTGAACAAAATCAATTGTGACGTCCGCAATATGATTCTCGATCGCCGTTTTACCTAGATATTTAAGAAGTTCGTATTCTACTGTTCGCCCTAATACACGACAGCTTAACATCATACTATCAACATTCAGTTGTTGCTTATTGAGTTGATAAAACGCTGTTCCGACCAACCCGTAGTCTCCAAATCGATCTTTAACATGAATCACAATACATTTGGAACCATCACTGATGTTTTGCTTAATTTCACGTTCGCTTAGCCTTTTTACCGTGGTATTAAACTGGTTGGTACGCTGCGTTAACTGAGCAATACGAGAATATTCTTTTGGTATCGCATTTCTTATGGATATCTTCAGTTCCAGTCCCTCAATAAAGACCTTCCAACTTGCCTTTTTTTTCTGTTCCTGAGTTCGCCTCAGGTTTTGTTGATAAAGCTCCGGTCGCAGCCGATCTTCCTGAGTTTGCCAATAATGATCAAACGCCCATGTATGATCGGTTAACCGGAGCACCTTCTCGTCATCATTGGAAAAAGGTATCGTTAATACTTCCGGAATTATCGCTTTGACTTCGCCACATTCCACCTCATTGTCGTCAACAAAAATGATACTATCCAGACCAATGCTTAATTCGTCGGCAATATCACGGATATTTTCTGATTTATTTTTCCAATTTGCTTTAACAATAGTGAAGTCTGAATAGTTCAAAACCATATCGTTACACTTTTGAAAAACCTTTTTAATGTCCGAAGGATTGTTCTTGCTGGAAATACAAAGGAGCATTCCTGCATTTTTCTGTGCTGCAAGTGACTTTTGAAACCGGGAATATGCCGGGGTAACCTGGATATGATCAAGTCCTTCTTCTCCAATTATTCCCGACCACAAGGTATTGTCACAGTCTACTACGATTGCCTTAAACGGAATGCGGACACGGGAATGAATTGCCCGGATAATCTGTGTTGCAAGTGAGGAATAATATTCGCCTGTGTAAGGGACATGCCCAAGACGCAACTGCTCTGGATCATGATAATCGCGGACTGGATACAATTTCATGATCTCTTCGTCATCGATAAACGTGATGTGCTCAAAAGACGATAATCCCTCAATGAGTGATTGTTTGGTTTTCCGGCTGATCGTCTGCCAATGAGAATTTTTATCAATGTCAGGAGCGTTTGCAGTGAATATAACCAGATATGGAATGCCGTCGTCAACCGCGGAAGTCATCGCATCGATAAACATCTGCGTGTTATGTGCCATGTCTTTTTCCTGTTTCTGCCAATTTTTTGTACTAACGAATGGTTTCTTATAATCATGAGCCCATTCCTCTAGTCGGAGAAGTATGACATTGATTCCATTCGGGTTTGTGCGCAAAAAACTATTGGGTTGGATTAGTTCCTGGAATATCTGATTATAATCACATAAATTTACCTTTGTACCGAGTTCCAACTCTTTTATCCAGCATTTCAATGGAGCTGTAAGCGGTTCTATTGTGAAGTTTCCAATAATATGCAGATGATCTCGGCGGGATATCCACGGTGTCTCGTACAGACTCCGGACTGGTTCTTTAAAGTGATCGATAATGTACTCGACCGTACGTTCAAATCGGTCAAGTAAGAATGAGATATAGTCACTGGAAAAATAATCCGCCAGATAGTTTAACGTGATCTTAAATTGCGTCCCGTCATCACGTACAATCAATACAAGTTCAAAATCCAGATCCGGTTGCGGCGAGTCAGCAATAGATATATTGAGGTCTTTAAATTCAACCGCGAAATTGACGAAATTATTTCCGATATAACTAAACACGATCTGGAGAGGAGGACGCCCCCTTCCTTTTTCGGGGATACATTTTGCCAACTCTGAAAATGGCAATTTATGCAATTGAACATTTAACATTTCTTGATTAACTGTTTTATACAGTTCTTGAAACGTCTGATCTTCATTGATATCGACACTTAGAATTCCCAATAATGAAAAGAATCCCATGATATTATCATAATCGATACTGTCACGGTTAGATAACGGTACACCAATGGTAACCGATTCCGGCTCAGCGTGTGCAAACAGAAACGCATTAAATGCTGTGAGGAGAATATTAAATGGAGAATGGCCTTCTCGATTTACAAATGTTCGTACTTTGTCACTAATTTTCTCCGAAAAGATCTTTGCAAAACATTCCGGCCGATTTCCAGCCCGGGAACCTGTCGACGGTGTCGCTGAAAACGGAAAATCAATTTCCACGTTTTTCCCGCCAAGTTGATCGCGCCAAAAACTAATTTCCGTATTGACGTGATGTTGATTGTAATGTTGGCGTTCCCAAGTGACATAATCCATGTATCGACCGGTCAATTTAGGTAAATCCCAGTGATCTCCTTTATCGAATGCATTATAGATTTTCCATAATTCATCGGCGAAGATTTTAACAGATAATATATCGGTGATGATATGGTTGAAAACGGTAAGCATTAAATATTTATTTCGGTCAAGACAAATAAGATAGAACCGAAACAACGGGCCATTTTCCAAATCAAACGGAGCATTTTCAGCCGTTTGAATATATGTTGCCAGCCCTGTTTCCTTTTTCTCCTTATGATAGTGTTTAAAGCTCTTTTTTATTAATCTGAAATCCCTATGAGGACATATTTTTTGAAATGGAATTCCATTTTTCTCTACAAAAACAGTCCTGAGCACGTCGTGCCGCTTTACTAGAGCATCCAGCGCAGTATAGAGAAAAGCCTCAGTCACCCGCCCTTCGAGTTTCAAGGTTAGAGGTAGATTTAAACTCGAATTCCCCCCAGATAATTTGGCAGCAACCCAATGTCTCGTTTGTTCAAATGATAACGGGTATAGCTGCGAGTAATCTGGTATCGTATCTTCTTGTTCACTTGTTATGTCTACCGGTGATTTAGTGCCGATAGATAACGATTGATTCTCAGCAGGTATTGACCGTACCTGGTTTTCCACCAATTGGACGAGATCATTGATCGACCGTAAGGTTACAAGCGACTCAAGCGGTATCTCGACCTGCCATTCTGAGGCGATTTTATTCCTCAGGCGTCCTAGTTGAATCGAGTCGACGCCGTAATATGACAAACTTTTTTCTAAGCAGATCTCGTTTTCATTCACCGCTAAGAAATCCGCTATCATTGAAAGAAGCGATGTCGCCTTTTTGACAGGTTTGACTGTTCCAGGAGACGGTTCTCGACCGACGCCGAGTGCAACTTGAATCGCTTTGTTTATCTTTGAAGATTCATCAATCCAATAACGTTTCTTTTCAAATGGATAAGTTGGAAGAGAAATTCTCTTTAACAAACTGCCATCATTGTGATAAAGTTTGTCCCAGGATATATCTATACCTTGACTCCAAACTAACGCTATCTTTTCCCAATCCCTTTCCTTAATACAGCCTTCTATGAAATAGTGTCCGGCCTTTCCGGTTGTAAGTAACTTGACTTCAGGAGTGGCCCCTCCCTTTTTGCCCCGAAATACAGTTCCTGTTGAACAATCGCGTTTTTTGGATTCGAGATAGTGTGATAAAACGTTTACAAGTTCATCAATTCCCTGAACGATAAACACCAATCGTTCTTTTAGAGCATTTCTTCCTACCTGCAGCGTGTAAGCAAGGTCTTGAAGTTTCAGGGATTCAGGTTTCAGGTTTCGGGTGAGGAACTGGTGGAGGTTTCCGACAACCTTGGACAGCCGCTTTTCATTTTTTGCTGATAACACAATTAGAAATTGCTCGTGATTCTCACCCCTAATTTCTTTATTGTCTGAGGTCCCTTTTGTTTTTACCCCTGAACCCTGAACTCTGAAACCTGAAACCTGATCTATATATTCCTCAATCACAGCGTGAGCGTTGACGCCACCAAATCCAAACGAATGTAAACTGGCTCGCCGTGGAATTTCCCGATTCCTTTCGTCCTGTAGCCGGGGCCAATCCTCATTGCTCTCAAGCATATAAAACGGGGTTCCATCAAGTTTAATATTCGAATGCAGCTGTTTGAATCCTTTCACCGGCATTCGCATACCATTTTTCAGAGAAAAGAGCACCTTAAACAGTGACGCGATTCCGGAAGCTCCCTCAAGATATCCAATATTAGGTTTTATAGAACTGATACCGCATGTCTTTACTTCACTAAGATTCTTCGCGTGTTTTGCATACAAATGACGAAACGCATTCTTGTATGCCTCAATTTCAGCAGCATCACCTAAAGGAGTGGCAGTTCCGTGAGCTTCAATATAAGTCACTGTTGTCGGATCAATATTCCCCTGCTCATAAGCAGTTATCATGACCTCCGTTTGGGCATTGATGTTCGGGGCCGTCATTGATTGACTTCGTCCACTGTGGTTGACAGCGATCCCCCTAATTAATCCGTAGATATGGTCTCTGTCCGTCTCAGCCTGGGACAACGGTTTTAGGAGAGCAGTCCCTACTCCTTCACCGCGAACGTAACCATTTGCGGACTCGTCGAAACTATTAACCTTCCCATTTTCAGATAGTACACCAGATTGATCAAATGCGATTAAACCCTGTGGCGACAGAATCAGATTTATTCCTCCAATAATAGCCATTTTGCATTCGCTCTTTTGAAGACATTTAACTGCTCTGTTTAAGGCAACTATTACGCTTGAACAAGCCGAATCCACAATTTCGCACGGGCCTTTCAAATCAAAAAAGTAAGAAAGTCGGCTTCCCATAAACGTACGTAGCGTACCGGTTGTATCACATGCATCCAGCTTGGAATGCGAGTGTTCCATTATCGAAACATAGTCGGAGCTGCTCGATCCGATGAAGACACCGGTATTTGTTCCTGCTAACGATGCCGGTGCATAACCGGCATCTTCCATCGTTCCCCACACGGATTGCAATAGAAGTCGCTGCTGCGGATCCATTCTATCTGCTTCACTGGGTGATATCCCGAAAAAAATGGGATCGAACTCGTCAACACCATCAATAAAACAGCCCCATTTAATTTCGGTTTTATTAAATTCTGTATACCGATTTCCATAAAATAACTTCCAATCCCATCGGTTCATAGGGATTTCACTAATGCATTCTTTGCTATCCAGAAGATTCTGCCAAAACATCCGTATATTTTCTGCTTTTGGAAAGCGGCCATTGATCCCGATTACAGCCACAGGCTCCAACATTGGCGCTGGGGACTCGACATAGGATGACTGTCTAGAAAAGCGCGGCTTGTGTGCTAATGGTTTGGTCTTAGGTAGAAATTCGGCATCCTCTGCCGGAATTTGTGTCTGAGGTTGTTTCTCCATAAGTCCAAAATATTTTACTAACACATCTGAATGCTCTGAAATCAGAAAATCAGTGAAATCGCTTATTGAGGCGTATTGAAAGAAAATAGCCGGCGTTAATTCCAGGCCAAACTGAGTATTGACTTTATTGGCAAATTCTGTGAGCGTTATTGAGTCAAAACCATAGGTACTTAATTCTTCACCCAGTTCGATGTATTCCTGCTCAACGTCAAGTAGTTTAGCGACAGTATTTTTAAACTCTTCGTGCAGTTTTTGTTCTAATTCAACTTTGTCAACAATCGAATGGTTTACATTCTGATTACTCTCCTGATTGTTATTTTCAGGAGACAATGTTTGGTTCGATAGAAACAGGTGTTTGCGTATTTTCTCCAGTGTGCCCTGGACAACAACAACCTGGCAAAATTCAAACGACATTACATGTTCAAAAATATCAAGACCAGTTTGTTTTTGTAACGGTGTCAAACCCCATATTTCTGTCATCATCTGTTCGATTTGTGGTTCTATCCGCATGCCACCGTCATTCCAAAATGGCCAGTTTATTGAGATTGTTTTGCCATAGCGTTCTCCACGTTGCACTAATTCTTGACGATGTGACGCAAAGCCATCCAGAAATGCATTTGCAGCGGCATAGTCACTTTGTCCTGGATTTCCGAACGCGCCTGCGATGGATGAAAAAAATACAAAAAAATCCAATGAGTTATTACGAGTACCGTGATCCAGGGCCATAAGACCCGAAATTTTAGGTTTCAAAACGATATCAAATTCTGCTGCAGTCTTATTGATCAGGAGCGCGTCTTTGGCTATGCCTGCACTATGAATTATACCTTTAATGGGCCCATGTTCCTTTTCAATTACTTTCACCGTACGAGCCACATCATTGCGATTGGCTACGTCGCATTGTAGGTAAACAACTGAAATTCCTTGATCACAAAGTAAATTAAGTTGAGCCTGTTTGTCCCTGTCAAGCGTTGACCGACCGCTGAGAATGATTGTTATTGATGTATTAATCTTACCTAAATATTCAGCGAAAATAATGCCTAATCCCCCTAACCCACCGGTGATCCAATAACAGCTGTTTGATTCAAGTTTTAATTCCGTGGAATCTGCAATATTTGCAGTCTCATCCAGTTCTCGAAATCGTTTTTCTTCTCGCTGCCATTTATCAGTATATCGTATTTCGGTAAATCCATGATCAGTGAAAAGACATTCTTGTCGAAGTAGTGTTGTAAATTTATCGAGGTTGTCATGCCATTTCGCAGAATAGTAGATCAGCTTTCCACAAATCTTTGGATTTTCCATATTCGCCGTTTTCAATAGTCCTGACAGTGACCCATAAACGATTTTGGATATGTCATCATCAGGTACAATTATCCAGATAGAATTAGAGGAATTTAACTTTTCCTTTAACAATGTTTTGAGTTTTGTCGCAACACATTTAATGATTTTCTTTATGTCATTACCATCAAAATTGCATGGAGGAAGTGGAGTCAGGTTTGCTAGTTCAAACGTTTTAGCCAAAAGTTCAGCGATTCGCTTATCATTGCCGGAAAAGAATAAAGTAATATTTTCGTTTTTCTGGTCAGATTCGGAAATCTCCTTTGTCTGGTGCCATTCAGGGATAGCAAAGAGAGTACCTGGCGTTTTTGTATCCAGAGATGTACCTTGCCTGGCAGCTAAGGGGCGTGCATTGAAATTCTTTAGATTTAAAAGAACATCACCGTTGTCATTTAATAATTGAATATCGTAGGTATTGCCTAGATTAGGCGATGATGAAATGCAGGACACATGGGCATAACACGGCGTCGTCAACGGTTTATATAGTGTTAATTCTTCTAATGAAAATGGCAGCAATAAAACGTTTTCGGACATTGTGTTACGCTCTTGCTCAATCGCAATAATACATTGTAATGCTCCATCAAATAAGCCTGGAGGTAAAAAATACTCAGGGTTTTGATGCGTGTTATCCTTACGGAGTTTTAAGCACGCAAGCCCTTCATGATTATTATACCAAAGTTTGTCAATCGATTTGAAACTATCACCATATCTAAAACCCAGTGCATTAAAATTCTCATAAATTTTATCTATAGAAGATGCTTTCTGACACCGGTCACGGATAGCTTCAATATCCTTTGGTTTTGAGTCGGTCAATTCTCCAAATACCAATGTGCCTCGACCATGAATTATTGGAGATTGCTCAGTATTACCTGTAGAAAGTTCATATATGACTCGATTTTCATTTTCAGGATATAAACGCAATAGAATTTCTAAGGTTTTTTTCTCAAACGCAATCGGACTCCTCCAAACCACATTTTTCAGCTGTATCAGATTCTTGTCAGTAGCAGCCAACATCCCGGCCGCACGCGCCATTTCCAGATAAGCGACAGCCGGTAATAGGTGTTTTTCGTTTATTTGGTGGTCTCGCAAAAATGATTCTTTACCAGTAAACGTTGTTTTAAAACACTGTACTTCTAATGAAGAAACATTTTCGTGAATTAAAGGATGCAAATGACGGATACCTGTACGCGTTCTACCATCTGATAGTGATTGGGTATTTATCCAATACCGCTTTTTAGAAAAAGGGTAATTGGGTAACGAAATATGGCGGCCATCCCCATTCTTGTATAAATCCTTCCAATCAATATCGACACCTTTAATCCAGCATTCAGCCAATTTTTCATAGTGTCGAGTTGCTAACCAATCAGATACGGTTTGCCGTTTATCTTTTTCAGACTTGAATAATTTTGCCACAGACCGCTTATTTTTAGAACGTCCATAATAACATCCAATCCTATCGTCTTCACACCAGCACGTTAACTGGCTGATAAGGTGATCAGTGGAGGTACTCAAAAATGCCAATCGTTCCTCCATTGCCTCACGGCTAACTTGCAGTGTATAGGCAATGTGTTGCAGATCTTGGGTTTCAGGTTTCGGGTTTCGGGTGTCAGCAGTCGGGTTTCTGGTTAAGAATTGGTGGAGATTTCTCACGATTTCTAACAGCCGCTTTTCATCCTTTGCTGATAGCACAATTAGAAATTGCTCCTGATTTTTACCTTTTAATTCTTTATGTTCTGTAGTATCTCTTGTTCCTAACTCTGAACCCTGAACCCTGAACCCTGAACCCTGATCCACATACTCCTCTACCACCAAATGTGCATAGGCGCCACCAAAACCGAAACTGCTAGTGCCAGCACGCCGACACTGAAAATTACCAGATTTATCTTTACGGGGAACCCACTCTTGTGCTTGTTTGTTTATATAAAAAGGAGATTGATCTAACTCTATATAGGGATTTAGGGTATCAAATTTAGGCATGCATGGAATGACTTTGTATTTCATCGCAAGCAACACCTTAATGAGACCTGCAATTCCGGCTGCCCCCTCTGCATGTCCAATATGGGCCTTGGCTGAGCCTATCGAACAGAAATTCGCATCCTGGGTATAATTCTCAAATACTTTTTTCAAAGCATTGATTTCGACGGGATCTCCTAACGGTGTTCCAGTTCCATGGGTTTCAATATAAGTAATCGATTCTGGATTGATATCGGCATCTTTGAGAGCCGCCTCTATAACCGCCGCCTCTCCGTCGACACTTGGCGCTGTAATAGAGGGAGTGTATCCACCATGACTGATTGCTGATCCTTTTATGACCCCGTGTATTAAATCCCCATCCAGAATCGCGCTATCTAAAGGTTTTAACAATACTGCACCAACCGCCTCTGCAGGAACATAACCATCTGCTCGATTATCGAAGGTATGACAACGACCACTTTTCGATAATGCCCCAATGCTGCAAAAATAACGATAATGCATTGAGGTTAGCAATAAATTAACACCAGCAGCAAAGGCCATATCACATTCATTATTCCGAAGAGCCTTACATGCCAGATGTACAGAATACAGGGACGATGAACACGCTGTATCTACCGCAAAACTAGGCCCGGTCAGGTTAAAATAAAATGATGGCCGATTCGCGTGCATTGACATCGCATTACCCGTCCCGTCATGGGCTCCTACGGGTTTTCCCAACCGGTACATTTCCTGATGGTAGTCATGGGAACAGACACCGACATAAACACCGGTTCTGGAATTTCGAATTCGATTGATATAACCTGCATCCTCAGCTGTATGATAAAATGTCTGTAGCAAGTATCGCAACTGCGGATCCATCGTCTCAGCTTCCCGGCGCGAGATTTGAAAGAAATCAGCATCAAATTTATCGACATCATCGATGAAACCACCCCATTTACAGTACAACGTATCATTCGCCTCCGAATCTGTAGAAAACCATGGTTTGTAATCAAAATGGTCCGTGGGGATTTCAGTAATAAGATCACTTCCGTTATAGAGATGATGCCAGAACGTTGTTAAATCAGGAGATTGCGGAAATACACCTGACATGCCGATTATTGCAATATCAGAATGACGTGCAACTGTCGAACTGCCAGTACTTGGTAAAGCCTGGGCAGATTTACCCAAGTTACTATTAATATCCTGAGTAGTGTTGGTATCAAATGGCAATGATGAAAGCGTATGCTTAGGTATATCTAAAAACGTATGGAATTTGTCAGCATATTCTTGTATCAAGTATTTAGTAAGCGATTCGATATTTTGGTACTCAAAAAAAATAGTCGGGTAAAGCTCTATCGACACTTGCTGTTCCAGTTCTTCAGATATTTCAATAAGCCGTATTGAGTCAATTCCAAGGTCCATAAAGTTATCGGTTACAGACACGTCATTTTCGCCGACTCCAAGCGTACTGCTCATTTTCTGTAAGAGGAGATCCTGTATACTGATTTCGAGGTAATCAGTACTACCTTCAGCAGTCTCACTTGGAATTTGATGTGCTGCCATCGCCTTTTCTTGCAGCTCTTTAAGCAACCTTGCCGTATCTAGGCGCGAAACCTTTTTTAGCTGATAGTCTGATAATATCTTATTTAAGTTAACTGATTCTTTCATGGTAATAAGATATTATATATGTTGTATAAACTGCCTAAGGGTAAATGAATACCTATATCATAACGGTTTTTAGGTAGGCTATGACGCTCTTTTTTGAGCGTCTTTGGAGTGCGGTGACCTGGCACCGCTTTGGAAAAGCACGGAGTGATACCAGCAGTGTTTTCGTTGATGTCTGGTGTATATTGCGATGCATACTGTCTTGCCTTCTGCCACTCCGTGGCAAACCAAAGCGCAGTGAAACCCTGCGCACTCCAAAGATTTGTTTCACAAATCACCACGTAATGAGACCAACCGAGCTGGAAGTTGGCTGCTAATTGTGCAGCCAGCGATTGAACAAACCCGGATTGATCGAAACTCAATGACGAAGATGGGTCAGACAGCGTCTGCCGAATTTCCAAAATGTGGCTGGGATTCAAAAAAGATTGGTCAGACGCCGTCTGACCAATCTCCCGATAAGACAAATAAAACGATCTGCATTGTTTTAGATTCGTTGCAGAAATTCCTTTTAAGCCACGCTGTTTCAGCTCTCGCGATAAGTGGTTAATTAGGCCTTTTTCATAAATTTTAGGACGTTCCGCTCCACCATCCTCGAACTCCACAATATAGAAGCCGAATAACCAGTTACGGATCACCAGCGCTGTATCGACAGAACGGACCGCCTGGCGATGTAGACGCTCGTGCGTCACATGAAACAGCTCTGCTAATCGTTGAAAACCAGGTTCAGACATAGTTCAACTCCTTTAGAATTTTTTAACTTACTGATACTGATGTCTATACTAATATCGTTTCCGTTTGAACGGCGTCGCCTGCAATGAATTTTTACAGACATATGATTAATATTCACATTTTGGATTTTGGATTTAAGATTGGAAAAACTGTGCTAAATCTACAACCTGATGAAGGATAAAGGCTGTTGCTTATATGACAATGTCTACAATTCCGACTAGGTATCACTCTCAGATTAGCTCAGATTAGGGTCACCTTTAACTAGCAGTTTTTGAAATTTTATCCTTCAAGTCCAACAACATTTGCTTTAGACCGGGCGATGAATTGTTGGCAATCGAACCTCGGGCCTGTGTTAACGCACTGGCTGTTACCGAAAATCGGGCGCCCATTTCACTTAAACTATAATGACGACGGCAATAGATACAAACCAAATACATCGCGATTCGACGAGCATCGCGATTTCCAGATTTGCGTTCCAATATCAATTCTTCAATTATGTCAAAATACTCAACCACATGCTGAATTATTTCATCAAAATCAAAGGATTGCTGCAAATGAATTAGAGCGGCGTCTTCTCGCTTATTAGCATCCCTCATCAAAAGATATTCACGCTTTACCCAATCGACAAACCGATCACTGCCAATAATACTTTGTTCTACAACATCATCAAACGGATTTTCAATGTTCTTGAGCAATCCTTCCTCAACATAAGCAGCATAATTTGTCATCTTTTCCCGTTTCCTTTTTCCCCAGCATGAAAGAATGGGCGTACAATCTAACCACTTAGCAGGTTTACTCAGACCAATATAACTGCGATAACTTGACCACTTAAATTCACGAAGATAATCGTAACGTTCTTCAATGCCAGCATCAATAAGTGCTTTAATACGTATCGGGTTGAGATGAATATACCGAGATAAACGAGAACGATAAAGTTCATCATCAACAAGGTGGGCCTTGAAACGACCTTGGAAAATATGGCCTGAAGTACGACGCTTTTTATTGCTGCTTACACAGAATGAGGTGAGAAAACTCTGCATAAACCGGCTAAGATTGGGTTCTTGGGTGCAGACATAAAGGTGAAATGATTGGGCATCAAACAATAACAATATACCGAGATATCGTATTGCTTCGCGAATACGCCAAGCATTTGAACGAAAAGTTCGTAATGTCCGGCATTATAAAAAACCGTTGAACGTTGATTGGCACGGTTAATCACGTGATAACACGCTCCCGGATATTCGATTCTTAGAGGCCTGGCCATTCTTTCTCTTGTTTATCCAAATAACGTAAGCTGAAAGCCAATAAAATCAATAGCGTAGGTTTGACCCCGAGATGACTATATCTGTCCACCAACCCCTTTGAACTTCTCCACGAAGGCGGAGATCTTCTCGAACACGGTTTGCTTCTTCGTTTTGTATTGCGGATTGAGCGGACTCATTTTGGGCAGAGTGGTATTGAGTGCCGTTCCGTTTTCGGTCGCGTATTCGCGCTTCAAGGACGCCTTGATGTAACGTCTTGCCTCCTCCTGATTCAGCGCCTCGGCCTCGATTAGCTGCTCGGCTTCGCGCTTTTGTTCGGCTTGGGCAAACTTGAAGAAGGCATCGATGACATTTGCCTTGTCTCCGATGTCATCCAGATTGGTTTGATTGATGAAGTCAACAACCAGGCTCTCTTTTGCCCGGCTCCCTATGCTGGCTCGGATCACCCGCCTCACTTCATCGATGAGGTCATCCTTGTTCTTGGTCTTCTTGTTGTGCTCAAAGATGAGCTCCAGAATGTAATCAAGATTTATCTCTTGGGATTTCAGCAGATCCACCTCGAAGACCACATCATCCCAATCAACAGTCGATTCGTCCTTCTGCTCTCCATCCTTCTGACGCCGCAGCCAGTCGCGGGTGTCATTGTAGGTGGATCGGTAATCTTGGACCAATCGCTCGGATGGCACTTCGATTTTCTGCATCACCTCCAGGTCGTCATCGCTCAGGTAGTGCTTCGCTTTGAATTCCTCGACCGCTTCCGCATCTTCCAGATCCACCTCTTGCAAGGCATTCAGCCCGGTAAACTCATCGTAGTTGCGGAGAATATTCTCCACCCGCAGGTATTCACCGAACAGTTTCACGAAGTCCTTTTTGTCCTGTTCTTTGGCGATCTCACCCGGATCGGAAAAATGGCTTTGCAGCTCGTTCACCACCTCCACATAACCACGGCAAGCCTTTCCAGTGGCGATGTCGGTAAAGCCCTCCATGTATTCCTTGTAGCTCTTTTCCAATACCACGTTCTTGGTGTTCGCATCGCCGAAGAGGGTGATCGAATCAACCGTGCTCTGCTCCAGATCACGGAAGGTCACGATGTTGCCAAAGGTTTTGGTGGCATCATAGATCCGGTTGGTGCGAGAAAACGCCTGCAAGAGTCCGTGGTAACCCAGGTTCTTATCGACAAAAAGCGTGTTGAGGGTCGGAGCATCGAAACCTGTCAGGAACATCCCCACCACGATCAGCAAGTCCACCTCCTGCCTTTTCACCCTCTGAGCGAGGTCGCGGTAGTAGTTTTGAAAACCCTTACTATCGACGCCGTAGTTCGTCTTGAACGCCGCGTTGTAGTCGCCAATGGCAGCACTGAGGAATTCCTTGGCGCTGCTATTCAAGGCAGAAACCTCGAAGCTCTCGTCGGGAATGTCGCCAACCGCATCCTGCTCCTCGTTGGCAGCAAAAGAGAAAATCGTGGCTACCTTGAGACGTTTCTTTTCCTCCGCGTCTTTTTGCAGCTCACTGAAGGCTTCATAATACGCCTTGGCTGCATCCACACTGCTCACCGCAAACATGGCATTGAAGCCCTTCGCTCCCATGTGGGCACGATGCGTCTTCAGGGGGAAATTCTTGAGGATGTAGCCTGAGATCTTACGAATCCGATCCGGATGGAGCAGTGCTTGCTTATTCTCCGCTGCCGTGAGCTTTTTCTCGTCCTGTTCCGTCTCGATGGCATGGAACTGAGGACGCACATCGTTGTAGTCCACCTTAAACTTCAGCACCTTCTCATCGCGAATGGCATCGGTAATGACATAGGAATGCAGCTCCCGCCCGAAGACGCTTCCGGTCGTTTCGGCACCCAAGGCGTTTTGTGGAAAGATCGGCGTGCCCGTGAAGCCATATTGGTAATATCGCTTAAACTTCTTTTGCAGGTTCTTCTGCGCCTCACCGAATTGGCTGCGGTGGCACTCATCGAAGATGAAGACCACTTGCTTGCTGTAGATGGGAAGGTTGCCATCCCCCCGCATCAGATTGTTGAGCTTCTGGATAGTGGTGACGATGATCTTGTTATCGTCCTTCTCCATGTTCCGCTTCAGACCCGCCGTGTTCTCGGAGCCGTTGACGCTATCAGGAGAGAAGCGCTGGTATTCCTTCATCGTCTGGTAATCGAGGTCTTTGCGATCCACCACGAAGAACACCTTATCGACAAAATCCAGTTCAGTGGCCAAACGCGCCGCCTTGAAGCTGGTGAGTGTCTTTCCTGATCCGGTGGTGTGCCAGATGAATCCGCCGCTCTCGGTGTTGCTCCAACTCTTCGCATGGTAAGCACTCTTGATCTTCCACAGAATGCGCTCGGTCGCAGCAATCTGATAGGGGCGCATCACCAGCAGAGTGTTGTCCGCACCGAAGACGGAATACTTCAAGAGCACTTCCAACAGGGTGTTTTTCTGGAAAAAAGTCGCGGTAAAGTCCTGCAGGTCTTTGATCAGCGAGTTGTTCGCCTTCGCCCAGTTCATGGTGAAGTCGAAGCTGTTCTTGTCCCGCTTCGTTGTATTGGCAAAGTAGCGACTGTCAGTGCCATTGGAGATCACGAACAGTTGCAAAAACTTGTAGAGGGAGCTTTCTGAATTGAAACTCTCCTTGCTGTAGCGATGTACCTGGTTAAAGGCTTCACGGATCGCGACGCCGCGTTTCTTGAGCTCTACCTGCACAAGGGGCAGACCGTTTACAAGGATGGTGACATCGTAGCGGTTGGCGTGGCTTCCCGCTTGCTCAAACTGCTTGATCACCTGCAGCTTGTTGTTGAGCACATTTTTCTTATCCAGCAGGTAAATGTTCTCGATGTGACCGTCATCGAAGACAAAGTCATGGATGTAGTCCTCATGGATTTTTCGGGCCTTGTCCGTGCTGTTCTCGCTGGCCGGGTCGAGATACTTCTCAACAAATCGCTTCCATTCATCCTCCGTGAATCGCACATCATTCAGCTCCTCAAGTTGGACACGGACATTGGCCAGCATCAGATCGGGCGTGCGGATTTCCGTGGCGTAGGTGTAGCCCTGATCCTCCAGATCGCCAATAAATTCCCGCTCCAAGGCGTCTTCGCTCTGGTAGTCTTCTTTGACCACGCTATCCCGCTGATAGCGGTCGAGGACGATGAAGTTCTTGGTTTCGGCAATGGTTTTGTAGTCAGTCATCTTACTTATCTTCTTCAAAATTCAATTGGTATTTAGGGGGGAACTCGTATTGCTTATTTGCAGTGGATCTCAGTAGAAACCCTAAGACCCGCTTATCATCTTGTGATAGTTCCGACAGCTCATAGCCAGAATGTTTTGAATGACTTGAGATGTCGACAATTCGCTTCAAATAGGCGTCACTTGTCCCATCTGTTGTTTTTGGAAGCAAATCTGACCAGTCGTCATACCCCAAGAATGTTGAAGTTTTCTCCAAAATATTCCTTAAGAAATTATAGTGATACTTTTCAAAACCATTTTGTTCGGAAGCAGACTTTAGCTTTTCAATCAAATGTAGGTGATACGAAAACGGGCTATCATTTTTTTGTTGTTCCAGTGAAAACGAGCCGTCCTCATTGTGCGTTAAACGATGCTTCAAGCTCTTTTTCAACGCATTAAATAAAACGTTATAAAACAGCGGGTTATGGGTCGTGATAATAAATTTTGGTCCATCTTTTGGTGACAATTTGACAAGCGTCGCTAAGTTTTGCGCCAGTTCAATCAAGTGATTATCATCGAGTGAGCTTACAGGGTCGTCTATGAAAACGTATTCTAATTTATCGAATTGATTTGTGCTTCGCTCCGCCGTCTCTGGGATGCTAAGCACTGCAACAACCTCTTCGATCAGTGTGTAGAAAATAGACCAGATGAAATTGCTCTCTTCACCCTTGGAAATCTTCACTCCGTCCTCCCCTTCATCATCACCTGTTACAATTGAGAAAGAGACTGACGGATAGGTCTTTTTACCTGTCTTACGGTGGTCTTGTACCTCGTCTTCCTCCTTAAATAAGGGAGTTAATTTTTTGTTAGTGTAGTGCTGAAAATTCTCAATGATTTCATTGCTTTTTCCTTGTTCACCGAGAATCCAGTCTGTGAAAGAGTTCGACTGGATCATCAATTTGGATCCGCCATCGCTCAAAAGGTCATTGTCCCAATAAAACAAGTCTTCAGTGAAGGCGTTGTAATAAAAAATCTTGTTGCGTGATAGCTCGGGCTGATCAATCTCACTGCCGTCTTCATGCCCATTTTTTGGAGCGATGAGATACTTGAATTCAAGCGAGAGCCGTGTTTTACCGCTGCCATTGAAGGCGTAGATAAGCTGCACCTTCTTATCACTCGCCTGTAGTTGCTCGGCGATTTCTCTCAAGGTCTGGCTCATCTCAGGCAACTATCTCCGTTTGAGATTCAGGTTTTGGGAAGTTCAGCAGCAAATCGCGATAATACTCGTATTGCTTCTGACGCAGTTCAATTTCCCGGGGGAGACCCTCGCTGATGGAGTATGTTAGCGTATCGAACTTGTCGAGGATGGTGACAATGCGGGCTTGTTCTTTTGGCGATGGAACAGGGATCACAATTCTGGCCAACTTATCAGCATTCACTCGCCTTACTTTTGTGCCAGTGATATATGGTCTTTTTTGGTTTTGAAAATGCTCTGTTTGAAAAAAGTAAGCAACATATTTAGGATTTAATGTGTGTCTATAAAAACAGGCATCACTGCTCACTGATATTTCTTCCTTCCCTGTCCACGCAACAGCTTTGCAGACATCTTCATCGTTTTCACTTGTCGTTGCTATTACTACATCACCTGACTTTGCTTTGCGTGATTTTTTAGCAAACTCTACTGATACAAATGTCTTCGTTTTATCAGTATATGTGCCGTAATGAGTGTAAATCTGACCATAGTGGATGCAGCCAACACCAGTTTCAGTAAAGTCCTTCTTCTGTAAACCGCTACCCCTAATAAATTTCCCAACCCCGTCTTGTCCCATGGGTAAGTGTTCCACATCACCGTCCTCGAAGGTGAGGAGCTGGTCGCGGTAGTAGTTGTATTGCTTTTTTCGGGCTGTAAGCTCGGTTGTAAGCTCGGTGGTAAGCTCGGTGAAGATGTCCAATATGCGGACGATTTCCGCTTGGATCGCCAGCGACTTCTCAGGGTTCCCCGGGCAGGGAATGGGGATTACTATCTTTGCCAAATTATCGGCGTTAACCCGTCTGACTTTTGCACCAGTAATATATTGCCTTTTCTGCTTATGAAATTGCTCTGTTTGGAAATAGTAAGAAACGTATTTTGGATTTAATGTATGCGTATAAAAGCAGGCATCACTACTTACAGCAATATCCTCATCACCTAACCAAGCGACAGCTTTACAGACGTCTTCATCGTTTTCGCTCGTTGTAGCGATGATTAGATCACCTGATTTAGCTATACGGGCTTTCTTGGCAAATTCGGCTGATACAAAAGTTTTTGTTTCATCTGCATATGTGCCGTAGTGCGTGTAAATTTGACCGTAGTGGATGCAGCCAAATCCTGTTTCCGTGAAATCTTTTTTTTGCAAACCACCACCTCTAATAAATTGGCCAACGCCCTCTTGCCCTAACGGCTTCCACGTCACCTCCGCTCCGTCGAGCAGCTTATCCAGAAAGTCACATCCGTGTTCATCTGTGTTCATCGATGGTTCTACTTGGTTCAGCTCGCTCACGCTTTCCCTCCTTCAAGTTTCTGAATGTGGTGATCTTCGGTGAGCACGCGCATTTGTTGGATGGCGGTGTGGTTCAGAAGTTGGAGTCGTTCTGGCTGAGGTAGATTTTGCTCGATCCAATGGGCATTGAGGGTTTCCAGGTTCGCCAGACAGACGAGTTGGGAGACATTGGCCCCATCCCGCACATTGCCTTTTGGGTCGGGGGTTTCGTCGCGCCACTGTTTTGCTGTTTTTCCGAAGAGCGCCATGTTGAGCAAGTCTGCCTCCGAGGCATAAACCAGACTCATCTGCTGCGGGGTTAATTCTGCGGGAATCAGGTTCTCTTTGACGGCATCCGTGTGAATGCGGTAGTTGATTTTGGTGAGCTGACGCTTCACATCCCAACCGATCTGCTTTTGCTCTTCGACTTTGAGACGCTGGAATTCCTTGATCAGATAAAGTTTGAACTCCACCGATACCCATGATGCAAATTCAAAGGCGATGTCCTGATGGGCAAAGGTTCCGCCGTAACGTCCAGCCTTCGAACTCAAACCAATGGACTGAGTTGCTGTGATCCATTGCTTTGGGGTCAGCGTAAAACTGTTGAGTCCGGCCCGTTTTCTAATCCCGTCGAATTCGACGGGGTTAAAACCTGGGTTGTGTAACTGTTCCCATATTCCAAGTAGTTCCAATGTGTTGCGGTTTCGCAACCAGTTTCTGATTAAATCATCAGGATGTTCGGGGTTCTTGGATTTGGCAATATCGGTGAGGCAGATGAAGTCATCCTGATCAATGGTTTTGATCTTCACTTCGGTGCTCAGGACCTCAATGGTTTTGTTTTTCTTCATTCAGGCCCTCCACCCTCGATTTCCGCCACGATGGCATCGATGTCTGTGCGGAGGCCGTCGATCTTGCTGACGGTGGCTTCGATTTCCTGATTCAGCTCGGTGATGTTGATCACCTCGCGGGTGTCCTCGGCCTCCACGTAGGAGCTGACGGAGAGG
>JAJFLO010000566.1 GCA_021772675.1 Verrucomicrobiota bacterium | reverse complement strand
GAGATAAATCTACAATTTTTGACAGCCGAGAAACAACATTGGAAAGGTTTGGATTAATGATATTTTATGTAGTCTAAAATTCGCAATTTCCAAAATCGGGTGGGAATTTTCAGAACTCCCCCAACTTATTGAGATGATACTTAAAGAATACCTATTCAAAATTACTCAAAAAACCGATTCACTTTTTACATATACTGCAAGCAGTAGGTTTTTCGACATTCGTTTGTCATTCCAGGCAACAGTTTTACAGAAACCTGTCGAAAACCTGATGGCTGTCGGTATAATTTTGGATAGCCGTTCTATTTGTTCGGTTATCTGAAAATGTCGAAACATTGAATTTCAATAATAATGGTCGGTCATTGTTGATCGAGTGTGTATTCAAAATGTGAGTGACTCTGGTGAATGCCCGGGTTGAGGTAAAAGTAACGCGGTCATTACTGGCTGCGCACATGTTATTCAGCCAGGAATGGCCGATTTATTATTTGTCACTCACATTTTGAATACACACTCTTGTTTATCTATAATGAAAGTTTCTTTCTAATTTCAGAGGCAATTTCATGAGGAGTCAGTTCACATGTGTCTATCGAAACACCTGCGATCTTAACATATACCTGATTTCTTTCATCCAATAATGCTGAAACCCCCTCAATCGTCGGGTTTGTTTCAAGAAAAGCAGGAATGCCTTTGGCTTTCATCCGATCAAATATAATTTCAGGAGTTCCTTTTAGATAAATCATGTATCCCAAATTTTTCAATAATTCTTGATTCCGACTATATAGAGGAGTACCGCCACCTGTTGATATAACTGACGAATTGGCACATGCTAGATTTTTAAGAATATCTGATTCCAGGTTTCTAAACGAATCTTCCCCAATTGTTTTAAATATATTCCGGCAACTCAAGTTGTCGTTTGATCGTTTTAGAAATTCTCGCTCAATTAACTCATCTGTATCAAAAAACTCCCGATTCAATAAATTTGCCAATAATTTTCCTGTTACAGTTTTTCCACAGGACGTAAAGCCAATGAGTATGATATGTTTGGGTATGTTCAATTTAATAGCCAAATGATTTGGGAATTCTATAATTACAATTATGCAGATAATAAATTGGCAAGATACAAAAATTTAATGATTTAAACTTGGCATCCCCAACCGGATTTGAACCGGTGTTGCCGGGATGAGAACCCGGTGTCCTAGGCCTCTAGACGATGGGGACATAAAACAATCTTGACTAAATTTACAAAACAGTTGATTTGCAAAACAATTGCCTCTACTCAAACGGCAGCGAACTGGCCCGCAAATGGGACTAAAACAACTGAATCAGCGACAAATACAACTATACCGACCGCCCTCAGGTTTTCGACAGGTTTCTGTAAAACTGTTGCCTGGAATGACAAACGAATGTCGAAAAACCTACTGCTTGCAGTATAACTACAAATTTAGTGAGCTAGGAAATTACAGCATGGATGTTTACTTGGATAAGGTATTTCCAAATTGAAACATATCAATCCATCATACCATTTTCACATAAGCTGAAAAAATCACTTTGTCTTTCTGAAGTTTTCGATCCTATGATAATATGGTCAACAACATCTATGCCGATTATACCGCCTGCTTGAACAAGTTTTTTTGTACTCGATATGTCTTGTCTAGAGGGTGTAGGATCACCCGATGGATGATTATGAGCCAAAATTATCTTAGCTGCGGAATGTTGAATCGCTGTTCTAAAAATCTCTCTTGCATGAATTGGACTTCGGTCCAACAATCCCTTGGTAATCAATTCTTCGTGTATAATTACATTTTTGGTATTGAGCAACAAAACGTGTAATTCTTCTTGCTTCTTTCCTCTAAAATATTCCCTGAAAAAATCAGCACCCTCCGCTGGATCGCTAATTTTTTGCTTTTCCAAAGAGATTTGCCTGGCCATTCTGGACGCAAGAGCGAATGTCGCCTTTAGTTCTGCTGATTTTGCTTTACCAATACCCTTTATTGTCGATAATATTGCAGGTGATGCAATAGAAAGTTCTACCAAATTTCCCTTAAAATGACCCAATAATTCTTTCGCCAAATCCAATGTCGACTTTCCTTTTGGACCAGTTCTCAGAATAATTGCAAGGAGTTCGATATTTGATAATGCATCACACCCGTAATTTAATATTCGCTCTCTAGGTCTTTCATTCTTCGGTAATTCAGAAATTAAATATCCTTTATCACTCCCTTCAGAATCAGCCATTGACTACCCTCCCAAAAAAAATTAAAAAATTTAAGCACTTTTGTTAAAAAAAAATAAGTCCAAAAACAAAGAAAGACTACATTCAAGAATAAATCTGCGATTTTAAAATAATCATTTTTTTAACATACCCAAGAGTTGCACTAAAACTGCAAAAATGAAAGAAAAATTATCAATGTGAACGATATACATTTTATTATTTTCATAATTTTCCCGTAAAAATGCTATTTTAAAGTTTCATAAAGATTGTTTTTTGCAGACAAATGGACAATATTCTAACTAGTGCAAATTATTAGTTAATTTATTTTCCCATTTCCTGCATAAAATCAAAAAAAAAAATCAACAAAGGAAATCAAATGGCAACGAAAATTAGAGATGGCGCACAAGCAATTATTGATAGCCTCCAACAGAATGATGTCGAATTTATTTTCGGTTATCCAGGTGGAGCAAACATGCCAATTTTTGACGCTTTACTTGATTCACCAATAAAACTAATTTTGGTCCGACATGAGCAAGGCGCGACACACATGGCGGATGGATATGCCAGATCAACTGGCAGAGCGGGTGTGGTTTTAGTCACATCAGGTCCAGGGGCGACAAATACTATTACCGGAATTATGACCGCGCAAATGGACTCAGTACCCCTGGTTGTAATCTGCGGACAAACGATTACGCCTAATCTAGGACTTGACGCATTTCAAGAGGCAGACGTATCTGGCATATCCTATCCAGTGGTCAAACATTCTTATTTAATTAAAAATCCCAATGATATACCTAGAGTAATGAAGGAAGCATTTTATATTGCAGAGTCAGGCCGGCCTGGCCCTGTACTTATTGATGTACCCAAAGACGTAGCTGTGGCCAAATTTGAACCTGATTATAATGCGGAATTGCAAATTCCTGGATACAAAATTCCTACTCATGGTGATTCGGCCAGGATTGCCGAGGCCGCGGATTTGTTAAACAAAGCCAAAAAGCCGATTTTACTAGTAGGACATGGCGCCATCATCTCAGATGCAGGAAAGGCTGTAAAATCGCTGGCTGAACAGATGCGAATCCCCGTTACAAATACGCTTTTAGGAAAAGGTGCATTTTCAGAAAATCATAAATTAAGCATGGGCATGCTTGGCATGCACGGGACCGCGTATGCAAATATGGCGGTTTTGAATTGTGATTTGATCATGTCCATTGGATCTCGATGGGACGATAGAATTCTTGGCAAAACAGATGAATTCTGTAAAAATGCGAAAAAGATTCATGTAGATATCGATCCCGCTGAATTTAATAAAATGATTACACCGGACTGTAGTATATTGGGTGATGCCCGATTAGTTATTGAAGAATTAAATACAATGATTCAACCGGGAGATACCAATGATTGGCTTAAACAGATTGAGAAATGGAAAAAAAAATATCCGCTGAAATATCTGAAAAAAGGCGGGTTGAAAGCTCAGTTTGTACTCGATGAACTCAATCGCTTAACAAAAAGTAACGCAATAATCACCACCGATGTTGGCCAACACCAAATGTGGGCAGCCCAGTTCTGCAAAACCACGGGTCGGTACGACTGGCTGTCTAGTGGCGGCGCCGGAACAATGGGGTTCGGCTTTCCTGCGGCAATTGGTGCTCAACTCGCACATCCAAATAAATTAGTGGTCGCAGTTGTAGGTGATGGTGGTTTTCAAATGACCAGTGCCGAACTCGTTACGGCAGTTCTCAACAAACTGCCGATTAAAATCCTCATTATTAATAATAAATATCTGGGAATGGTTAGGCAATGGCAGGCATTATTCTTTGATAATCGATATTCTGGCGTTGACCTGGAAGGCAACCCTGATTTTGTTAAACTTGCAGAGGCCTATCACGCCAAGGGATTTCGAATTAAACGTAACGCTGATGTGACCAGAATTTTGACCGATGCATTAAATTACAATGATGGCCCATGCATTATTGATGCAGAAGTGGAAAAGGAAGACAATGTATTTCCTATGATTCCTTCAGGAGCATCTTATGATAAAATGGTTTTAGAACGCCCAAAGAAAAAAATGGACAAACCGGTAGGGAGCACCTAAAAATGAATAACAATTATAAATCTCATTCTATTAGCTTACTGGTCAATAATAAGCCGGGAGTATTAATAAGAATCGCACTGGTATTTGCAAGAAGAGGTTATAATATCGACAGCTTGGTTGTATCTCCTGCACATGACGAACATTTTTCACGAATGAGCATAACCGCAAGTGGTGATAAAAAGACGCTAGAACAAATTATTAAACAGCTCAATAAACTTGTTGATGTACTACATGCTACCGATCATACTACAGAAGTCGTTATCGAAAAAGAACTTGCACTTATTAAAGTTGAATGTTCTACAGAACAACGGACTGAAATCTTACAAATTTCAGAACATTTCAAATGCCAGACCGTTGATATTACGGAAAAAACATTAATGCTACAATCTACTGGGAACTCAGATAAACTTGATGCACTTCATACGCTATTATCAAAATATAGCATTCTCGAAATGGTCAGAACGGGCAAAATTATCATGGCTAGAGGTGATACATCAACATAATTTAAATAAAATGATTGATATATGAATCTACTTAGTTAAGTTTTCATACTCGTGAAGTGAGTTTAACTAAAAAACCTCGAACTACTCATTTATTCTAACTGTGCGTACTATTGCTAACTTATTTGGCCGTTCCCCCTTTGCTCCACTCCAGGCACATATGGAAAAAGTGTCAATTTGTGTCAAAAAAGTGGAAGAATTATTTGCAGGTGCTCTGGAAAATAATTTTCAAAAAGTTGAAAATATTTCTAAAAAAATTTGCAAGCTGGAGCACGATGCAGACCTCACAAAAAATGACATTCGCAATAATCTCCCCAAAGGTTTATTTTTACCTGTAGACAGAGGACATATACTGGAAATATTGGGACTTCAGGACGATATCGCTGACAAAGCTGAGGATATTGGTGTACTGCTCACCTTTGACAATATCCCTATTCTTGCTGCCTTCAAAGATGATTTTCAGGAGTTTTTGTCGAAAAACGTAGAGGCATTTCGCGGTGCACAAAAAGTAATGCAGCAGTTGGACGAACTCGTGGAGTCTTCATTTGGCGGAGGTGAGGCTGAAAAGGTTAAGAAGATGATCGACCAGGTAGCCTACTGCGAACACGAAGCGGATGTAATGAAACGTAAATTAGTTAAAAAAATCTTTTCCCTCCAGAATGAAATTCCTTACAGCTCCTTTTTTTTGTGGATGAAAATTATAGATGCCGTTGGCGCATTATCTGATCTATCTGAAAAACTTGCTAATCGAGTTCGCATGACTCTCGAATCAAAATAGCTCAAACGTGGATATCTCAACAGTACTATTAATAATTGCCCTTATTTTCGGCTTCTACATGGCTTGGTCCATTGGTGCAAATGATGTTGCGAATGCCATGGGCACTTCTGTAGGTTCCGGAGCTTTAACCTTGAAAAAAGCAGTCGTAATCGCTGCTATTTTAGAATTTTCAGGTGCCTTTCTAGTTGGAACACATGTGACTAAAACAGTAAGAAAAGGTATTGTTAATCCAGAAATATTTCAGAATGACCACCTGATTTTTGTTTATGGAATGCTTGCAGCTTTATTAGCTGCAGCTGTGTGGTTGCAGCTAGCTTCCTATAAAGGCTGGCCCGTTTCAACAACACATTCAATCATAGGTGCCATTCTTGGATTTGGAACAGTTGTGGGCGGTTTTCAAGCAATCTACTGGGGAAAGGTTGCATCAATTGTTGCAAGCTGGGTCATATCGCCATTGTTTAGCGGAACAATATCATTTATAATCTTTACCGTTCTCAGACATAAAATCATATACGCTCCCGATCCTGTAAAGGCTGCGAAGAAAGCGACGCCATTTCTTGTATTTTGTGTCTTTTTTATACTCACATTGGTTCTAGTATTTAAAGGACTGAAAAATCTCCACTTGGATTTATCATTTCAACAAGCATCAATATGTGCTGTAATTGTTGGAGCGGTTACCGCCCTGATGAGTAAATTGTTCGTAAGAAGAATAAAAACGGATGTTTCATCAACTCGTCGAAGTGAAGAAGCTCATCATCCTCAAATTGATGTCAGTTTGAAAAAAACCTTAAAACAGTTAGCCAAGATTCAAAAAGTCGCATCCGGTGATATAAAAAACGAAGTATCACGATTACATGATAATGTTAATAGTTTGTCGAATTCTTTAACCAAAAGTAGAACCTATTCAGAAGAAAGTTTGGAACAGAAAACTGTCGAGAAGATATTTGTTTATTTACAGATTCTAAGTGCATGTTTTGTGGCATTCGCACACGGTGCAAATGATGTCGCAAATGCTATAGGCCCTCTGTCTGCTGTTATTAATGTCTTAGACACTGGAACGGTATTGATGACATCTAGAGTTCCAATCTGGATATTGGCACTTGGAGGATTGGGAATCGTAATAGGGTTGGCAACATGGGGTTGGCGAGTCATTGAAACAATCGGGAAACGGATAACAGAATTAACTCCCACGCGTGGCTTTGCAGCAGAATTCGGCGCGGCAACAACGATTGTAATCGCTTCTAGATTAGGACTACCCATTTCAACAACTCACACATTGGTTGGTGCTGTTCTCGGGGTTGGGTTAGCACGCGGAATGGGTGCATTGAACTTACGAGTTGTAAGAGATATATTTATATCATGGGTAGTGACAGTACCCGCTGGTGCGATATTGGCCATTATTTTTTTCTACATTCTAAAAGGAATTTTTCACTAAAAATGCCCCAAACGATAATAACCATACGTGATGACGGATCCTTAAAGATTGAAGGAACTGAATTTACATTGAAGGATTCACAGGGTAAAGAATATAACCTTTCTGGACGACAGGTTATATCGTTGTGCCGCTGTGGTCAGTCAGAAAATAAACCATTTTGCGATGGTGCACATCGAAATGCGAATTTTAGTTCTACATGTGAAGCAATAACACTACCTCCCAAATCATAAACCTGAATTCTGAAATCGGCTGCGGATGTAGAGTTACCAGATATTCTCGAAAAAATCGATTGTCCAAATTGTGCAGGTATGTTTGTAGGTGAGTAAAAAACCAGCCAATTTACTGGTAGAGACTGGTGCAAAATGTTTAACAAACCATTTCTGCACAATAGATTCCCACCATTCGCAGCATAGCAACTCCCAAATCCAGGGTAATTCCCTTTAACCCGCTTTTCTCACTTACTTCGTAACAAGAGAACTTAGCCCGTATTTCTCTCAAGGTTTCGTCATGAGCGTACGTAGTTGATTACAATTGAGTGAATTATCTGTCATGAACGGTTGAAACAGTATTATCATACTGTAAAATCGTGAGTGCTGGATAAGTCGTACAATTGTAGTTAAATACGATCGAGCAATAGAAATTTTGTGAGAAATCCGAGTTAGATCGAAGCAGATAACATTTCCATCTTGAGTTTATTTCAATCAGAGGTTCCAAATTGGTTCATAATCTGCTAATGAATGTTAACCAACCCTCATTTTTCACAGGAAATCATTATGAAACGATGTATCGGGTTGAAGTTGCTGAAGATGTAACGGGCAAATTCTACAGACATACTCGCCAGTATGTCGCGGATAGTTGCTTGAGCATGTATAGCAAATACTGCCTGAGACGGCGTAGCAGTAGATTTCTTGTGAAAAATTCAGACTAACCACATGTCATGAAACTATGTGAATTGATATTTAACTTCCGACCTCCATTAAATAATGGATGGATAGTGCCGTCCACACTCAGGCAAGCAAAATCTAAAAAACATGGAGTCTTGGGTTAACTGTAGGATGAAAAAAACACATTTGCAATCCATTGGGCTTGCGGACGTTTCTTAGAAACTGAAGATTTAACCATTAACAAACATAGCCATGAATCCAGACAACATTTTTCGTGAAGTCAGAAAAATATGCCGAAAAAAAGAAAAATCTTTTCCTGACCAATGTCTCGCCACTATTAATGAGATTAATCAGGCTGAAATAAAGGATGATACCTGGTTAAATTTAGTGGCTGAATGTATACCGCGTCTGTTTGCTGCGGATGTATCGTCTGGATATACTTCATTCCATAACAAAGATGTGATAAAAAAAGTCTGGAATATCTACAATGACGCGACTCAAACATTTGTCACCGCAAATCCGTTTTCTAAGTATAAAATTCGCCATTGTCCACCATTTAATATTGCCTGTATAACAGGTGTATTTTGGGATGACGTAGCGCCGACAAAAGCACTGGTAGATTTTGCCCTTAATCTTGATCGCCAAGTATTTAATCCCTGTGTCATTTCGACAAATCAATTTTTCACAATTGAACGCAAATCTGATGTAGAGATTCCTGACAGTACCAATACAAAAATTGGGCAGATTCTAAAAGAAAACAATATACAATTGATTAGTATTAAGGGGCAGGAATGTATTCGGGCACTATCTGAAAAACTCATAACTATTTGCCTACAGCAGAAGATTGATATTGTTGTTTCTAATGGTTCGTTATTTAGCTTCCCTGAGGCCTGCCTAGCACGGTCTGATTCTGTTGGCTCTTTTTTTAATATGCATCAGGGATTTCCCCTATATGTAAATAATATCGACGCCATTCTCCATTACTTGCCACAAACTCGTAAAACTCAGCTGGAATTATGGGAACAAAGCGGGAACAAAATTATTGATTATGAATTCGGCATATCAATCCCTGAATTACCCTCAAACTTAGATAACAAAGAAAAAATATATCTCATTACAGTCAGCAACCATTTGTCCTCAAGGTTAAGCAGTGAATTCTGCAATATAATCAACGCGACATTAAATAAGCACTCAACTCTTTACTATACACTGATAGGCTCAGGTGATAAAAATAAGATCCTCAACCGATTTAGTCCGTCTATTCGTAACCGCATTGAATGGATCGGCCCATTGGATGATCAAGTCAAAATATTCGCCTATTTATTTTCTTCAGATATATTTGTCAATGAATTCCCCATAGGCGGTGGCCGTGTGCTGTTGGAGGCCATGGCAGCAGAACTTCCAGTCGTTGCAATGCGTTGTGGTGATCTTCATGTAGAAAATATGGGAGCGTCTCTCGTTGGGGATGATGCGATTCCAACTTACTCAGAAGAATTGTATGAATCAATGCTTGAAAATCTTATCAATAGCAAAAATGAAAGATTAAAATTAGGAACGAAAATGAGGCGGCGAGTTGAAAATAAATATGATATTCAACATACCGTGACGAACCTGGCAAAAAGCATACTAACCTATCACGCCGAGAAATTTGCATTAAAAGTCAATTCCCTACCTTCTTGGGAGGAAAACGATCCTGATAATAAAAATTACGGTCCTGTTTACCCGACAAACGACTCAAATTTACGACTCTTATACATTCGGCAACGTAATGGCGCACCAATCATTCGCGACATTGATTCAGATATCATAAACGCTTTTGGTAAAAAAATGTGCCGGCTAAATATTTTGGACCTCACGGATTTAGTCAGACTACAAGATGAAAAAAAATGGGGTGAAATCGAATCACTACAGCAAAAATACATCAATGAAATAAAAGAATTCAAGCCTGACTTTGCTATTGGTTACAATACAACCGGTATTATGCAATCAGGAAAAGATCATCTCCTTGAAAAACTTAAAATTCCGTATGTTGGATTATTTTTTGACAACCCCTTTTATTTCCAACCAGACTTAGACCTGTGCTGTAATAAAGATCGTATCCATATTTTCGGGATCGACCCCTATTTCTTTCCAATGTTAAATAAAATTGGTTTTCAAAATACCCATTATTTCCCAATAGCCACATCCCTACACCATAAACACGTCAAACAAACCACTAGCGGCAACGATGTTCAGCCAATATCATTTATCGGAACGATCAAACCTATTATAACTATCGATGAATTCGTTGGTCGATTTAACGGAATAGAACGTGACTTCGCAATTCATGCGTGCAAATGCATATTGGATAATAGTGACTATCAACAAGATAAAATTATAACCAACTTTACCAAAATTAACCCACGATTTACAGAGAAACTAAACGATCAGTTGTCTTTCCAGAAATTATGGTTTGCGATTGATATCCAACTGACATCAATGCTCCGAATTAAAACGGTAAACGAATTGAGCAATACCTGTATTTCGATATTTGGCAACAGCATATGGCAATCTGCAAATCTCAATTCAAACGCTCAATTAAAGGGTTACATTCAATACGGAAATCCAATCTGCCAGTGCTATGCAGAACCAAAGATCATTGTCAACAGATCCCCACTAAACCTCCAAAATGCCATTCAGCAACGATGTTTTGATGTCGGTGCTTGCAGGGGATTTATTTTAACCGATTATCGACCAATATTAGAGAAACACTTCGAGATAGGCCGTGATATTGAGGTATATAAAAGTTTTTCTGACCTAAAGGAAAAAGTTGAATTCTATTTGAATAACGAGAAAAAAAGAAATGAAATCGCCCACAATTTACATGACAAAGTGATTTCAATTCATACTTGGGATAGCCGGATTGATGAATTTCTTCTAACCTTGTCACAAATTTCCAAAGAAAATGTGGTTTGGAAATAATCGGCTAATTTTAGATGTCAATCTGATTGAATATGTCAACCACCTCCATGACTTGGCTGACCAATCAATTTTTAATCTTATTTGCATCCAAAGAAAAATTAACCCACACGTGGGTTAAAATCTCCGACTCCTCGGCTCGATGGTGTATAGGCCGGTTGTAATGGTTAATGCGTCTTTAATGCCCATATCTTTATATTCATGCCCACTCCCCCATGAATCAGTGTAAATTAACTGATTTTTAGTTTTATTATAACCGATGATCAATCGCATGTGACCTCCGACAATCTGAGGTAGTGGTGGTGATTCTTCAATCTTTCCCAACATCACCGACCAGGCAACTGGAATGCCAATGTCGATGTGGCGTGTGATATCACGAGTAAATTTAATAACATTTTCGGTTCGTTTTGTACAAACTTTTTTCAATATATCAGTATCAAACTGGCGATAAATATCGGTGACGGATGAAACGTTATAGTTCAATTTTGGAAGTTTGGCTCTCTTTGCCAGTTTCTCATATCGCTCTACCGTCTTAATAAGTTGATTCATCACTGATTTTCATTCAGAAAATATGGGTAGCTATGACGTGGTCCCAAACTCAAATTTTAAATCAATTCCCAGCGACGATATTTTTGTTTCCTCATTTAGCCACTGAAGTTGCATTAGGGATGGTAGATAGGTCTTCTTTTT
>JAJFLO010000565.1 GCA_021772675.1 Verrucomicrobiota bacterium | reverse complement strand
GGTCAAACAATCTTCGAAATAGCTCGCTATTCCTGTGATTGTTTTCGGTCAACGAAATAAAATCTGACCCAAAACTGAGCGTAAAAACTATTTTGATACAATTACGAATTGGAAATACCATTTTATTTTTGGGTGAACCCTTAGGATATCCTCAAGAAAAATCTTTGAAGAACGCTTATTCACATGTAAACCACTTCATTCATAATTTTATCTTTTAACTGAGGCTTTAATCCACCCTCTGTAACCAAATCGACTTTGGCTTGAAGCCTATCCTCAAGAATTTCTTTAAGGTCTACAATTTCCCAGCCAATAGGACTGGAAAACTCTACAAGTACATCTACATCGCTTTCACCTGATTCTTCACCACGAGCATATGATCCAAAAACACCGATTCGGCTGACATTGAATTTTTTCGCAAGAAACGGCTTATCTTTTTTCAGTTGTTCATAAAGTATTTTCATTATAATCCTCCAGATTTAACAACAATCATAATATCTCAGAATTTCGGTTGAAATGTATTTACTATAAGCATTTTAAAGCACGAAAAATTCAGGTTTCACACAACAGTCTTCGCAAAGCTATGGCTCCTTAAGAAGACACAAAGTTAAAAAACTAAAACAATCGTTCTTAATCTTTTTTCCCTGCGCCTCTGCGAGAAATAATAATCGTTTTTAATAGTCTATCGATTTCCAATTATTATATTTTCCCGTTGTATAAGTCTGATACCGGAAAACACATCTCATAGTCATTCCATATTAAGTCGCCGTATTCAATCTTAAAATTTTGAAAATGCTTTTCATTTCGGTATTTAGCAGTCATTGGGTTTTTAGCATTGAGAAGAAAATCATTAAAATCTATTATTTGCGACTTGCCATCATTAAATATCAATTTAATTTCATAAGCCCCTAAATATTCTGCTCCTTCTATTTCGATTACTTCTGGTTCTATACTTATCATTTCAGTTTCCTTATATTTTCGCATTCAATAGGAGTATTATCGATAAAGAAATCTATCCACTTTTTTCGTATTTCATACACTTTGAGGTCTACTAATTCTTTGAAGTTTTTGAGTTCAGAAGGATTTAATTGGCGTTTCCCTTTTACATTTAAATATCGTATTTCAGATAATTTACCTCGATCAAAAATAATTTCAGCCTTAGATTCTCTACCTTGCGACTTGCCATGAACATGGATTGGCTCATGGTCATTTGAATAAAACATGATAATAAGTCCAAAATATGTGTATAGTTTTGGCATTTTCTTCTAATGTAATTGTATCATCATATATCTATAAGATTGAATCGACATCATTTTACTATAATCCATTTTAACAAAAAGAAAAAATCTAAGGTTTCACACAACAGGCTTCGCAAAAGCTATGACTCGTCAAGAAGCCACCAAAACAAAAGGGTCTAAATAATCGTTCTTAATCTTTTCTCTGCGTCTTTGTGTCTTTGCGTTAGATATTTTTTTAATTTCCTTTTACGGTGTTGGATCCCAATTCGCTTCAACAAAGAATCGATTAAACCCGTGCGGTACCTGTAGAGTAGCCGTCGCTGTTGAATTTTCCAATGTCCCTTCTAATGGGGACGAATCGACAGAGCTGGTTCCTTCAGTTTCATTATACATGGTTACTTTAACAATGTTACCCAGAGGAATATCATGTGCTTCAATCGCAAGAGTTGTTGTTCCTGGATTATCAATGACTATATCTGCTGGGGAAAATGTTCCGTTGGGGTTGGCAGGGACAGGTTTACCATCGATAGAAACAACACTAACTGGAGGAACGTTGTTTGAGAGAAATACAAAGCCAGGGGTCGAAACAATCACTGGGGGAACTACTGTTCCGGAAAAAGAAGCTTGAAAAACTTCAATGCGAATTCTACCAATTGCACCTCTGCCACCGCTCTTCCCCGCATTACCGAAGTTAGCTGAGAGAGTTCCATTACCAGTAATTATTGGAGCAATACATCTAATTGCCCCGCCACTTCCACCACCACCACCCCAACCGGCCGAACCATTTATTGCCAAACCGCCCCCACCTGCTCCTCCATTAGCCAAAACTTGGCCGTTAATGGAGATTGACAAACTACTTACGATCAATATTGCACCACCACCAGCACCACCACCACCAGCATTACTACCCTCTCCGCCGCCGCCACCTGACCCTCCTATAAGCGGTAATAAAAACGAATTACCATAACTTGGTCCGCCGGCGATAGAGTTCTGAGAGATAGATCCATTGGTTACATGGCCTCCACCGCCGCCCTGTCGGCCAGAATATCCCCCACCTGGACCATTTCCACGTCGATTAAACTTACCGCCTCCGTAGCCACCTGCACCTGATTTAGAGTCTATTTTTACACCTACATCATGTCCATGTCCATCCTCTCCGTTCAAATCTAAGGTTCCAGCTATTGTGACTTCTGCCGTCGCCAACCATATTACCGGATTTGAGCCTAAAATATTACCTGCCAATTTAACCGTTACATCCGCTCCAACATTAATGGTTGTGAAATGATAGATATTATCACCGTCTGGATCTAACGGAGGATCGAAATCCAGTGGATTGAACTCTAAAATACCAGCTTCTGTTAAATTCAGTGCGCCATCCGAACCATCAGAACCGCTGTCAAACGTGAAATCCTGAGCATTAATCATGAAGCCAGAAGCAATAAACATGACGATTATAATTAATAGTTTGAGATGTGATTTGTTTTTATATTGTTTCATTTTTTTCCTTTGTTATAATTAGTTAATTAAAGTCAGATTACGACATGTAGCCACGGCAATCCTTTGCCGTGCTGGTTTTATTAATTTAATGGAATTGCACGCTAGAGGACTGATATGGCTACATCATTGACCTCCATTTGAACTTATCACTAAAATTACGACATGTAGCATATGTTAAAACTAAATCTATAAATCTTATCAAATCCCAACAAATTTCTATTACTCCGCTTTATCCTCCACACTAAAAACCTTACCAATACTTTTGCCTTCAATCAATTCAGGCGATGATTTATTTTTCACTGTAAACGAACGGCTAATAGATTGATGGTCTTCAACAAATTGTGGATCTGTTATATTTTTCACAGACAAAGTAACTCCAATAGTACGTTGATCATTCAGCCTAGGATTAGTAATATTTTCCGCAGTAAATCCTTCACCGAATACACTTCCCAATATCAACTCCTGACTGCCAATGTTCCGAACCGTAAAACTCGGTCCAATCGCCACCCCTTTAAACAAACTTTCCGGTAAACTATCCGGATCATTCGGATCAGAATTATCACTAAGTTCATCACCATCATTAAATCCGTCATCATCGGTATCATGATCATGGAATAACGTTCCTAAATTCAGAAGCTCATCGATATCTGTCAAGCCATCCCTATCGATGTCTTCATCAACATCCAATACTCCATTGCCATCGGTATCCTCCAGCACCCGGCTGGTACCAAACAAAAATTCATAAACATCAGGGCGTCCGTCTGCATCCCCGTCCTCACTGGCATTGCTCGCCGGATCGTCAGGATCAAGACCATACGCCAGTTCCAGATTATCGTTAACTCCATCACCATCATTATCGATATTACCCAATGTTGACAATTTAATAATGCCTGCATCCGTCAAACCACCTGCAAATGGTTTTACGCCACTGTTCGAACCAATAGTCACTTCGCCTTGCCTGGACGGTAACCTAACCGCGCCAATAACAAACGAATCAACAAGTGACGCGGGGACATTGGTAAACGAAAAGAATCCATCCGAACCCGTTGTGACAAATTCTCCGAGTTCTATAATCTGTACTCTCGCATTAGCCGCCGGGGTATCATCGTCAAAAAAAACAAACCCTTCAACGGCTGTCAATTCATCTCCAGGTGATACATGCATTTGTATAACCGAGGTAGCACCGGCATTGGTTGCTGTGGTAACCACTGTGCCTTTGCCGACCGCGGTTACGCGTCCGTTTCGGGTAACCGTTGCGATATCTGGGTTGCTGGTGCGGTAGACCGTACCTTTGATGCGGATGGTCACATCGTCCTGAGTGCCATCTGATAAGTCTGCGGTGACTTTTAGCTGAACATTCTGGCCTAACACCGTTAATACTTTGCTGTTTGGAACCACGGTCTCCACTAGGATTCGTCGAATGATGATGGGCCGGTTTGTGAATACCAGGTCATCAAGAAGAAGGTAGGTTTGGTTCTGCCTCACCTGAAAATAATCAGTAAACGCATAAGATGTGGTTCCACCGCTGTCCTCACAGATAAAGCAAGCACGTACCAGGTCCGCAACGACCGGAATATTTCGTAAGATAAATCGGTTACCCACCGCTTCAAACGCGACAATACGCCCATTCACCATGACCGTGCAGTTTTCCCCGGTTTGGGAGAAGGCTGGTTGTGACAGGAATGCGAATATCATCAGTAGCCAAAGTTGAATTGTAGTTTTGGTTATTTTCATATTTTGTTTCTCGCAGAGACGCAGAGTTTTTATATTAAATTTTAAAATTAATTATAAATCATATTCAATGCTTAAAGTAAAGCGGACATTCTTGTCTGCTTATAACCATCTCCTTCATCTCTCTGTTCATTTACGTCTTGGCGGCTTAGCGTGAGTTACTGGTTTTTTATAAATTGTGCCTGTCCTTAAATAGCTGAATGCACGCCAGAGGACTGGCGTGGCTACATCATCTACTTGCAAATAAACTTTAATTCCAAATTAATGCATGTAGCCACGGCAATCCTTTGCCGTGTTGTTACTTAGAATTAAACCAGACACGCCACACAAGCAGAAAACTTAAATCTCAATGCCTGACCATAGTTTACTCCATAATAAATTTAACCCCTACCAAAATCATATCCATAATCTGGATAATCTTCACCACTCTTTAGCCGTCTAAAGTTTTTAGTAGGAGGACAAATTTTAGCAGGAGGAGGATTTAAGTTATCCTTTTCCTGTATTGGTTCTAATATCCAATCCATTATACTTTGATAATACTTCCCATTTACTTGTGCTAGAAACATATGCCTAAGTATTTTTCCTGCAGTTTTTGACTCGACATTTTTAATAAGGTCTTTTACATATTTAGTTGATAGTTGCTTAATCATTGAAAGATAATTGGCTCCTCCTTTTGGGAATCCTGGTACTAATCCCAAGCCGGTGTCACTAATAAATTCTCCCGCATTAAATCCTGCACGGTTACCGGTAAGATTTTCCAGCCCTTGAGTAACTGAATTACCCACAGAATTACCAATGGCTCCTGATGCCCATTTTTGTGGATTATATAAAAGAGATGCACCAAAAGCAGCGCCACCAATGGCAGATCCTGTATATTTTTCCCAGTTGGTATTGAAAGATCCATCATCCAAATAATCTGAAGAAACTTCTGCCCCTAATCCGGTCACTGATCCTCCACCTAAAAAAACTAAGGGAATAAACCATACAAAATTTCCATTGGGATCAACAAAACTTCCCGGACCATTCCCCACATAAGTATACCCATTCCCTACCTCTACCTCATCACCCCAAATACCAATTGTATCCCTCGTTGTAAATCGGCCAACATCTGCTGCTAAATAACGGGTCCGATAATGATAAAAATCCGTCTCGGGATCAAGACGTCGTCCGGTGAATAGGTAGGGGTTTTGGATTGATGATTGTTGAATGCTGATTGATGGCTTGCCGAAGTCATCATAATCATAGCGTTCAACAACTGCACCCGAACTATCGGTGATGGCTACAACGTTATAAAGATCGTCGGTATGATAATAATAATCTTCTATCAACGTGTCATCATCAACGTCTCGCTGCATGTTCAAAACTTCATCGATATATAAGCCATAGACATAGGTTGCTTCGGTTAGATCTGAAGCATCCTGCTCTTCAATGACTTGCCAGTTGTGGTAGAAATAGTGAACAGTGTTTAGTGAACTGTTATCAGATATTTGCTTCGCAATGCGACGACCGAGTGCGTCATAAGTGTAAGTCGCAGACAAATTATTACCCGGAACACTAAAACTTACCAATTGATTTCTATAGTCATACTGATAACTGGTAACTGATGACTGATTACTTGTTACCAAAACAAGGTTTCCGTTGAGGTCATAAGAACGGGTGTCATGCGGAGTTGTCGTGTACTGGTTGGTCTGGGAATCCGCAGGATCTGGATCGGAGGAGTTCATGGTGTAGACTAAATTACTGCCATTTTCAACAATGGTTGTACGGTTGCCAACGCCATCGTAAGTATAATCGGTATCTCGCGTAGTGATTGTATTCATATCGGTAACATTCGTATCCTGTAATCGATACACGGAATCATAGCTGTAATCATAAGCTAATTGCAACCCACCTGTACGGGTGTCGTTACGTTGTGACTTATTGTACATGCGATCCCACTGATAACTGCGATCATCTACAATAACATTATCAGACTGGCGTATATGAGATGTTTTAATAATCCGTTTAACGCCAAAATCGTCAGCAGGATTGCTGATTCCGGTAATGCCGTCATAGTTATAATCGGTTCGTATCCCATTGTTATAGTCCCGATTCTCCACCCGCGCGGGGCCGATATAATTATAACTGGCAATTGATCCATTTTGATCAAAGATTGTCTTTTTGCGTTCAAGCTCATCATAGATGCAGGTAATCGTTCGTCCACCGGGATAGGTACACATCAACATATTACCGACGCCATCATAAGCACATTGTGTTGATTTTCCATTCAACGTTTCCGTGATGATATTTGACAATGAATCATACCTGCGAGAAACAATAGAATCGTCATCTTCGGCATGAACAAGACGGGATAATCCATCATATTTATAGGTCTCAAAGGTCGTGTCATTACCAACGTTTGTACCAACGGTGATATCTTTCCGAGTTATGCGATTTAGTAAATCAAATTCAGACGCTGTCTGTGATCCGTTTGCATCCGTGGCTGCAATTGGATTGTCATGAATATCATAACTCGATTGATGAGTGGTATTGTCAGCATAAGTTGTCGCGACTTTGCGATTCAGAGGATCATAAGTATAAACGGTTGCATTGCCATTATCATCGGTTTGGGATATAAGACGCGAGGTCTCATCCCACCCTTGGCTGGTGGTTATTGTATCGGTTTCATTGGTCGGAGAATTTGGAACAGGTCGCGACCTGGAGGTCCCTCCTACATTGATTTGGGATGCTGACGTATATATTCCTGATCCAGTGTCTGTGAGAGATCGAATCGTTTGCAGAGGTCGGTTAATTCCATCGAAGGTGGATTGAGTCATGTTGCCAAGAGCATCAATAACTGTTGTCTGGTTATCACGGGAGTCATAGTAAAAATTTTGCGTATTGCCGATGTTATCCACAATCATAATCCGTCGATCCAAACCATCATAAGCAAAATGAGTTGTGAACAACTGTGTTGATTGTCCCGTATCCGATAATTCGGTTTCGCCTACAGCTGTGATATTTGAATTGGCATCATAGGTGTATGCCATATTATTTGCTTTGGCATCTGTCGTTAAACTCTTCCTGTTTGCGGTATCATAGACGGTCATAATTGTGTGATTATTATCATTGGTGACCTGAACTACCTGTGAATTATCGTTGTATGTCATTTGTGTTGTTGATAACCCATCCAGAATTGAATCCTGTGTTGCCGATTCAGTATCAAAGAATATGCGTGCGTTATTAATAATCCGGTCCATTTCGTCATAGACATTTGCTGATTCACTTAACCGGATGTTGCCTGTGTCGCCAGCAACATCAATCACTTCACCCTGTTGACGTTCGAATACTCGATTATGGTTGGCATCATAACCAAATTCAGATACGTTACCCATCGGATCAAAAGTCGTAACTAATCGATTATATCCATCATAACTATGCTCAGTAATCCGTGGCTGACTTTCGATTCCCTGATGTGTCATCAGGAGATTTCGGTTGCCATCATAATTAAACTGCGTTGTTGATTCATCAGCATGACCATCCGCACGAATTTCCAGATACGGAAGATCCCGTTCGTCATAAACAATCAAGACTGTATTTTTCGGCTGATTACCCTTAACTGCTTCTCCATAACGAATCAGGGTTTGATTACGATTGCGATCATAAGTATACTCGGTTACAATTTCACTAGTTCCATCGATTTCTTCGGTTTTACTTACGAAATTATTTAGGATTTCGTACACAAACGTTGTCGTGAAATGAGTGTTTGACTGGAGCACCCCAATTTCGTCGATATTTTGAATGTCGATACGAATCAGATTATTATTGGCATCATAGAAGAAGTCCCGTTGATAACGATTATTCAATCCGCCACCAACAACCCGTGATGATTCTCGAACGATCTGATCAAGTGCGTTCATCTCGTATTGAGTATCATTTCCCCTTGGATCAACCTTGCGGATAATATTTCCAACCAGATCATATTCATAGATTGTGGTCAATGCTAAATTGCCAGCATCAACAATTTCATTTTTTAAATAGCCTTGCTGACTGCCGGAGTCATAATATGTAAATTGGTCCTGCCTTCGATGACTGCCGCCATTGTCCGGCAAGCTGCGACTAGTCATTTGGCCAAACTGATTATACGTAAAATCTTCAATAATTGTCGAAATTCGATGCTGTTTATGGACCAGGTTGCCATTATCATCATATTGATTGATAGTTATATTACCTCGACCGTCAGTATGACGAGTTACAAAATTGAATCCACAGCCTGAGGCGCAGCCGAAATTTGTGTCATATTCGTAAAACTCCTCAATAACGGATTGGTCACCTTCTGGTGTATGACTGCCTGGAAGCAATCGTCTTATGCGCACATTCGCCTGATTACGGTTGGAGGTATCGGTATTAATTTCTGATTCATATACATATTCCATGATATTGCCATTAGGGGAAACCGTTCGTTTAAGCAGGGCATTATTATTGTATTCATACTGGGTTTCAAAGAAATCAGGATCCGTGGATCTAAACTTGTTTTCTGGTCTATTGCCTATTTCTGTCGTCGGCATATCAGATATTGCAATCCCTGTAAATTCTCTTTTAATGACCTCGCGGTTACGGATGTCGTAGAAATACTCTTTGACGTTGCCGTTACGGTCATTTACAATCGCTTTTGTCACCGCTCTATTGTTGGCTGAGGTTGGCAAGACCGAAGCATAGTCGATATCAGTAATATCACCGGGATCACCCCAATTCTGCCGGATCACACGATCGAATGTAAAATCGTTTGCATTTGTGGTATCAGCGTAGATGTTGGTGACATATGGGCCGAGCTGATTGGTCGAATCATTCGGATCATTTCGACGCCCATCGGTAATGGTTAACAGGTTATGATTAAGTCGATCATCATTAAATCCGGTGCTGTAAGTATAACTTACGGTTTTGCCATTGGGAAAATCATTGCCATTTGGAGTCCCCGTAACGACCGGGTATGTAACCGATTTTAGATCTCCAAACGAACCTCCTGAATCACCATCCGCATAATAATCATATGTAATTTTGCGACTCAAAAAATCAGTTACTGATTCGATGAATCCGTCTGTATTATAAGCAACATTGATATCCCGGTCTAATGTATCGGTAATCGTTGAGAGTTTTCCATTCGAATTATAGGTGAATGAGATGGTGTTGCCATTCCGATCTGTAAAGCTTGAAATTTTTCCGGCATTAACCGTACTGCTCAGCGAGAAAAATCGCTGTTCAGTTCGATCAGCCATTAATAACGTAAAGCTGCCATCGGATTCCTGAGTTAATTCGGAAAACTGCTCAATGCGTGCCCACCTACCGTCACCTATCGGACGAAAACGGTCCCGACGTGAATTACCATCACAATAGAAAATGTCATCACGATCCGCTTCAATAAAGATATTATAGGAGAAGTCCCAGTTATTGCCAATATCAGTATCCTGGCCTACTTTTGACCGATATTTCCGCGCCCAGACAAAATCCAAACCGCGTCCTTTAATTCTAAGGTCTTCAACCGTGGTATAAAATTCTCCGGAAAATAAATAGACCGGATCGGTACCGGTACTCTTATCATCGATAACAGGGCAAATTGAACTGGCTGGGGTCACTGATTGAGACGCAGGTTCTTTGCTCGTTGTGGAGGAGACATTACCGGTTGCCGGATAGGGTGGGCACACGCCGCCCCAGCCGGCAGTGGAAATGCCAGATTCAGGATCAGTCACAGCGCACAAACCATTTTCAATAATATGTCCTGTCGCGACAATCACAAAGCGATTGGAGGCATGATTGAAAGAAAGGAAGTAGGTAATGGTACCGGCTGGCAGGCCGGACATATTTGGGTACACAATCTCAACAGGAGGATCGAATGTGGCGCCGGATGGCTGTAATGTCCAGGCAAATGGCGGTGCAGCGCCATCGGGCATTGGCATCGGTATATCATCATGATGAACTTGGTTTAGTGCTATTTCCGCCGGATCACCAGGAGTTGGAGTTGTTCCGTCCGCACGCGTCATTGACCCCGCCTTGACTATCATCTTTAATTCCTCCACACCTTCAATTGTAAGTACAACATCGGCAGTTCCGTCATAGGATCTGACATTATCCGGATTCAATTCCGGCAATAGGATGGGACCTGGCAAGGAATTTTCAGTATTGGCGATGACAATGACCTCATAGGCCAAAACTGGAAACATACCAGTTGGAATCGTTTGATCTCCAAGCTGAGTTGCATCAAATCCATTTATCCGCAAATGCCCTGGTCCCGCCGTTAAATTATTAAGTAGAAACTGGCCATTAACATCAGTGCTAACGTCAGGAAATATCTGCCCGGAAACTTCAATGGAACAAATCGCGCCAACTATAGGTTGACTGGCATTATCTAATACCAGTCCAGCAAACGAGGTTACCTGTGTTTCAGGTTTAATTCCTTCAATAACAAACACGGCGGGATTACCAATATTTCCAGGAAAATCAGCTTCAATTATATTTTGGCCTCCATTTGGTCCCAGAGTTAACTTTACTTCTGTATGGCCTGTAACCGCTGACGTTACAGTCACTTGATCAAGACTGTTTACTTTACCATCACCTTTAATAATTGAAAAGGTTACCGGAATATCGCCAACGCCATTGCAAGTATCGTTTATCCAAACTCGCAATGCTTCAGGTGCAGGTCCACCAACTTCGGCTTTTTGGTTATTCCCTGTACCAATATTGATTTGAGCAGCTGGAGCAGGGTTGGCCGACGCACAGAAAAACGTTATGCCATCAATATCACGGCTTGTTACACCCACACGATTATTGCCACAACCAGCATCACTACCTAATGTCCACCATGCCAGCGCCACGCCATTAGCATCTGTCCGTACCTGTAGAGATGTCTTTCCTTGACTGTTAGATGTTGGGTCTGGTGTCAACCGGCCATTACTTCGAATCACTTCAAATTCAATGATTTTATGTGAGAAGGCATTCCCGTCTGCATGCGAGACTTTCACCTCTAAGGGTTCGAGCAGCCGATGGTTAACAATCCCCTGCTGCAGATTTCCAGATGAAACAATCATTGACGGACCACTAATTTCCTGACGAATAACATTTATGGTTTTTGTAATTGCATTTCCATAAATATCAGCGGCGGTAATTGTAATAGTATTTTCTCCGATATTCGGTAGTGGAACATTACTTTTTTCAAATGTCCCGTTGGTCCCAATGCCGATAACCACATTTGCACTTTCTCCATTGACCGCCACAGCAAGTCCCATAAACCCGCTCAGAAGATCACCTACTCGACCGGCAACTAAAATTGATTCATTTGTCCTAATATCGCCATCCCTTGGGAAATCAATAAAAAGAGAGGGAGGTTGAGAGTCCTGGACAATATTGAGAGATCTCGGAATACTTTTGTCATTGTTCTGGTCGATTCTTGTGATAAACAACCGATTAATAGTATTTTTGGTTAAAGGAACATTCACATTAAATCTCCCATTAGTGTCCGTGGGTGTGATCACATCGTTCAGTCCGCCAAGAATTTCGATGGTTGAATTCGGATCGGATGTGCCTGTCAGTGTCGTGAAATTCTGATTGGTGCCATTCGATGGCGCTGATACTGCCGGTGCATTGACTGGAATTGGTAAGTTTGAATTATCGATTACTGCTTGAGCAATTATGTCAACATCACTGTCGTTCACCAACCCATCCTGATTTACATCCGCAAATGGAACCAAAGAATCTGTCAATGGTTGGTTCCCGGAAATATGATTTCCTAGTATAACAATATCAAAAATAGTCGCGTTTCCATCTTCGTCCAGATCGCCTAAGCGTTCTGGTAATGCAAGACTATTCATTGCACTAATTAATAAGAGCAAAGGAGAAATGAAATAAACAGAATCCCTCAAATTTTTATTTAGCCTGGTCATTATAGTGTGTTCAATGTGTAAGCTGCTGCCATTAGCCTTAAAGTCCAAAAATGATGATGTAGCCACGGCAGTCCCCTGCCGTGTCGTTTCTTTAAAGTTAGCAAACCACGTCACGGAGTATCGTGGCTACATCATCAAACTTTCATTATTTTTAATTACATGAAATCCATTACTTTATTACCAACTACTCTTTTTACCTTTTAATCTATGGTGTTAAAGAATCTAGATAATCTATTATGTCATTGATACCGCAGCGTGCACAACGGGCCCCACCAACAATGCCTTCAGTTATCTTATTCTTACTGAATTTAAACAAATGCCGATTAATAATTTTAGTGTCGATATTGATGTCGTTAACAGAATTGTTATCAATATCAAACAACCCGCTATCTAAGGCTGCTTTCAAGTACATTTCTATATTATCATTAGAACAACGTTGGCAATTCGAAGCAATCGCATTTCTTACAAGATTATTTCCCCTGCTTCCTTTGATATATCGCGATATTAAAACACCATCGGTAAGTGCTTCAGCTTTACCATTTTGATCTATGTCTAATGTCGCTTCCAGAATTGTCAATACCCCCGGTGATGTTGTCGTATTTGTAAGAGAAACTGCCGATGGATTGGATATAGCGATGAGGGATAACGTGATTGAAGTATCACTCAATAATGTTTGTTGAATAGCAAATCGAGTATTTACTACATTACCCGTATCCAATATGGCATTTGCAGAGGAATAGAGGATAATTCGATAAACACCGGGTGAAATATCGCGATTAATAACACGATGATTAACAGCCGAAGGTCCCGTACTTGAACTACCAGGGGTTAAAATCGATTGATCATATTGAATATCTATTAAAACTGCAGTAACCGAATCAGTATGAACATAGTTAATAGGAATGGAGATATATCGTCCTGCCAAACCGGTAACATCACCAATACTAAGCTCTGACGCACTTGCAACTGGAAAAAATGAGAAAAATACAAGGAGTATGATGATTTTTAGGAAACGTATATTGATTTGATGATTCAAAATAATTTGTTTTATCATATCCCAAATTCCCATGCGCAATTATTTTTTTGAAGAGAGAGCAAGATAAATACAACAAACTATTTTATCAATCCATTTTGATAAATTTGATTTTCTTCCAGAAATTTCTTGGCGCGATTCATCCGAAGCAATGGATACCAAATTGGATACGAATCCTAACCTGATTAATTCATCCGGTTTCTACTGCGTGCGCATATCTCATTTCATATAAGCGAGTTATGAAGAACCCAAAGATTTGAAATAGTTTCCACCCACCACGGCGCGTTATAAACCACGGCGGATTTCCAACACTATTCCTTCACCTTCGGAACCTACATAACTCATTGATCTAAAATAAGCTAAGCACTCTCGTAACGAAGCTGGATGAGGTAATCAGGCTAGACGCCCAAAAATAATGTGTGTTAACTGGTAGACCAAAAATTGAAATGTTAATTAATACCTGAATCCGTGACGGTAGGTTCAAGACGAAATAACTATTAGGTATTTTACAAATTAGCAATATGTCGCCACTTCGCGGAGGCTTTCTTTAAATGCATTTGCTTCGTTAGTAAGCAGTTGCAGTAGTCACTACAGC
>JAJFLO010000564.1 GCA_021772675.1 Verrucomicrobiota bacterium | reverse complement strand
AAAACAGAACTACTACGCCAGCTCTGCATCGAACTTAGGGCCCGTCAAGTAAAATTTCCCGGCTCCGATATGACCTTGATATTTGACGTTGCAGCATGAAAATTTAGAAAACGAAAATCGGACCATGTCCAGAGTTCTGAATTTAGATTTGAAATGATTAATCCACGTGGATATGAATTATGATAAATGCTACAAATCTATGCGCAGGCTATTCCAAAACCGAAGTTTTGCACAAATTTAATCTTGATGTCACTCCGGGTTCGTGGGACGTTATTCTTGGGCCAAATGGCTCTGGGAAAACCACATTTATTAAAGTTCTGATGGGACAACTTAGCCCAAGTTTCCTTGATTGAGTTGTAAGTCTTTCGTAATCAACGACAATGTTTTTAAGTAACTACAAAGTCGTTGATTTTTCCGGCGTCAAATAGAATAAGTCATTGAAAATCACTGGAATTTTCTCAAATTGTCAAAAAAACGTAAATGAATCACTACAAAACCTCGACAATTACAGTAAAATGCGATTTTTCGAAATTCAACACAAAAAATATCACTTATAGTAACTACGTTTCGAATGGAAAAGTTTTAAAAAAGTCATAAGTTATTTATATAAATATATTAATGGCTTTTTTGTCCTGGAAAATGCCGATTTTTGGAATTTATTGGCGAATTTGGCACTCAACTGAGGAAAGTCGGGTTAGATGCCTAAGACAAAAGTCGAAATTTGAGAATTTTATGTGTCGTAAATTGTTGGTAATCAATACGTTAACTTTTTGAATTCTGCCAATTTTGGACTTTTGTCGTAGGCATCAACTTAAGCCATTTTTTGGTAGAGATGTTTTAGATGATTTGTCAACATTCAAGCACCTTCGACTTGCCGGTAATATGTACGAGCTGGAAATTAATCTTATGCGAGAACGTATCGAGCAGCATTTGATGAATTTAATGAATCTCAGAACCAAATTGTAACCGATGAACGAAATATTTTTGATTCAGTTGCACATTTGTTCCAATTTGAAACAGGTGTCCCAGTTTCATATATTTGGGAAAATGAAAATCCACCTGAACTGAACGCATGATAGCATCTGGCTATCCCTGAAAAAACACCAATGGTCTCAACTCTTTTTGAAAAATAAAATGGTTGCGAGCAGTAGGTGGACTGTTGTCTTTTGCGGAAAAAGAGACTTTCGGATTGCCGAAACCACACCACCAATTTTCAGAGTGCCCGTCTCACAGCAATGTAAATTCGAATACTTTTTCCTCTATGCATGTTGAATTCCCACAAATTTATAACATCAAATTTCAGCACCACCGTGGCTCGTGACGCATAATTACAAGCTGCCTATATTGTCATCGAAGATGCTAATCAGCTTCCTCAGTTTGGCAACAAATCGCTCAAATATTGTCTTACGTTCTAATAGTTTTGGTTTATTTTTTAATGCGTCAAAAACGGTTTCTCTTAGTGGCTCTTTGCCTGAAAAATGGTAGGTGTCAATCATCGCATGAATGGCCTTGATATCCATATTCTCATCGTCACTAAGTTTCTCTATGGCAGCCTGTTTCTGAGTAGTCCAATAGTTAGAGAATATATCTTCAATTTCCGCATCAGCTTTAAGCTTAGGCATGTTATCATTGATGAATTGCTCAATCAGTTCTCGCTTGCTGCGTAACTGCGTTTCATTGCCCAGTAATTCAAGAATAGATTGTTTGGTCTTTTCATAGTCTTCATTTTCTATGTCGTCCTGTTTCTTCCGTTGCAGCTCCGCCAAAAGCGTAAGTATATACGCTACATTAATTTCATCACGATGAATCAACTCCAGCTCAAAATCAACTTCTTCAATAATAGATGCACCGTCTTCCTTATTGGCTCGTAGGCATTCGTAAACATCCAGATACTTACTTTTATAATCCTGAAATTCCTGTTCACTCAGATCCAGATCATGCCAATTGAATTCGATAAATGATTTCAGAACGTTTAATGTTCGCATTAGATGGCGAAATGCCCGGACAAACTTGACCTGGTCATCTTCGCTAATCAGTTGACTTACATCATCGGGCGTGGGCGCTATGACGCGCAGCTCAAGCACACCCTGATTAAACCGCTCAACATAGGTGTTATACGGATCGATAAATATAGTTTCCTGCGCGTCCATGTCGGAAAACAGAGCAATGGCTTCGTCGGTGTTTTTTTTCAGATTACGGAAACACACAATATTGCCTTGTGACTTCAGTTCACCCAGTATGCGATTTGTACGAGAATAGGCCTGCAATAATCCATGATATTTGAGGTTTTTGTCCACATACATAGTATTCAGCTTTTTCGCATCAAAACCGGTTAAAAACATATCCACGACGAGCAGAATATCGGCGCGGTCTTTGTCGTTAAAGCTCTCCTTATCACGTTCCTTCATGCGCTTGGCAATGTCTTTATAGTAGGTATAAAGCGCGGCGCTGTCTTTAACTGAATGTCGGGTTTGATACATCCTGTTGTAATCGGTCACAAACTCCTCTAATTTTTCACGGCTGTGTTTGTTTACAGGCGTATCAATTTTAATATCAAAATCCGGATCACCGATCAGGCCGTTCGCATCGGCATCATCTTCGTTAGCGGTATAGGTAAAAATAGTGACCACACGCAGATCATGCTCGCCTGCTTCCTTCTTGCGCTTAAATGCTTCATAATAAGCGATGAGAGTGTCCACGCGGTTCACACACATCATCGCGGAAAACTGTCTGTTATGAGTTTTTCGATTGTGATAGGCAATGACCCAATCAACGATGTCTTCAATACGTTTGGGGTTTTCAAAAAACTCCCTGGTGTTTATCGACGGTACTTTTTCATCCCTTAAGCTGCCATCTTTATTCTTGAGCCTGCCCCAATACTCAATCGAAAACTTTAACACGTTATCATCGGCAATAGCATGGGTGATCAGATATTTGTCCAAACACTTGTCAAACAAATCTTTTGTTGTGCGCTTGCCGTGCTCGTTACTGCTCGCATTGTCTTTAAATATTGGCGTGCCGGTAAAACCAAACAGTTGTGCTTTGCTGAAAAACGCAACGATATGTTTATGAGTATCACCAAATTGTGAACGATGGCATTCATCAAAAATAAACACGACCCGCTTATCCTTAAAATCTGCCATAGAGGATTCATAACGGTCTTTGCTAATGGCTGTGTTCAGCTTTTGAATTGTGGTGACAATCAGCGGATTACTGCCTGCCATTTGTCTAACCAGCGCTTTAGTGTTATTCGTGCCATCAACACAACCATCACTAAAAAAGTTAAATTCCCGCGTGGTTTGATAATCTAAATCAGCTCTATCCACGACAAACACCACTTTATGCACCTTGGGCAGCGTGGTGAGTATTTGCGCGGCCTTGTAGCTGGTCAGCGTTTTGCCCGAACCGGTGGTATGCCAGATATAACCATGCTTGCGGGTGTGTTTCACCCGTTCAACAATGGCCTCCACGGCGTAGTATTGATACGGACGCAATATCATCAGGATTTTGTCAGACTCATGCAGCACAATATATTTACTAATCATCTTGGAGACATGACACTTTTCTAAAAACTGGTCAGTAAAGTCATCCAACTGAGTCACTAACTTATTCGCCTCATCCGCCCAGAAGAAAGTTTGTTTAAATGCCTGTTTGCGGTTATTGGCGTAATACTTGGTATTGACTCCGTTGGAAATCACAAACACCTGCACATACTGAAATAGTCCACTTTCCGCCCAAAACGAATGCCGTTGATAGCGGTTAATCTGGTTAAAGGCCTCTTTAAGCTCCATACCTCGCCGTTTAAGCTCAATCTGCACCAGTGGCAAACCATTAATCAATAACGTTACGTCATAGCGGTTTTGATATATTCCTTCAACCGTGACTTGGTGGGTTACCTGATACTGGTTTTGACACCAATGCTCGGTATTTAAAAACTGGATATAACAGGATGAGCCGTCATCACGCGCAAGCTGAAAACGGTCACGCAGGGTTTTCGTACGCTGAAATATATTGCCCTTGTCTAAGTGATTGAGCACTTTGGCAAATTCGGTTTTGCTCAAACTAACGTCATTATGACATTCTAACTGTTGTTTTAAATTGGCGCGTAACTCATCGGCATTGGTGACCGTCACAGGCGCATAACCTAAACGTGTTAAACGCTCAACTAAATTCGCTTCTAACTGGGCTTCAGATTGGGTAGTCTGTTTTCTGTAGTCTCGGCGTTTTTGTTTTGATTTCTGTTCGGCAGCGAAGGTTTTTGCATTGTAAAATTCAACGCCCACACGATTGATATGATTAATCAATTTGTCATGTTTTATATATTCAAAAAGATTTATATCAAAACTGTAAGGTGAATCAAGATCATCTATGGCAGTCATGATGCCTGCCAATAATTGAAGCGTTCCATCATCATTGATTTTCAAGGTCAAATCAATATCTGAACCGGGGCGATAATTACCCTTGGCGCGAGAGCCGTACAAAATTGCTCGTTCGATGGCGGGAAAATCTGCAAATACTTCCTGAATCTGCTGAATGACGTCAGTGCTTAAGCCGTATTGATCATTCATTGTTCTTTAATTTCTCCAGAAGGGTTTCTTTTAATGCATTCAATGCCGGATAATACAGATGAATGATGTCTTCCAGTATCTTCTCTGCGACTTCGTCATCATACGTATGCACCGTTAAGGCCCGGCTTTTGATCATATCCATCCACACCTGACCCTCTGCCACCAGACCCCGATTAAATGCTGTACGAAAGGCATCTCGGCTACCTTGGATATCTATCGTGTCTCCTTGATAATGATAAAAATCCTTAATCACATTCCAGGCAAGTTCATAGTTATATTCAAATGCCTGAATCACCCCCTGAATTTCAAGCTCGGAAAGGTCACGTTCTTGCAGTAATGCCATGGCGCTGTCAAGCTGTTTCATTGAGCGTTGGAAATTATCAAAACGCTGAACCCATCGAATGTCGTCTGACATATTCATCTCCTCATAATCGTGTTCATTATACAAACATCTTTTGTAGTAGACCTTTCTTAAAGGTTTCTACTTGCTTGATTTTCTTGGCGACCGCGTCGATCTTTTTGTCGATGGCAGAAAGGAAATTGGCAATTTTTTTTTGTTCAATAGTGTCCTTTGGGTAAAAAATATTAGCCCTTTTAAAATCTTTAAGATTTAGATCTTGGCGCCCATCGCCCGTTGACATGGAAATACACCATCTTAAAAATTTGGTGGCGTTCGAACTTGGAGACCTGGCTTCCAAGTGCACTTTAACGTTTTTCTGTTGTGTTTTCGAAACTTCAGTGATTTTAGAAATGCGGTAAATCTATACCAGCCATTTCAATATTATTCAATATGCCATAGAGAT
>JAJFLO010000563.1 GCA_021772675.1 Verrucomicrobiota bacterium | reverse complement strand
AGCAATATTAAATTTATACGCATTTTTGATTAGTGAAGATAATAGATGGGATAAGTTGTGGGAAACTCAGACACCATGGATGTAAGGTATTATTTCAAAATGCACACGATGTTGAATAAACCTCATTTCTGTACGCACCCGATATGTTACCAGGTTATTAAAGCAAAAAAGACTACAGCAAAATTGGTGCCGAACACTACTGGCGCTTAGTTCAACAATATTATTCTCGCATATTAATTTGTGAAATATCCTTTACACCCAAATTAACTTGTGATATTGGCGAGTTGAGCTGAAATTTCTGTTTGTTGCGAGCTTGTGAGCATAAGAACAGGAATTTTCTGCTCTAACGATTTTGTTACGCGAAGCTTCGCGAGCGTAACTCAATCGTTTGCTTGCAACTCGCCATTACACATACCTGAGCGAAGCGAAGGTATGTGTAACTACAGTTTTAGCTTAAAACAAGAATTGTGTTATATATCCCAATACCAGAGAAGCTTAGATTCTTTTTAGAAACATGCAAACCCATTCTGTCTGGAATTATCACAAATCGAATTCTCTCGATTAATTAAAATCGTCATCGTGATATCCCCAATATTATGTAGATATCACAAGTTAATTTGGGTGTAATGCATAAAAACACTATTCAATTTGTGATAACTCCGAACTTTTGGATTGTAATTATCACAGAAAGAATTCAAATATATACTAGTATTTATAAGCATATTTAAACTTATTCTTGTAGTCATTCTTAAAAGATGGGGAATTAAATGACAATGAAAACTATTAGTAAACCACCTAAACTTCTTGATCAGTGTAGAAATAAAATGAGATTATTAAGGAAAGGTCTCAGCACTGAGAGAACGTATCTTTCTTGGATAAAACGGTACATACATTTTCACGGATTGAAACATCCCATTGAAATGGATGAGTCACATGTAGAGGAATTTCTCACAGATTTAGCGGTTGTAAGAAACGTTACGGCATCAACACAAAATCAGGCTCTGTCAGCAATCATTTTTCTTTACAAGCAGGTGTTAGAAAAAGAATTAACCGGCATAAATGCACTACGTGCTGGAAGAAGTAATTATTTACCTGTTGTCTTGACTCGAGATGAAGTTTCGAAAATCATTTATTCTCTACGGGGCACTAATCAATTAATGTTACGATTGATGTATGGTGGTGGATTACGTCGTTGCGAGCTAGTTCGATTGCGAATTCAAGATATTGATTTTGATTCCAATCAATTAATAATTCGTAGATCAAAAGGTGATAAGGATCGGGTGACACTATTGGGTGAATCTGTTATTTCAGACTTAGAGAATCATCTCGCTCATCGAAAAATCATCTTTGAAGATGATCTTGCTAATGGAGTTGGTTCTGTACATTTACCCTTTGCATTAGATAAGAAGTATCCTAATGCAGCGTATGAGTGGCGATGGCAGTATGTTTTTACATCGATTCGATTTTCAAAAGACCCTAGATCTGGAATGACACGGCGGCATCATATTCATGCTCAAAGTCTGCAAAATTTGGTTAAAAGTGCAATTAGAAGGGTAAAAATTAACAAGCATGCAGGCTGTCATAGTTTTCGGCATAGCTTTCCTACGCATTTGTTGGAGGATGGATATGATATAAGAACAGTTCAGGAGTTAATGGGACATAAGGATGTTCGCACGACAATGATTTATACGCATGTGATGAATAAAGGACCGTTGGCGGTAAAATGTCCGGTGGATACGCTTTAAAAAATTTGGTCACGGGTTTCAGTGTTTTAAGCCGCGAGCCAGAGTCCCACTCCCGCAATTCTGTTACATCGAGCAGGATGTTGACAGGCTACCGCCATGACGGTGCGGATGCACTGCCCCGCAGGACTGAAAATAGAATATTGGTTTTTCCCAATGATGTTGTCATGCAATATGAAACCAGATAAAGATAATTTATGGAAAGGTAAAATGAAATTTGGAATTTAAAATAAAAACACGTTTTACTATGGGTTAATGCCAAGTTTATGCATGACTTGCTGCATGTCATTCCAGACGTCGCGCTTTGCGGTTGGCAGACGGAGTAAATAGGATGGATGGTACGTTGGCATACAATCAATGCCCTGATGAGAAAACCACTGACCCCGACATTTTCCAATTGGCGACTTATCCAGCAGATATTTCAACGGTACGGGACCTAAAAGAACGATTACTTTGGGGTTTACCAACTCAATCTCTCGTTTAAGGTAGGGGACGCACTTATGAACATTTTGCTCTTCATTAACAAGCTGCTTGTTTTGTGTGCTGCATTTTATTGTATTTGTTACATAAACTTGGCCGATATCAAATTTCATAGCTTTTATAATGTCTGTCAATAACTTTCCTGCTGGTCCGGTTATTAACTGCCCAGATTCATCATCTTCTTTTTCAGGACAATCTCCAATAAACATGAGATCTGCATTAAGATTTCCCATACCCATCAGGCGATGGTTACTGGTATGACAAAATGAACATTTTTGACATGATTTTACCAGTTCTGCAAGTTCCGGATGTGAAACTGTTAGTTTTTCCTGGACCGTGTCCGGGGTTTGTTCTTGAGCCGCCGGGATAGGCTTATCGATTTCTTTCGGCTTTTCAACTGGAGGATTATGCGGTTTTATTTCAGCTTGTATTGAAGGACCATCAGGCCGTTTGGTATTCGAGATAAATTCCAGATTCTCCGGTGAGATATCGTGATATTTTACACCCTTGATTTTTTGATCTTCCAGGAGATTTATTATTTCAGAAAGTGTGTCCATGAGGGATTTAGTAAACAGTGAACAGTAAGTAGTAAAAAGTAAGCATACTAGCTGGAACTGCCTCGTATATTTAAATTTATATTCTTTGTAAAAATATATGAATTGTTAGATGTGTTTTGTGATTTCTGCGGGTAGTCGGATTGGTTTCTTGGTAGTTGACGATAAACATGCGTGAATTGTATATCCAGACGCTAATAATATGTTATCACGTCTGACTTCACAAAAAACTTTTACGCGGCATCCTTTATTTTCACCAAACCATCCTAATATCTCAAGATAGTCGTCATATTTCGCTGGAATACTATATTCGCAGTGTGCCTCTATTACCGGAAGTATAAGCCCATTTTTCTCCATGTCTAAGTAACTGTAATTTATATCCCGGAGAATTTCATTACGTACCCGTTCAAAAAATACTAGAAAATTGGCGTAGTAAACAACACCCATCTGATCGGTATCCGCATAAGGAACCCGGTAAAATAGTTGTGATTTTTTCAATAGATTGTCCGTCCTGTAAAATTTATGCTGAATATTTATATCACCCCTTGAACGGGGCTTTTGGTCGAGGCTATATATTTCCCAGCGCTAACGCAATGGGCTACAAAATTTCTCCCCTAACGGGGCTGACTATTTGATGAAAAGTTATAAACTCTACTCAAAATAAGTAAAGTACTTTTTATGAAATCACTTGCAGATTGAAACGATTTTATTGACAACATCACAAATTGTGAGTGTTGTTGAATCGATTATATGTGCGTCAACTGCTGGCTTTAATGGTCCAACTTCTCTTTCGCTATCGATTTTATCTCGTTTGATTATGGATTCGACTAGCGTTGCAAGTTTCAATTCAGTTGGGTGTTCACCTGTTTGTTTTAATCTGCGTAAAGCTCGTTCTTCAGGTCTTGCTGTTAAAAAAAATTTATAGTTCGCATCCGGGAAAACCACGGTTCCAATATCCCGGCCTTCCATTACGATTAACCCTAATTCTTTAGTTTCTCTTTGTTTGTTCACCATCCAATCACGCACTTGCGGAATGATGGCGACATAACTGACTTGACTGGTTACGTGAGACGAAAGAATATCCTCGGGAATTATTGAATTATCATTGTAGAGTAATGTCGTTGTGATATCCTGTGAATTTGCGATTATCCTTAAATTAAATTCTCCTAAAAGACTAGCAACTCCAGCGGGATCACATTTGGGGTCAATGTTATTTTTTAACGTTGCCCAGGTAAGTGCGCGATACATTTCGCCTGTGTTTATGCAGTAGGCATTTTTCTCTTCAGCGACTCGCTTAGCAATAGAACTTTTACCGGATGCAGCAGGGCCGTCTATGGTGATTTGATTGTTGGGGGAGTTTTTCAAGAGAAGTAATCGAAAAAGATTAGTGAACAGTGAGCGGTGATCAGTTAGTAATGAAAGTAAGGAGCAAGTCGTGAAAAGTGAGCAGAAAAAACCAGTAATTAGTTAGTGGTAAAAAAATACCAAGCTAAAGCTTGAACTCCAAAATTCAGGCGATTCAATGCGTCTACAAACTTGAGGCTGACTATTCTTGATCCTCTGTGCCTTCTTCAGATTCGGCGGATTCTTCTATAGCTGGAATGTCATGCTCTTCAGTTGACTCTTCACATAATTCATTGACGTCAGCGGACCCAACGCTTGATCCATCACCAGGTTCCACAGATGGATCATCGGAATCTTCCAGATCATCTTCTCCTTCAAGTTTTGCGATAAGAGTCGCGCTGGCAACGGTATCTTTTCCACGTAAGTCAATAACTTTAACTCCCTGTGAGGAACGGCCGATAGAACGGACTCCATTGATGCTTATCCTTACCATCTGACCTTTTACGGTTGTAATCATTAACTCATCATCTTCTTCAACCTGCAAGGCGCCAATCACTTTATCATTTGGTTTTAGCTTAATACTGGTGACTCCGCCACCACCGCGGTTGATTAAGCGATAACCTCCGCCTGTTTCTTTATCTTGTTCAGCAATACCAGTGCCTATATTACTACGTTTGCCCATGCCCAATTCTGTGATTTTTATGATATCAACACTTTTATCGACAACTGAGAATGCAACCACAGCGTCGTCAGCTGATTTGAGTCTAATGCCAATCACACCTTTACCAACACGGCCTCTGGGTGGACATTGTGATTCTTCGAATCGGCAGGCTTTACCCAGTGCAGTAAATAGCATTATCTCTTTTGTTCCATCTGATAATTTAACATCAATTAAGTCATCATCATCATTTAGAATCAACGCTTTAATACCAACACGTCTTAAGCTTTTGAATTTTGACAATACTGTTTTTTTAACAATTCCCTTTCGCGTCGCAAAAATCAAAAACTTATCATCGACATCGACATCTGAAACTGTCAGCATTGCCCTAACTTGTTCTTCGGGTTCTAATTCTATTAAATTAATGATTGCTTTACCCCGTGCGGCACGTTGACCTTCCGGTATTTCGTACACTTTCAGCCAATGCATTCTGCCTTTGTTGGTAAAGAAAAAGATATAATCGTGGGTATACGCGGTAAACAGCTGGCGAACGAAATCTTCTTCTTTAGTTTGCATGGCGATAACACCTTTACCACCGCGTCGCTGTGTTCTGAAAAGATCTATAGGCAAACGTTTAACGTAGCCTGTATTCGATACAGTTATTGCACAAATCTCCCGTTTAATAAGATCTTCGAGATTGATTTCTTTGCCGGAGCTCATGATATCAGTGCGACGCTCATCGTCGTATTTATCCCGTACCTCGATAAGCTCATCTTTAACGACACCGAGCCTAAGATCACGGCTGGCTAGCAAACCTTTCAAATATTCCATTTGCCTGGAAATTTCTTCATATTCGGCATTAAGATCGTCTCTGGCCAGCCCTGTCAGCTGGTGCAGACGCATATCGAGAATCGCAGTCGTTTGTTTTTTCGTAAATTCGAATCGGGTGATCAGTTTGGTTGTGGCTTCATCACGTGTCCGTGATCCTCGAATCATTTTTATGACTTCATCGATGTTATCAACTGCTTTTATTAACCCTTCAAGGATATGTGCTCTTGCTTCGGCTTTTTCGAGTTCAAACTGGGAACGCCGGGTGATGATTTCTAATCTATGGTCAATATACGCCTGTAACAACTGTGCTAACGTCATTGTTACCGGTCTATGTTTGTGCACCACTAAAAACTGAGCGCCGAAGCTTGTTTGCAATGTGGTGTGTTTAAGCAACTGATTGAGAACGACAACAGCTCGTTCATTCGTCTTGATATCAACAACGATACGTATTCCAGCACGATTACTTGATTCATCGTTAAGGGCAGAAATACCCATTATGATTTTTGCATGGACAAGATCCGCTATTTTTTTAACCAAGGATTCTTTATTGACTGCGTAGGGAATTTCAGTAAAAATAATACGTTCTCTTCCTTCAGCCGTCTCCTCTATGGTGTGTTTCGAACGAATCGTGATTATGCCCCGACCAGTTTCGTATAGATCAATAATGGGTTGTATGCCCATAATTTGAGCAGCTGTTGGAAAGTCCGGCCCTTTGATAAACTGCATGAGTTCTTTGCCAGTTGCTGCAGGATTATCCATAAGGTAGATCGTGCCATCAATGACTTCAGCCAAATTGTGAGGTGGAATACTGGTTGCCATACCCACACCAATACCAGTGGTCCCGTTTACGAGAAGATTAGGAAATCTGGCTGGCAAAACTGTTGGTTCGAGAACACTTTCATCAAAATTAGGCATCATATCAACAGTTTTTTTGTCGAGATCCGTCAATAGTTCTTCGGCAAGACGTTGTAAACGACATTCTGTATATCGATAAGCAGCGGCAGCATCACCATCAATACTACCAAAATTTCCCTGGCCATCAATCAACATATTACGCATCGAAAAATCCTGGGCCATACGTACCATCGTGTCATAGATAGACTGATCTCCGTGAGGATGGTAGTTACCAATCACTTCTCCGACAACTTTTGCACACTTGGTATAGGCATGACTATGAGTTAGACCTAGTTGACGCATCGCGAATAAAATACGACGGTTACCCGGTTTAAGACCATCTCGTACATCCGGAATAGCGCGACCAAGATTAACACTTAATGAATACTGCAAATATGCAGAATGCATTATCTCTTCTATATTAACGGGAACATCGCCCGTTGTTTCATTTTCAACTGCCATATTTAGTCCCACTTGTGGGTTTTATTCTTGGTGATACCTCGAGACCGTTGCCCGAGGTAATTGGTTATATATCTAAATCTTTTACGGTCGGAGCGTAGCGTTCGATATAATCGCGTCTGGGTGCTACTTCTTCTCCCATCAAAAGAGTGAAAATCTTCTCTGCCTGAAAGACATCATCCATGGTGACACGTATCATCTTGCGGTTTTCGGGATTCATCGTTGTATCCCATAACTGGTCCGAGTTCATTTCGCCCAGCCCCTTATACCGTTGAACTTGCAAACCCTTACGTCCGGTTTTAATAATTTCATCCAAAAGCTGGGTGATTGAATTCGCGGTAATCTCATCTTCGGCATTCGTTGTACTGATACTAAACAAGCTGGTGTCGCTACCGTAAATCTGGCCGACTTTCATACCACTTTTATTCAATGAGGCAGCCAATTTTTTAAATGAATTGGATTCATAGATTTTAGTCACATCAATCGCAGAATGAATAACGTCTTCTTTTTCAACAGGTTCAGTCTCGACTGTTTCCTTTGTTTCTATCGTTTCCACAGCTTCAGAATCAGTATCATTTGATTCTTCATCTATTTTCTGTTCGCCCTCTTCGGAAATTTGTTCATCCTCAAGTGCCGTTAATCGTTCGGTAATTTCTTCAATGAGTTTTGCTTCTTCCTCGTCTGAATAGGTGTAATACTCTGACCGGGTCCCATCACTTTCACGTACACCAATTCGGGCAATTGGAAATTCCTCTGTCTCAGGATGTTGTTTTTCTATAAACGCTTCCGGTTCAATGCCATGGCGAATGAGGCTCATCGACAAATGTTTGAATTCACGAATAATTGATTGGTACGATTTCAGAATTTCAGTGGATAAGGGGTCACCGTTAATGAGATTAATTGTCAAATCATCAACACCATTATCGAACAAGAATGATTCTAATTGATCTTCAGTATCAATATACTGTTCTTTTTTTCGCCTCTTGATTTTAAATAACGGTGGTTTGGCAATATACACATAACCTTCTTCAATAAGTGGTTTCATTTGCCTGAAAAGGAATGTCAGCAGCAGCGTGCGAATATGAGATCCGTCAACATCAGCGTCAGTCATGATCACAATTTTGTGATACCGTGTTTTTTCTATGTTGAATTCATCCGCGCCAATACCGCAGCCGATCGCAGTGATTAGGGCCTGGATTTCATTGTTGTTTAAAAGTTTATCTAAACGTGCTTTTTCAACGTTTAGCAGTTTTCCCCGCAATGGAAGTATCGCCTGAAACTTGCTGTCCCGCCCTTGTTTGGCCGAACCACCAGCAGAATCACCCTCAACAATATAAATTTCACACTTGGATGGATCTTTTTCGGAGCAATCGGCAAGTTTGCCAGGTAAGGCAAAACTATCCAATGCCCCTTTTCGCTGGGTTAATTCACGTGCTCGTTTTGCCGCTTCACGGGCGCGCGCCGATAACAGGTTTTTGTCCACAATCCGCCGCGCTTCCTGCGGATTCTCTTCCAGATAATTTGCCAGCCCTTCATTGACAATCTGCTCAACAATACCCATAACCTCGCGGTTGCCAAGCTTCGTTTTGGTCTGACCTTCAAACTGGGGTTCTGGAATTTTCACACTGATGACACATGCCAACCCCTCACGGACGTCAGTACCAGTAACCGGTTTTTCATTCTTAAACGCAGGAAGGCCTTTAAGATAATTATTTATGGTCCGGGTCATGGCTTTCTGTAATCCGGACAGATGGGTACCACCTTCAAACGTGTTTATATTATTGGCGTAGGTAAAAATATTTTCACTGAAACTGTCACTATATTGTAACGATACTTCGACATCGATATCATCTTTAAGCGTATGGATATAGACAACATCACAAATTACTTGTTTGCCTGAATTCAAGTGTTCAACAAACTCGACAATCCCACCTTCATAATAGAATTTCTCCTTGCGGATACCTTCCTCTGGTCGTTCATCTGTTAAGCTAATAGTAATTCCCTTATTGAGGAAAGCCAGTTCACGAAAACGATTGGCCAGAATATCCCATTTATATTCTAATGTGCTGAAAATATCCCCATCCGGTTTAAATGTTATTTCGGTGCCTTTTTTATTGGTGGGTCGTATTTTTTTTAGCTCTGAAGTTGTGTCTCCTCGCTCAAAACGCATATGATGGACGTTGCCATCACGATGAACTTCGACTTCGAGCCATTCACTCAACGCGTTAACACATGATACACCTACACCATGCAATCCACCGGATACTTTATAGGAATTGTGATCAAATTTACCACCAGCATGAAGCACTGTAAGCACGACTTCAACAGCCGGTTTACCTTCGCCTTCGTGGAGATCAATCGGAATACCTCGGCCGTTGTCAATGACTGATACGGAGTTATCAATATGGATTGTTACATCAACATTATTACAAAATCCAGCAAGCGCTTCATCAACGCTATTATCAATGACTTCGTAGACTAAATGATGAAGGCCCCTTTCAGCTGTGTCACCGATGTACATACTAGGACGCTTACGAACCGCCTCCAATCCTTCTAGAACGGTGATACTACTTTGATCATAATTTTCCGGTAAATTTTCATTCTCGGTATCAGACTGATTTAACTCGTTTTCCTGATCACTCATGCTGGAATTTTTTCCTTCAGAAAATAATAAAATTAAAAGTATATAAAAAGTTCAAAAACTTACTACCATTTTTTCGTTTTTGTAATCTGCGAAGGAAAAAAAATAATTATTTTTTCTATAATTCAAGTTATATTGCACCAAAATAATAAATATAGGTAAGATCAGGGTGATGAACGGGTTTAAAGACTAAATAAGATTTTACAATGGTTTAACTCGATAAACTTCCGTCGCTATAGACGAATTTACCGGCACAGATAGTCGCAACAACTTTTCCTATGGCGGATCTATTATGAAACGGCGAATTCCTGGATTTAGAGAAAGACCGATTAATATCGATTCTATGTTCTTTGTTAAGGTCTATCAGGGTAATATCTGCTTTTTTCCCAAGACTTAAAGTGCCACACTTTAAATTCAAGACATCCGCTGGTCCTGTTGTAAATTTTGCTACTAGATCAGACAAATTCATGATACCACTGCGGGCTAATTCTGTTAAACAAAGTGGTATTGCGGTCTCTAACCCCAGAATACCAAACGGTGCGCTGACCAGATCCATGGCTTTTTCAGCTGGCGAATGTGGTGCGTGATCTGTTGCAATAACAGAGATTGTATTATCGAGTAAAGCATTCAATAACGCTTCCTGATCTTCTTTTGTCCCTAATGGTGGATTCATTTTACCGTTTGTTACTGCAATTGGCAATATCTCGTTTGTTAAGAATAAATGATGAGGGGAAGCCTCTGCCGAAACCGGCAGGCCACATTCCTGAGCTTCACGTACGTAATTGATGGATTTATAGTAACTAATATGCTGAATATGAACTCTGGCTTTAACTTTTTTGCAGAGTTCTACGTTTCGAGCAACCATATTACTTTCTGCCTCTCCAGGCATCCCTGGGACACCCATAATTTTAGAAATTTCACCTTTTCTTATGACACCTCCAGCATTTACTAACATGTCTTCACAATGATCAATGATTGGCAGATCTGCTTTATAAGCAAATTCCATCGCCTTCAACATCAATTCATCATCCTGAATACAATCGCCATCATCGGTTAAAGCAACGACATTAGTGTTATTCTTTATGTCAATAATATCTGTAAGTTCCGTACCTTGCCTATTTTTACTTAAACAGACGGTTGGCAGCGTATTAATTAAAGATGAATCCCTAATTAGCGTGTTCAGCAACTCTATCCTTTTAATGGAATCAATTGCCGGGTTGGTATTCGGCATAGCAACAATTGTCGTAAATCCACCGGCAGCAGCAGTTTTTGTCCCTGTTCGAATATCCTCTTTATATTCGAAACCGGGTTCTCGTAAATGAACATGCATATCAATCAACCCGGGTGTTACAACTAAGTTTGAAACATCAATTATTTTGGTGGAGAATGAGCGAGAAAGAGTAGAAGAATCAACCAATATCGATTCATCTATTCCAATATCTCCAATAGTATCAATATTATTTCTCGGATCAATCACCCTTGCATTCTTTAGTATTAACTTCACTGATTATCTCTCTGATCTAAGTTTAAATTGAATTTTTCTTAGCAATTCCTGAGGTATAAAGTGGCCCTGCTCCCGACATCGGTTGGCACATGTCCATGCCAGCTCATAATTTTGAATTTCATAGTAGGCAATGACCAAGTTTTTCCATGCAGTAGATAAAGAAGGTTTAATGGTGACGGCCTTCTTAAAGCATCTTATTCGCTCCATATTTGAAGCTTGAACTGAACCTAAATTCTGCCACGCCTCTGCAAAATTTGGATAGATCTTTATGGCTTTGTTATATGATGCAACTGCAAGTTCATTTAACCCTTTTTTTCGATATGAAATTCCTAAATTATTCCATGCCTCCGCATCATTTTCGTTAATCGATATTGCCAATTTACAGACCGCGATTGATTTGTCAAATCGATCTTTTACTCTTAGGGCGCTGCCCAATGAACTTAAATATGCACCTATTACTTCCTTTTTTGATAATGGCCTGAGGAAAAATGGATTTTCTGCTTCTGCCTTAAGATTATTCAACATATTAAGATAGTATTTGTCGCTAAGTTCAATTCCATCCAGAGTTGTCTCTATGTTAATATGTTTATTCTTCTTAAATGAGAATCGCTTCTTTTTTTCTTCCGGTACCCATCGCGCAAAAATGTGTTCTGGTACACACACACCTTCTATGGGTAAATTCAAACGATAACCGAGTGTTGAGTACAATGCAACAAGAGACATACATCGGCCTTTTTTAGACTGGATTAGGTTATCTAGCAGAAAGTCTTCTGGGTATGGTTCTGCTAATGCCTCGAAATTATATTGATCAAAAATAATGGCATTTATTTTTTCTATAATTTTCTGTGGTTTTTTATCGCGTCGGATTTGCTTCTTTACGATATTAACAATGGCATTCAGCTCCCCATCAAAAAAATTAATATCAATGAGCGGATTTAACACTTTTCCCATCAATAAATTAGCGTAACCGATGTCAATTTCACTATCAGGTTGAGATAAGTAATCTTCAATAACCATTAGATCTGTTTGTGGCATTCCCGGTAATTGTTCTGCAAGGATAAATAAAGGAATAATTATTAGACCCATCCATGGAAGTGTCTTGCCAAATAAAATCATGGTTTACCAAATAATTCGTTAATCTCTCGTTTTTGTTTGCTTATGAAATCTAGCCCGGACTTCTCACCACAAAGTTTGTGAGAAAGCCGGGCTAGTACCAAGTAATTCTTACTAAGAAAATTCATTGTACAACTCAAATTCAGAAAAAATTCAATAACAAATCTGTCCTTCATAGTTCACCGTAAGCTCACGCCAAAAGAGGCGCAACCGCTTGGCGGCGAGATGTATTCCGTCATAAAACAAGCAATTATGTACACAACGAACTAGTCTGAAACATAGTTTTTCAATTGGTTCCATTTATAAGTTAATTCAACTGTCCTGCGACGGGCCGCAGGTAAATAATTCCATAAAAAAGTGATTGGATGCGACTCAAGCGTCTGGAGAATTAAAGGCAAGTAAAAAATTAAGGCTCAAAAAGGTGATGATCAACCTTAGAGATGTAGGATGAAGAAACGAACTAGCCTGAATAATTCATAAACATTCGTAGTGAGATTCATTAAATTGCGTGATACCAATGATTTATGAATTTTATTCGCGTGCAGGAATCTATTAACGCAATATTCAGTTAGATTTTTCTTATTCCTTGATTATCAATGACTTAGTTTAATGCCTAAATAAACATTGATCAGGTATACTGTCAAGCCCACTTGCTCAAACTTGGTAGTTTGT
>JAJFLO010000562.1 GCA_021772675.1 Verrucomicrobiota bacterium | reverse complement strand
TGCTTTTTTAGGACCATTTTCGATGGCGATTTCACCGGATGAGGATTACGCTATTATTACGGCACTAGGTCCGTCCAGTGTGGGTATTTTTGATCCTGTTTTAGGTCGAATTCCTCCACGTGATGAAACAAAAGGCGGGATGTTAATAATCGATTTGCAGAAACGACCGGGGGGCAGTGATACCGAAGTTGGAGATTATTTGGGCTACTTGCCGACGTTAGTTGAAGGCGAAAGACGACTTGGAGCGAAACTGGCCCGATATGCGAGAAAAGTGCAACATCCAACGGTGACATTTTTCGATATTCTAAAAGATGCTGCATTCGACAATGCCGTGTCCTTGTCCGGCGTCGGTTCCGGGGTTTCCAGTGCATCTGCTATTCAGGATACATTTCGGAAACTCACCCTTTTTAAGGAATTTGATAAAGTATTTGAGAATTATGGGATACTCAAAGCTTATCGCGATCTCTATACGAATGATATGGTTGGAGCGTCGGATATTGGAATTGACCCAAAGGGGGACTTTGGTCTTGTATCGATGAAATGGACCAATAATCTAGGTATTCTTGATTTGGTACCAGCAGAAAACTTAGGTGGATATTCATCGGATACGCCCGTATTAGAAACATTTTCAATCAAAGCAGCGCTTGAAAAAGACTCACAAATCAATGAAGTGACTTCTGGTATCAAGGAACTTTGGCCGGAAAAAGTTGAGTTTACTGCCAATGCTTCACTTGCTTATGTCGGGATGAGAGGAGGCGATCCATCCCACGCCCGCTTTGGTCAGATTGATGTATTGACATTAAAACAAGAAATGGCATCTGAAACTCAGGTACCCCTGTCCGAAAAAGGTTTAGACAGGAATCTTATGCTGCTTCGTGCACCGGCTACAGATAACTTGAAGAATCCAAAAAGAATTGCAACATTTGTGTCTGAAAATATAGACGGAGATGAACTTTCCGATCATGTTGAGGCGTATAACCGCTTTAACTCATCGGTTTCCAGTGATACGACTGTATTGGCAACGATTGTGAGTACAGAGGAAGCTGATATTACCAATAATGTTCATTTCAATGGAAATACATCTTCAGGAGTTCTTTTACCGCGTTCCGGCCTTGGTTATCGTCACAATGAACAGCATGGAGAAAATAAGGCAAATGTTGGCAAATCATCCATTATTGATGTAATAGAACGTGTCGGTCGGATTTGGCATGAAAACCATTTGCTGTCCCAGGGTTCAACAAGTACTGATACCCCCCTAAATTCTTATGTCGACCATCCCCATTTTGTGGTTGTTGATATGAGTAAACCAGGCTGGGGAGATATTCAGAATGCTGATGGTAATTCAGTTCATAGCGCCCCCCGCTATGGCGAAGCGTTTAACATTCAATATTTCCGTACAGGCGGTTCAGACGATCCGTTAGATTTTGTATTGTCAAATAATTCCGGAAATCTTACCGACAACTCGAATGAAATAACAGCTGGATTTGATGCCTTGGCTACTTATGAATTAATAAAACTATTACTCTGCAGACCTGAAATCAGTGCAATTCATTTAGACCCGAAAGCGATTGAAGATATTAAGATGACCGCATATGGGGTTTCAGTTCCAACCAATGCCCCAGTCAACTCTCCCAAAGTACGTGAACGAATTACCTCTGTTTTGGTTGATACTGATGGTTTTGACAACGATAGCGACAATATCATTGATAATCCTGGTGAACAGGGATTTCGACGGGATTTGGATGCCTGGATGTTAATCGATGGAGGCAATGTGATTGTCGGTTTAGATGGATATATAGACGAAAATCCAGCCGAAAGTACCCCTTTAACCCCTGCACTCCCAGACTGGCGTAAAATTTCGGATTTACGTGAACAATTGCCGTATGGTGCTGGAGTCAGATATATCGAAGAAAAAACCAGTGTCAAAGTATTGGGTTCATTGCCAAGTTCAGAAGTCGAATATAAGTTTATTTTTGACGAGTCAGAAATTAGTATCGATAGTGTATCAAGTGACTCCACAGTAGTCACCCCGGGAATATTCTACAAAGTGAAATCCTTAACACTTCCGGCAGACAAGTATTTTACAGATGTGAAATTAAAGGCCGTATACATAGGTGAAAGTGGATGTTCCGGAGCCGAATTCGACACGGATATCGTTAGTGTTACTCCGCTAGGAATTGATTTAGAAGCAAAGGAATCGAATACAGATTATATCTCGGAAGTCGAGGAGCAGAGACCACCTGGCAGTGGTGTATATGCAAATGTAACAAGTCCAACAAAAACAACGCGGCTTACTCCTGAGATATCAGGTTTAGGAAGCGGTTCATTAAAATTATTTTTTGACAACACAATTGTTAAAATTCGTAAAGTAGGCGGTGGGGTCGTTCAGCCGGGAGGCGAGGTGATTGATTTTATTGAATATGAAATATATGAATGGTCAGACGATACGATTTTTACAACCGATGTCACATTAAAAGGTTATAATATCAACAATATTTTAGTAGGAGAAGATGTGGTGTCTTTAAACAGCACTAAGATTCAACTGGATATTGCACGCCTGGATGGCAGCATTGTGTCTCAAGACAAAGAACATGGAATGGGTAGTATTGTGAAGATTTTTGTGACTGGTTTAGATCCTGCCCCCCCCCCGCAGATTCAGGAAGTCGGGTTTCTTTGCCAGCATTCGGATTTGATCCACAAATTAACGTTTCAGATCCATCTTTTACATTCAAGTTAAAGATAGTGGGTCCGGCAGCGGGAAATGTTAAAGGAAAAGTAAGGATTCTGAAGGGCGGAGGAATATTTATGTCTGAATCAGAATTAGAAAAAACTGTATTGGCTACAGACTTCATCGCCGACTGGAAAGTTGAAGGCGTTAGCACAGGTGTTGTTGATATTGCACTTATTGCGTTTGATTCGGGAAATAATGTGTTTAGCAGAGATCAAGTGCGCATCAGTTGCAGCCCCGTATTTCCGAAAAGTGGTGATATTCATCTGGTCAACTCAAACAACGAACTCGATGTATCAGCTAATGATTTTCAAGCATTTGATACTATCGCTGCTGCGTTGGCAATAGCTGGGCCGAGTGACACCGTTGCCATTGCAAGGGGTACATATATTGAAAGTGGATTGAATGTTAAATCGGATATATTAGTTGTTGGACTTGGTGGTAAGTTCACACATGATCCAAACCCTGTATTTCCTTTCGAATTGAATCATTATCCGTTCCAACATGTTAATCTCCCAATAATCAAAGGGAATAGTTCAGACGTTGTAGCATCGCTGGAAAACTTAACTTTAACAGAAATTGCAGCAGTGGAGATTCGGGATGGTAATTCATCATCTGGTTCTGGTATGCGGATTAATAATTGTTCGCAAGTGCGGGTTTACCTTAGTGTTTTTCAAAATAATGTTAGTTTGGGAATTAATAGTTACGGAGGCGCGATTTTTATCAATAATAGTACGTTGGTCACTGTTGAATCAAATAAACTAATAAATAATATGTGTGAGTCTGGGGGGGCTGGTATATTCGTAAGAGATAGCACTGTTACTATCAATGATAACACTATAGAAAATAATAATATACAGCCTTTCTACGCCTCGAACGTGAATACCGATTTCTCATTTCCAATCCCACGTAGCAGATCGGTACGCTACGGTGGCGGGATCGGTTGTCAAGGTACTAATCTATTTGGTTTAAGTGGTGAAGTCACTATAAAAAATAACTTGATTCAGGGTAATAGAGCCGAATGGGCTGGTGGGGGAATAGGTATTGTTGGGAGTGTTGATTCACAATTATCTATATTAGCATTAACCCCAGATCAAAAATTTGTAACTCCCAAGGGAGGAATTAATTCCACTATCGAACATAATCTAATAACACATAATGATCTTCCAGATCATGGATTTGGAGAAGAACGAGGAGGGGGTATTTATAATGGGGCATTTTGGTCAGAGCTAACATTAAAGGACAACCAAATTTTATTTAACAAAGCTGGTGATGGTGGCGGAATATGTGGATTCGGGCTTTCAC
>JAJFLO010000561.1 GCA_021772675.1 Verrucomicrobiota bacterium | reverse complement strand
GGCCCTTTTGGTGTTGGTGTTTCGGCCGCGGGCACGTACTCCGCCCGGGGGCCCCCCGCCCCCCCCCCCCCCGAAACTCTGCAAGAAATGCCCGCCCTTTGGGTTGACTGTACGGGCAGATTCGCAACTTCGGAGGATTGGGGCGTACTGAGGTACTCCCCAATCCTCCGAAGATACAACTCCATCCAGTACAGACAATGCACACCCGAAGGACTTACGCCGAGCTTATCTAGGGAACTTCCCCGGATTGCGGTCTTGTAGAGATAAGCCATTCGATCAGGATCCAGCGGTTGCATATCGAATAAGTTACTAACATGCCTGGATGTAGGTGATAATTGATCCGGGAATCTTTGGGCGAGCAATATTCGTTCTACTATATTTAGCCTGCCAAATGCCCATGACTCAAGGTATGGCGACAGGTCTGCGCCAATAAGCCAGTGATCAAGAAAGGTCTTATCCTTTTTATTCTTCAGAAATGGTAAAATAACCGATTGAAAAAAATCAATGTCCTTTTTGAAGACGAAAAAGTTCAATTCGTGACAGGCGTATTCTGAGTAGTAGTCCAATTTTTTGTCATGACTGAGCGTCGGCCAATTCTGAATAAATCCAAACTCAATCAGGTCGGGGTTATTGGACAGCGTTACAAATAGGTTGTAAACCCTGGCAATCGAATCATAAACTTCCACTTTCGACTTTTTGATATCGTTTACGTCGAAGTTATCACCGCTATGAACAACGGAAATGCTGTTCCTCTCGGTATAGTGCTTATCAGACGCAAACGAACGCGCCAGGCGCAGGTCGTCAAATGATTCTGACTGTTCATCAAACGAAATCTCCTGATAAATTGTGTTAATGGAATCCATCGCAATAATATGCAACTGCTGCCGGACGCCAAATAACTTCATATCGATTTCAAGTCGTCCGTTATCATCCGACTTTAGATTGCTCATCACAAGCGACGTTTCAGAAAGAAAGTCCAAATTAGCTACTCCCCGCTGCATTGGATAATCGGTTGGCGCCGCATCGTGTTCTGAGACCATTCCGGCAAGCGCTAATGACGGTTGAGCCGGAATATTCTGCCAATCCTCTCCGAACTCCGCTACATCCTGCCCGGTTTGAGTCTTTTGCAAACTCCATGGGGTCAGCAGCAAACTCGGTCTTTTGAGCATGTTCCCAGGGTAAATATTGCCATGCTTACGTTCTAAAATATAGCGATATTCTTCACCAATATTTCGTCCGGAAAGATAGTGAGATTCGGAGGGCGCGAGTCGACGCTCCAGTGGGGCGGGATGCATAGGGACCATGAATTCATGAAATGGATTATTGTAGCCCATGAACCGGGTCGCGACCAGATGTACACGAGTAAACGGTGTATGGTTTACCAGTTCGATCGTGAGCAGTTTTTTATTTTTGTTCGTATTAATTGTTTTAATCTGTAATGGTTCGGTATCGTACGTTTCGAGATAGCGATTATCCGAGGTGATATATCGCCCGTTTTTATTCCCGGCAGTTGCTCGAATTGGGATGTGGGTGTTACTATGTTTTATGTGTAGATCATAGTCACCGGCAGGTAGATTCTCGACATTGAGAAAACCATTTTTGATTGAAAGATTGTCCTGGAAATCATGGACAAAAGTACCGTGCCGAACTTCCAATAAAGACGCAACTCTCGGTGCACCCTGAACATCACTGCCGGAAAGAGGTATGGTGGTAAGGGAATTCGCACGGATATGAATTGCCTGGGGATATGAATAGTATTCTGTCACCGGCGCCCAGGTGCGTACCGTTCCTACAGAATCTTTTGCAGTAATTCCCTGAATATCTTTCAATTTTCCTAACCGCACGCGACCCTGTTTGTCCGTTTGGACGGTGACGAAGACGTTTCCACGAAAATGCCGATGTTTGATTTCCAATTGAATCGCTCGATTGGCTTTCGGCTCGCCACTTTTTCCTAATAAGTGGATTTCATAATTTCCGGCGATATGGCGGAAATGTAGATCCTCAATCTCAGGAGTGAGATCAATCTGATTGATTGTGAAGGTGGCCGAGGTCGATAAATCCATCTTCTCACTTTTACTTAGATTCTGGACGTTGCCGCTCAAAGATACCGTCAAATGCGAAAGATTTTCGGGGACTTTCAATTCATATTCGGATTCCTTATTCGTATAGAGAACAAAATCCTTAACCTCTTTCACATTGCTGATTTTGTTATGGTCGATGGATTCGATGACGAGTTTCGGATTCTCTAAAAGGTCAATGTTAACAGGCATCCCGTTTAATGAGAGATGAGGCCGAATTAACACCTTACATGTCTTTCCCCGAATCAGGTTTTCACGGTCGATAAATATACCTGCATCCAAATCATAAGTCTCAGACTGGTGATCAAACTCGCGCAGCGCAGAAAACCCCTCGCTGCTAATGATGATTTTTTGTCTAGCGGTTTTGTTGGTGAACGGGACGACAATTTCACCATGCTCATCGATATCAAAGGTATGACCATCCAACCATAATGACGCGTTTGCTAACGGTGTATTGTCGTCAGCGTATATTCGGAAAACATGTCCCGCCACGCCAACCCGTTCGGTATACGATAATCGACCTTTGCGAATCAATGCGCGACTGCTTTTGCCGTTACCGATAAATTCAATTAGGTACACGCCGGATTTAGTAATTGACGGAAAGTTAAACGTACGATTATGCTGATGTAATGGAACCTCGTCGTAATTGATTACCTGCTCATTGTTGGCAACAAGACCGTCCAGATCGATACCGGTTAAAATTTCCGATTTGTGCTCGCGATAATAATTACTGGTATTAAGCTCGTAGGTCTTGATGATCAACGTCGAGACGTTTTTCACCGCGAGTCTAAGAGAAATGGGATCGTTGGCCCCAAAGTATTGCTGGTTGCTAGGGAGGAACTTCAAATCAATACGCTCTTTAAGCGTTTTGTATTTGGCTGGCGGCAAGAGAGAATACCAGCGTTCCATATCCCCAACTCCATTTACAATCTTAACTTCAGCAAACAATTCTTTAAGATAATTTTGATCGATATATCTGGTAAACTCGTCGTATCCATCTTCGTCAACAAGGAACGTTTCGAGGTAACTCCGGACAAGTGATTCGTCGGCAACGACGGGGGGGAAATTACAGTAGGGGCTAAAACTCTTATGTAGGTCCGCATAATTACTATCTCTGTGTAATTGTTTCAGATAGTCACGACTGATATAATGGACATTTCGGGGGAGCAACCTGATTAATTCATACGGTTTTATCACGAGAGTGTTTAGTTTACTTCAGATCAACTACTTATGAAGGTTTTGAGGATAAAGAAATAGTGAACTATTTCGAATTCTCAGGTTCTTCATAAGTCATTTAGGTGGAGCAAAATATGTGCTCGTAGTAGAAACCAGATGAACTAATCAGGTTAGGTATTCCAGGAATAAATCTTTATTATTTTTCCCCTGAGCAAGATCAAATTCCAATTGTCGAAAAAGTATGTATGCTTTCAGTGAATTGTGTGCAGGAGTCAATCGTTTGACAAAATCCCAAAGCCGCTCAAGATAGGCTTTCTTTTCCCTGATATCTATCTTTGGATTCGCGTCAGCGCCCGGTTGCAGTTTGGTCAGGTAGACTTGGATGAATCTGGAATTATCAAGAAGTTTTGGCATAAGCTTAAGGCAGTGATTAAGCTGAGATAATAAGAGCTGCCTATGAATTTGATGAGATCCAAATCCACGGCTATATTTGTGTTTTAGATCAGCGACAACCAATTCGGGAAGATTAGGAAAATCAGGGCGCTTTAAGCGCTGAAGCAGGTCTCGCAGTCGGTCGGGGGCCAATTTTTCATTGGCAAGATATTCCAAGGCCGAATCCTCGAACCCATAGAGATTTTTTTTATGCTGTTTAAACGCCTTGTTTTTAAGTGAATCCCAACTGATCAGTTGCTGATCCAGAGAGGTTGGATGGTGCGTCTCTTTATCCAGTTCCCGTTTTTGATGATTGAATTGTAAGCCCGTCACTTTTTTTATATGCTTAAGCGATTCCTCAGGATTTTTCGAATACTCAAGCAGTGCCTGGCGATTACGGATCTCCTGAACTTCTTGCGTATAATTATACCGTTTTATCCATTGCTCAAGCAGCTTTTTAACCTCGATATAGTCTCCGATGTGTTGGTAGTGGAGGCAATGATAATAGTAATAATCCTCAGTTCCGGGAATGAGCTGATTCAACACGTCACTGCGATCGTCTGCCAATACAAACGTTTCATCGAATCCGATTTCATTCGCAGCCGTTTTAGGGCCGATCATCGTAATCAGAAGAATCGCTGTGATAGAGATGAGAGTTGAATAATTAACAAGTAATTTGTTTGTGCGGATCATAATAAGTAATTTGATTTCGGAGTTATGGCAATTTAAATGTGAATCTCGTTAAAGTCTATGAAAAACCTGCCCACGAATCACACGAATCTTCACGAATAGAACGAAGACAAGAACCGTATCCACGGTTTCGCTCCGCGTAACCGTGGATACAAATCCGTGAAGATTCGTGTGATTCGTGGGCAAAAATCTTTGTTCTTTTGGTTGCGGCCAACGGCTGCGCTATGGACTCTATGGTAAAATTTGCTTTTAATTATTCTTTCGGTAGCCGTGAACGGTTACAATATCACTGACAAGGGTAATAACGAATTCAAAATCCTTAAGTTGGGGGCATTCGGGGCGGACCTTTAATTCTAGGTTTATAAATTGACTATTTATTTTGCAACTATAATATTTGCTTATGGGTCGTCGTTAAAGAATTGAATAAAAAGGGTCAGAAATCATTAATAACTTACAATTAGAGGTGCGACCTTAAAGTCACACATTAAAGTTACACAGGGGCCTCCAGGTCGGACAGACTCGAGTGGAGGACACCCTAACAGCAAAACGGGAGGATAGCTCATCACAGGCATGAATTACAACAAAGTAGCGTACATAATTCTTGTCATAATTTCACAATATACTCTAAAATTTATAAAGTTTAGGAACTGGGTATGAATGTCTTGCTTTCATCATTTGGATTCACCCTCAGTAGTGATTTGTTTAAGGACACCTATTGTTTTCGAATGCCTCCGGTTTGTTTAGCTACTGGAGGTCACTGTTTTGTGCCTGAATATTCTGTTTTTCTTCTCTTTGATAATTATTTCATTGATTCAAATGCAATTGCTAACATTCAAGAGAATCCGTATTTTCAAGAACATGTGTTGTTACTTAGTGGACTAAAGGAATTGGGTCGATTAAAGGTTATCGATTTTGAATCTATTATTACTCCTTATAAAAATGATATTAAAAAATCTGTGGCTGCAGACTTAAACGATTTGACAAGTTGGATTGATGCTTTTTCAGAAGCTGTTGAAGAATGGAATCAGTTTGAAACAATTGTTTCTGCAAATCCAAAGGATCCTTCAAATTTAGATTGGCGATATATTGCACCACAAGATGATAAGTTTTTGTCATTAGTTTCTCAGGGCATGGTTCAAGGATTGGATTCTCGATTAATTGTAAACTTGAAAAATTGGAATAAAAAAATTAAGAAAAAATATCGAGATTTTACAAAAACTGTTGTTTCTGGATATTTAGAACATGTCGCGGTAAACATGTATTTAAGTGAATTGCTTGATGCTAAAATTCATGATTGGTCGGACATTGGTCCCCTTTATAAAGAGAAGTTCATTCGATCATGTTCTCCCAAAGGAATAATAGAAATTAATAAACAGGAAAAATGTCGGTTACTTTTTAATTTATGCATACCTGAATTGAAACCTCAAAAAACTGAACATTTTATTGAATTGTTAAATGACGATAGAATTACTGATGTCAGAAATCAAATTAGTAAAGCAGCAAGTGGAGAAATTGACTTTGATGGGAAATATATACAAAAAATCATCAATGAAATAAGCTTAAATACGATATTTAACAACAATAAAAAACAGAAATTACATGGATATTGCGTTTCTATCATCAATGAAATACCATTAGGATCATTTTTAGGAAAGATTCTGGAAAATAAATCTAAGGAGAGGCACGAAAAACAAACATTGAAAAATCACGATTGGTTTATTCTTCTTAATGATGTTGCCAGATATCGAAATCAATGACTTCTTAATACTCAATTAAAAAAAGGGCTGAATCGAGTGGGAGATCCAAAAGGTTTCATGAAATTTGATCGCAGGTTGGAAAAACAAGAACGTGTTGAAGATAGAATTAAGCATAATAAAGAAATTACTTTACCATTAACCAATTTTGAATACGGGCAACAAGCTTCACGTTGCATGTCATGTGGAGTTCCAACTTGTCATGCTGGATGTCCTACTGGTGATTTGATCCCCACATGGATGGAATTAGTGGAAGTAAATCGCTGGAAAGATGCTTACAAAATACTTAATTCTACCAATAATTTTCCTGAATTTACCGGAAGGCTGTGTCATGCACCCTGTGAAGAAGCCTGTGTTTTAGGAATAAATGAGAATCCTGTATCTATCCAAATGCTTGAAAAGCAAGTTGTTGAGCGTGCTTTTTCTGAGGGTTGGGTTGTTCCAGATCCCCCATTAATTAGAACTGGAAAGTCGGTTGCCGTTATAGGGTCAGGTCCTTCTGGCCTGTCTGTAGCGCAACAGTTAAATCGGGCTGGTCACAACGTAACTGTATTTGAAAGAGCGGATAGAATAGGAGGTTTATTAAGATACGGTATACCAAATCATAGATTGGAAAAATGGGTGCTCGATCGCCGCTTACAAATAATGGAGAAAGAAGGAATTACATTCTTCGTGAATGCAAATGTCGGAGAAAACATCGACATCAAGAAATTAGAAAAATATCATGCCACCTGCGTTTGTGTGGGATCTACTGTTGCGAGAGATTTACCGATTCCAGGGCGCGACCTGGAGGGCATTCACTTTTTACTGGACTATTTGAGTCAACAAAATAAAATAGATATGGGAGATGACTTAAATAAAATGGGTATAGAACATATTTCTGCAAAAAACAAGAACGTTATAATAATAAGTGGGCATCCCCACGGATGGCTTGGAGTGGCCCACCGCCAAGGCTGTAAAAGTTTGACAAATTTCGATTTATTACCAGAACCCTCAATGGGAAGGCCATGCCATCAACCGTGGCCGTTCTGGCCAGAACGTTTACGAACTTCCTCTGATACAGATGAAGGAATAGATCTACAATTTTCTATTATACTGAAACAATTTATTGGCCGTAAAGGTAAGGTTACAAAAGTACAAACAGTAAATATTATATTTGAACAGTCATATTCTGGAAGACCTCCTTACATGAAAGAAGTTGAAGGGAGTGAGAAAGAATGGGCTGCCGATATGGTGATACTTGGGCTGGGCTATATGGGGCCCGAGACACACGGAATACTTCAAAAATTATCACTTGAATTAAGTCCTCGAACTAATGTTGAAACTGATTCAAAATATATGACTTCGTCAGAAGGAGTATTTGCAGCAGGTGATGCAAGAAGAGGACAATCACAAATTGTATGGGCAATTAGTGACGGTCGGCAAGTTGCGAACAGTATTGACACCTATCTTATGGGTAAGTCTTTGCTACCTGTAAAAATGGAAGGGGATTTACCAATTATAAAATAAACTGCTGTGAGTATTGGGGTCATGTGGAGCGAGTTAGGGTCATCTATCGAGTAATCTGTATCGATTTATAGCAATGAACCTTTCTGTAGAGCCTTTACTTTAACTCTCAAGAGGTATTGAAAATATCGGTAAACAAAGCCCATAATAATCCACATTATGACTAAGGCATAATCATTGTATAGGCGTGTCAGCATACCATTTCTCACTTCAATTGGATCAGTCTTGTATCTTTTGATATACCCACTTAGCGCTTTGGCCCTATAAGAAACACTTAGCTTCTTGTCGATATTCATGTGTATAAATCCAGAACTCTGGGTGATCTGTGACTTGACAGTAAACAAATCCCCCTTAACTAGCTGAAAGGGACCAACGGTGTAAAATTCGTCAGTAAAGGTATACTTATCAATCAGGTGTATATTGCCGTTAAGTAAAATTGGATTGTCCTCAATGGGTTCGGTACTAGGTTCCTTAATGACACTGCCAATCGTTATGATTCCTTCGATCGGAAACACTAAAGATTGATCGGTCACTTTCACGCTAAAAACTGCACAATGGGACAGTGGAACCTTATTTCGAAGGGTTCGGAGCATGCCTGCTGAAGGCAACTCATAATTTTGAAGCGATATTTCTAATATCCCAGGCTGAACACTGGTAAACTCAATTTCGGTACCGGATGACACATCGACATATCCAGAAAATTGCCTTGAATCTTCGCCACACCCGTCCGATAACTCTGCAGAGGGAATATACCAAGAGGGATATTCGAGGTCCCCAAATTGTAAGATGGTTACTTTCTCCGTGTCAGTGTCGACGGGCACCTCAAACTGACCCACCTGTGGGCACCCCAAACTGACCCACCTATTCAGTTTTATTTTGTTACATTTATATCCGTGTCTGATCCTTTGCAAGGCCGATTTCGAAGACGATAGCTTTTTCCGGTGATTTCGATGATTTCGGAGTTTTGCATCAAGCGGTCGAGAATGGCGGTAGCCGCAGCGTTGTCACCAAGCAACTTCCCCCAATCCTTCAGCGGCCGATTGGTCGTCATGATCGTTGATTTTAGATCGTGACGGCGCATTATCACCTCCAAAATGTATTCGCCAGCCTTCCGTGAAAGTTCCTTCATTCCCATGTCGTCGATGATCAGCAGGTCGACTCTCAGGTAGTTGCGCAATACCCGGCTGTCATCGCCGAGGGCTTCTTCCTTCATGAAATCACGGGCCACATCAAAAATGCTGCGGTACAAAACCAGGAGTCCCTGGCGAATGACCTGCTGACCAATGGCCTGGGCCAGATGCGACTTACCAACACCGGGTGGGCCGAGAAGAAGCAGGTCACGACCGTCGCGCACAAATTGACAGGTTGCCAACTGATAAACCAACTGGCGGTCCACCTTATTGAAGTTGAAGTCGAACTCATCGAGGGTGTGCAAATGGCGAAACGACGCGGCCTTGGTACGCCGGTTTATCTGGCGTTGATCACGCAATATGACCTCATCCTGAAGAATGAGCTCCAAAAACTGCTGATGAGACAAGTTGTTGCCGGCAGCTTCCTGCAGCCTTACAGAAAGCGTATTTATAATGCCGCTAAGCCGAAGCTGCCGCAGCATCAGATGAAGACTGTCTGGTATCATAGTATTATCCTTTGTGTCAATTAGTGGGTTAGATTAGAAGGTTTGAATTGAGGTGAAATAGATTCATTGGTTACTCATATGGCCTCCTTTGGTAAGAGGTTTACTTTGAGGAATTGCACAATATCGCAGGGGCTTTTTCATGAAGTCACGGACTATATTGAGAATATCACGGTACAGAACCAGGAGCCCCTGATGGATGATTTGCAGACCAATGGCCTGGGCCGGATTCGACTTGTCAATGCCCGGTGGGCTGAGAAGAAGCAGGTCACGACCGTCGCGCACAAATTGGCAGGTTGACAGCTGATAAACCAACTGGCGGTCCACCTTGTTGAAGTTGAAGTCAAACTGATCACGTGTGTACAGATGGCAAATCGATGCGCCCTTGGTGCCTCGTTTTATCTGGCGCTGACCACGCAGTATGACCTCGTTCTGAAGAATGAGCTCCAAAAACTGCTGATGGGACAAGCTGTTGTCCGCGGCTTCCTGCGGCCTTACAGGAAGCGTATTTATAATGCCGCTAAGCCGAAGCTGCCGCAGCATCAGATGAAGACTGTCTGGTATCATGGTATTATCCTTTGTGTCAATTAGTGAGTTAGATTAGAAGGCTTGAACTGAAGAAAAATAAATTCATTGGTTATGCATATGGCCTCCTTTGGTAAGAGGTCTACTTTGAGGAATTGCACAATATCGCAGGGACTTTTTCATGAAGTCACGGACCAGATTGAAAATGTCACGGTACAGAATCAGGAGCCCCTGACGGATGACTTGCAGACCAATGGCCTGGGCCGAATTCGACTTGCCAATGGGTGGGCCGAGAAGAAGCATGTCGCGACCCTCGTGCACAAATTGACAGGTTGGTGGCTGATAAACCAACTGGCGGTCCACCTTGTTGAAGTTGAAGTCAAACTGATCACGTGTGTACAGATGGCAAATCGATGCGGCCTTGGTGCCCCGTTTTATCTGGCACTGGCCACGCAGTATGACCTCGTTCTGAAGAATGAGCTCCAAAAACTGCTGATGGGACAAGCTGTTGTCCGCTGCTTCCTGTAGCCTTACAGGAAAGGTATTGATAATGCTGCTAAGCCGGAGTTGCCGCAACATCAGATGAAGGCTGTCTGGTATCATGATATTATCCTTTGTGTTAATTAGTAAGTTAGAAGGTTTGAATTGAGGTGAAATAAATTCATTGGTTATTCATATGACCTCCTTTGGTAAGAGGTCGATTTTGAGGAATTGTGCAACACCGCCAGGGGTTTCTTTCTTCATGAAGTAACGACGGACCAAATCGAAAATGTCACGGTACAGAACCAAGAGCCCCTGGCAAATGACTTGCTGATCAATGGCTTGGGCCAGATTCGACTTGCCAATGCCCGGTGGGCTGAGAAGAAGCAGGTCGAGACCGTCGCGCACAAATTGACAGGTTGACAGCTGATAAACCAATTGGCAGTCCACCTTATTGAAATCGAACTGATCGGGGGTATGCAGATGGCAAAACGACGTAGCCTTGGTGTTGATAATGCCGTTAAGTCGAAGCTGTCGGAGCATCAGATAAAGACTGTCTGCCCGCACCATAATAAAGGTCGGCTCCCCGACTACAGGGACAGAATATGTTATCCTTTCAGGTCGATAACGCACTTGTTTTGAGAAGTTTACGTTACTTAGAAAATCAGTCACAAGGCATCTCCGTGGTGGTGGAATCGAGCACGACGGTGTAATCGGCAAGATCGCGAATGATCGGATCAATTTGTGTGAGCGGCAGTTCTGGATGAAGTTCGGCAGGGTGCTGTTTAGCCAGTTTCCGAAGCTCGCCGAGCTTCCACATCTGTAGCTGTGTTGCCCGTTCACAAGCACGGGACAGGACGGATGGCTCAATTTTATTGGTTAGGTTAAGTAGGCCTTGAAGAACACGAATACCGGAAATACCGCGAACTCGCAGCATGGCAGTTCCCCAAGCGTGAACGTGCTGATCAACAGATTCAAGTTCACGTAGCAGATAATGTTTTCCGTGCTCAAGTCTGGAGATTTTTTGCGGGGAAATATCGCTGTAGTGGGTTTGGAACTTTCCCGGCTCAACGCGTGGGTGAATGCGAACCATCCTCAATCCCACCGGGTGAAACACGCGCACGACACGCCCATCCCATCGAACCCACACTTTCCGTCCCAGGAACTCTGGTGGTGCAGAGTAGTAGCTTTTGGCTACTTCCACATGGCCGTCGCGATTGACGATGCGCTGGCCTTCCTCGAAACTCGGAAACAACATCGCCGGCAATGGCTGAAGAAAAGGCTTTTCAAGCTCAAAGGCGGTTCGGACCTGTTTCTGTGTGGTGCCGTGAATACGGGTATCGGCAATCCTTTCTTCCCACCAGCGCAAATGCTTGTTTTGAGCGGTCAGACTCGAAAATGTGCGACCTTTTAGTGCACTGTTATAGGCATAGCCTACTCCCCGCTCTACCTTCCCTTTCAACTCAGGCCGCCGAGGCGGTGTCGGCAGAACAGCCATCTTATAGTGCTCAGCAAATGAGTTGAACTTCGGATTGAGCTCTGGATCATAATTATCGGCCAGTATCACCGCTGCTTTAAGGTTATCCGGGACCAGAGTCTTTGGAGCTCCACCGAAGTGACGAAGTGCATTTTCTAAGGCCCTGATGAACGACTCAGTATCTTGCTTACGAACAACCTCAGTGTAACCTTTGCGACTATTGCTCAGAACAACCCGAAGCATATGCGTCTTCCGGCGCTTACCATTCTCTTCTACGGTCCAGGCTCCTTTGCCAAAATCCACCTGCACTTCAAATCCGGGAGGACTTTCCATACGACGATGCGCAATACCATCGACTTGAGTCAATCGTCGTACAAAACGTTTAACCGAGTCATAGCCGCCGTCGAAACCATGCTCGTGAACAAGATCCTGATGAATCCGTTGTGCATCCAGATTCTGTGCAATTTTTTCCTCAATGGTCTGTTGATATGGCAGACATTTGCACTGTGAGCGCGCCGATATACTCGACGATGACTTTCCCTGATCTTCATCCACCGACCCGGTGGGCACCTTGCCAGGTGGGTCAGTTTCAATGTCAACCTCGGAGGCCTCCATTGAATTTGATGAGGCCGCTTGAACTGTTCCCGAGTTATCCTCAGGCAGATATCTGCGGACAGTATTCCGACTGATACCCAGCATCCGGCCGATTGCCCGAACACTAATGCCTTGTTTTTTGAGAGTACGAATTGTTTGCTGCATTGCTAACCCCTTGAAGTTTGCCATCATGGTCCTCCTTTTTGATTAAAAAAAAGGACAATGTAGCAGGTTTCAGGTGGGTCAGTTTGAAGGTGCCCATGGGTGGGTCAGTTTGGGTGCCCGTCGACATGTCAGCGACGACACTGAATAGGTTCGCGTCAAAACCATCCGCGATAAAAGGCAATATGCCTACTATGAAAACCAGCGCCCAAAAAATCAGGACGCAGAAAACGATGCATTATTATTCGCTGGGGACGTTGTTGGATGGCGAGTTAGGGTCGGGCGAGTTAGGGTCGGACCTCTTCGTGCCAAGTTAAATCTGAAACTTTGGGAGTATTTATGACATAGATCATTATATACGAAATTAGTTATTGTTGTCCATCAGGTTCAAATCCTGCTCTGCTAATGTATCGCCTACAGGC
>JAJFLO010000057.1 GCA_021772675.1 Verrucomicrobiota bacterium | reverse complement strand
CCGTGGCGGAAACTATTTCAAACCCGAATAACTTCACAACTCGTTGATATTATGTGATATGATGACTTGTAATAGAAAGTTTATGCATAATGCAGGCTAGTTTTATCTTCCACTTGAACCTCCTCTACCTTTTAGTATTATGCTGAATCTTTTATAAACTTTTGTTTAATCTTAGTTTGAGTTATTTGATTCATATCTGCACTGTAAATCAAATGACGTCATTTATATACTAGTAAATAATTTCTACCTCACTATTTCAATATGGAAAAAAATTCAAAAATAATTGTCACTGGTCATCAAGGCATGGTCGGTTCCGCTGTATTAAAAGCTCTTAAACAAAATGAATTTAAAAATGTAATTGGTATTAGCAGATCCGATGTTGATCTTACAAACCAAGCTGACACTCTATCGCTACTCAAAAAAACAAAGCCTGACTATATGATTATAGGCTCTGCAAAAGTTGGAGGGATTATGGCTAATTCAACCTACCCCGCTCAGTTTTTGTACGATAATATAATGATCCAAGCGAACTTAATTCATTCTGCTTACCAGGTAGGAATAAAAAAACTACTCTCTCTTGGTTCCTCTTGCATATATCCAAAATTTGCAAATCAGCCCATGAAAGAAGAAGAACTGCTAACTGGATTATTAGAGCCAACAAATGAACCTTATGCTCTTTCGAAAATTATCGGAATAAAACTATGTGATTACTATTATAAAGAATTCGGATGCCAATACATTTCTGCGATGCCATGCAATCTGTATGGATATGGGGACAATTTCCATTTGGATAAATCTCATGTAATCCCTGCGCTTATGCGAAAATTTCATGATGCTGTTGAAATGGATCTTCCATCTGTTACTTGCTGGGGCAGTGGGAGTCCATTGAGAGAATTTTTATTTGTTGATGATTTGGCGGATGCTCTTTTGTTTATTATTGAAAATTTCAAAGGTCCGGGGTTTCTTAACGTTGGTTCCGGGGATGAAGTCACAATAAAAGATTTAGCACAAACAATTGCGGGCATAGCGGGGTTTAAAAGAAAAATAATCTGGGATATTGATAAGCCGGACGGTACACCAAGAAAAGTGTTGGATTCCACGAAATTAAACTCCCTTGGTTGGACACACAGTAATAGCCTAGATACCGGACTAAGGAAAACATATGACTGGTTTCTAAAGAACCAGGATTTGTATAGAAAATAACCTTTAATTATGAAGATTAACCATTTTTATTTCAAGTTAAGAATGTCGCTAATAGTCATCGTCATTTTTTTCTTATCTGGCTGCAAAAATCCTAAACAACCGACGATTCCACCTAAAGAAATCCCTAAAGTCGATAAGGAAAAGACATTTGCATTGATCGAAGAAATTATCGCAATTGGCCCTCGTCCAAGTGATTCGACGAATGCAGCAAATACAGCCCAATTTATATTTCAAAAATGTGAGAAATTTGGTTTTCAACCTGAAGTGGATTCGTGGACGGAAAAAACAGTTGATGGCGACAAGTCCTTTCAGAATGTCTACGCTGAGCTGAAAGGTGATGGTGAAAATTTCATAATTCTTGGCAGTCACTTTGATACAAAGATTTTACCCGGAATTTCGAATTTTGTAGGTGCCAACGACAGTGGTTCCAGCACGGCTCTCGTCCTTGAAATAATGCGTGTACTTAACGAATTACCCCAATGGACAGGCCCATCAATTCGATTCGCGTTTTTCGACGGAGAAGAGGCCGTGCATAATTATACTGAAAATGATGGACTTCATGGAAGTAAAAAATTAGCAAAAGATCTTAAGAAATCTGGAGAATATCTAAAATGTAAAGCAATGATACTTTTAGACATGATTGGTGACAAAGACTTGACCGTGACATTGTCTCCTGATGATTCAAGACCCCTTACTCAACATTTACTTGCAATTGCTGAAAAGCAAAACAAACGTAGTCATTTCAGTTTTTTTCTTCATGGGGTTATGATTGATGATCACGTACCATTTAAAATGATCGGCATTCCAGCAATAGATATTATCGATTTCAAATACGGTCCAAATAATTCTTATTGGCATTCAAATCGTGATACTATCGACAAGTTAAGTCCTGAAAGCCTAGAAATAGTTGGTAATATTGTCTTACAAATGTTGTGTGAATTATGAACTCCAATTGCATTGCCTCCTAAATCGTGTAGTTTGGGGTTTGCATCAAGTCTAACCGAAAGTAAATCAGCTAAGGTTTTGTCGGAGTTCACAACTTCAGTTGTGTTATTCTGAACATCAAAAGACACAGATGAAGGCGTGAACTCCAACCGATATTAATACGTTTTAATTTGAACTCTATTATTATAATTCAGGTATTTTTATGAGCGAATTTGAACCCTTTGAGTCGCAGAATAATTCATATGATAATAAACATCATCCGCCATCAAATCACGGTAAAAAATCTATTGGTTTTTTACAGGGTTTCTTGCTGATCATCTTATCCGGTTTTTTGCTGATGTTCATATCTTTTGTGATGATCACCGGCATTATCATTTACAAATCGTATTCAGGATCATCTGATTTTATTATGTCATTTGATAAAGAAACAGATAATGTCCATGAAAAATTAATTACTGCCGGAACAGGTAAAGAAAAAGTCGCTATCATTCAGGTAAACGGGATCATTTATCAGGGAAATGCAGTTACCAGAGACCATTCTTCATCAGACTCAATCATCTTGCAGATTAGAAAAGCCGCAAAAGATGAGAATGTAAAAGTACTTATTTTAGATATGAATACACCGGGTGGTGCTGTAACAGCGACAGACGAAATTCATCATGAATTACTAAAATTCAGAAACACAGGAAAAAAAGTAATTACATGTATGCGCACTGTCGCCGCCAGCGGTGGTTACTATTTGGCGGCTGGAACGGATTATATCATAGCCAACCGATTGACACTTACCGGCAGTATCGGGGTAATTATTGGCGGGTATAACTATTATGGTTTATTCGAAAAACTGGGAGTAAAATCTGAAATCTACAAATCGGGGAAGTTAAAAGACTTACTCAATATGGGAAGACCCAGAAACGACGAAGAAATAAAAGTTATACAAGAAATTGTAGATGAAACATATATGGAATTTGCTGCGATCGTCGCCGCAGGTAGGAATATAAATATTGATGAAATAACCAGCGGAATTATTAGCGATGCCGGTATTTTTTTAGGTAAAAAAGCGCAAACGTTAGGTTTGGTTGATGAATTGGGATTTCTTGAAGATGCAATAGAGAAAGCCAAAGAGTTAGGCAATGCAAAAAATGCCTCAGTGGTACGTTACCAACCGAAGCATTCTCTCGCAGATCTGTTCTCGTCATTTAAGACCGACATCGTCTCAGAAGTTTTCCCAGGAAAACCGACGATTGTGCATAAAGGATATCTCTACTACCTTTGTCCTTTAGTACTATAAAATACTACATCGCCGGCTACATGGCTTCATCAATAAAGGACAAAACTTGTGTTTTCAAAAGTAGCATACCCTTTCCATGGCATGCTACTTTTGCCAAACCAAAACCATGAATAAAGAACCTTCTATTTTCAAATAAACCTGATCCAACCCAACTCCCCATTTGCCTGCCAAAGATGAATAGTGAAAAAATTAAGTATCTTGTTGCAAAGTACAACCTCCCCAAATTTCGTATCAACCAATTCAATGATGCATTTTTCAAACAAAGGTTGACCTCATTTGATGAAATAAAAACACTTCCAAAGGCGCTGAGAACAACCTTGGAGACAGACGAACAAGTATTATCTGTGTCTCCTTATAAACTGTTCAGCTCAAAGAGTAAAAAGGCATTTAAAGCACTGTTAAAACTCCATGATGATGCACTGATTGAAACGGTGCTTCTCAACCCAAAACCAGATTTGTGGTCATGTTGTATAAGCAGCCAGGTTGGATGTGGATTAGGCTGTACCTTCTGCGCAACAGGTTCTATGGGGTTAATGCGCAACCTGACCGAAGAGGAAATCACCGACCAGGTCCTTTATTGGCAAATGAGTGATGTCTTAAAATCACTTGGAATTAAACTGAATAATATCGTTTATATGGGAATGGGGGAGCCATTTTGTAATAAAAAGGCAGTATTTGCCAGCCTAAATGAATTAATGAACCCATCAACCTTTAATATTGGCGCCCGTCATATATCAGTGTCAACTGCTGGAATCGTTCCGGTTATCAAAGATTTTGCAGACACCTTTCCTCAGACAAATTTAGCATTGTCACTACATGCGTCGGACGATGCGCTGCGGCAGGAATTAATGCCTATCAACAAGCCCTACCCTCTTGAGAAGCTAAAAAATGCATTGGACTATTATCTGGATAAAACGAATCGAAAAATTTTTTTTGAGTATACCCTGCTAGGTAATAGAAATGATAGCATTCCTACAGCAGAACAACTTGTATCATTTGTAAAATCAATTAAGAAAAATCATCTCGTACATATTAATTTGATTTTATATAATAAAACAGACAAAGACTATATGGAAAGCCAGAAGACAACCGCTACCCAGTTTAAGAATCATCTAATAAACAATGGAATAAGCACGACAATACGTAAAAATTTGGGGCGGGATATTAACGGTGCCTGTGGACAACTCGCACTTAAAAACCCAATCAAGAACGCATCAGTCGATAATCTTCAATTGTCAATTTAAATCGGGATGAACATGTCAAATTCAGAAAAATCTTATAAAAAATTACTTCAGTTTCAACACACAACCTCAGTACTGAATTCATGCGCATCAGTTTTGGGATGGGATCGGGAAACCTATCTACCTAAATCCGGCATATCACATCGAGCAGAGCAACTCGCCTTACTTTTTGGCATGTCACATGAACGTTCTACAAATCAGGAAATTGAGGAATGGCTATCGGATTGTGAAACGTCAGATTTATTTAATGATCCCCACTCAGAATCTGCAACCAATATTAGAGAATGGCGAAAAGAATATGATAAAAGTGTAAAAATTCCGAGAAATTTAGTCGAAGAAATCACACACACTATTTCGATGGGACATAAATCATGGGTCGAAGCTCGAAAAAAATCAGACTACTCCATTTTTTTGCCATGGTTAACAAAAATCATCACACTAAAACGACATTATGCCGAATTACTGGTCACTGACAATAAGTCAATCTATGATGCGCTACTGGATGATTACGAACCTGGCGAATCAGCTGAAAACATCAGCCAAGTCTTTTCACAACTCAGAGATGAACTACTGCCTATCATTGATAATATTGTCAATAGTCCCCATCAACCAAATCTCGGCATTATTCATAAAAACTACTCAACCAAAAAACAACGAGAATTCGGTGAACTGGCAGCGAAAACGATTGGCTTTGATTTTGATGCAGGAAGACTCGATACTGTTGTTCACCCGTTTTGTAGCAAATTGGGTCCAAATGATGTCCGAATTACCACCCGATGGGACACCAACAATTTAGTTTCGGCGTTTTTTGGAATAATGCACGAAACAGGACATGCGATATATGATCAAAATTTACCTTTGCGACAATGGGGAACACCTGCGGGTTCAAGTATTTCTTTAGGAATACATGAGTCGCAATCTCGATTATGGGAAAATATTATTGCCAGAAATAAACCGTTTTGGACTTATTTTTATCCAAAACTCCAAGGCATATTTTCAGAGAATTTATCCAATACTTCTTTAGAAAGTTTTCTGCATGCAATCAACCTTGTGAAACGATCCCTCGTTCGAGTAGAAGCAGACGAAATTACCTACACACTACATATTATACTTCGGTTTGAAATCGAACAATCCTTGATTGTCGGCGACCTAGACCCTAAAGATCTTCCTGAAGTATGGAATAAACGATTTAAGGAACTATTTAATTTGGATGTACCTGATGATGCAAATGGCTGCCTTCAGGATGTTCACTGGTCCCATGGTAGTTTCGGTTATTTTCCAACCTATGCGTTGGGTAATTTATATTCCGCCCAGTTCTATGATTATTTAAAAAGACAATCTCCCGATATAGAAAATGAATATACTAAAGGAAATTTTTTACCGTTATTAAACTGGCTCCGAAAAAATATCCATTCGAAAGGGATGTGCTATACGGCTCCTGAGTTGATAAAAGATGTAACCGGCGAATCCCTGAACCATAATTACTTGATTCAGAGTTTTAAAAATAAGTTTTATCCGCTGTACAGCATTTAGCGAAGAAATGCTTACCAAATATTTTTCATCTTTTATGCTATTTTGCTTACCAGAAATTTAGTCAATAAACATTTCAGGATAAAGGAACCATTAGCATTAGATCTATAAAATCGCTCGATATATTATATATTGATAATCATTTACTTGTAATAAATAAGCCTGCCGGGATACTTGTTCAGGGTGACATGACAAAGAGGACAACATTACTTGATATTGGCAAGGACCATTTACGACGAGAATTCAACAAACCTGGAAATGTATATCTTGGACTCGTTCACCGGTTAGATCGCCTTGTCTCGGGAACGATTGTCTTTGCTCGCACATCGAAAGCTGCATCAAGACTTTCAGGACAATTTCGTGACGGTAGTGTTCAAAAAGTCTACAGAGCAATTGTTGAAGGTTCTATAGCAAAAAAAGGCCAATTTATTGATTATATAGGTCGAAGAGGTAGCAAAAGTTATATTACAAATAACAAATCTGGAAAATATGCAAAACTGGAATATAAACTCATAAAAAAAGTTAAAGATTTCTCATTTGTTGAAATTAACTTATTGACAGGGCGACACCATCAAATTAGAGTTCAGTTTTCTCACCATGGATATCCGATTCTTGGTGATTTTCGTTATGGTGCCAAGAATGGACTGCCTGAAAAGGCGCTGGCATTACATGCGTATTCCATAACGATTTGTCATCCAGTAACTAAATTGGAACTGAATTTCAAGGCAGTGATACCATCATTTTGGAATAATTTACAAGGATAATTAGAATCGATGATAACAAAAATGAAAAATCTAAGGATGATTTTTTTGATTTACCTGCTGACATTAGGAATTAATGTATCAGCCTCAGAGAATAACAATCAAATTATTACTAAAAAAATGAGATCCGAGTTAAATAAATTAAAGACATTTATAATTAGTCAAAAGACACCCAATAAAATTGTGCCGAAACCTGCTCCAGGCAGACAAAACCTTGTCCTTTCCTATCTTCATTCTGAATCAACACCAGGATATAAATACGTCTATTCTCGCAGTGCTACCTACGACAACGCTGCAGCTATTATTGCACTGGTCATACTGAACGAAGGGGAACAAGCTGCGTCAATCATCGAAAGTCTCATGCAAAACATACGCCCAAATGGTGATCTTTGGTTTATAATGAATACGCACAATTACTGGCCAAATGAAAAAGATAATGTGGGCGGGATGATAAGAACAGGTACCAGCAGCTGGGCTGGATATGCAGTTTGCTTTTACATCATTAGTGAACTTCTCGACAATCCCGATACGACGCTAAACAACCCGAAGCTAAAGTCGTATTTAGAATTTTCTAAAAAAATAGCAAATTCTGTTTTGACCCGGCAAATTATAGATGAAAAAGATTTTCGATACGGCCTCATTACTGGAGGAGATAAATCGATTGCTCTCAAAGAAGAGAATGGGAAAATAATTGAGAAAATCGTTGATAAAAAGATTGAATGGATCAGTATTGAGCACAACATTGACAGTTATTTTTTTCTTCGCGATTTAGCTCACATATCACGTAACGAAAAATACAACCACGCAGCAAATATACTAAAAAAAGGTATCTTAAACACTTTCAACTACCATCTCGGTCACTTTGAACGAGGGTTTAATCAAAAAGGACCTGATCCTTACCGGGCACTTGATTGTGCATCGTGGGGGACAATGTTTTTACTTGCTGCTAACCAAGAAAAACTAGCGACTACTACTGTTAATTCGCTCGACGAGTTTAAAAATACGGTCAATGGACTTACCGGATTTAGACCCTATATTGATACGACGATATATGAAGGAGAAGAAGCTCAGTTGTTCTATTTTCCTGATAACCCAAAAATACAATGGAATGATATTTCATTTCTCTGGTCAGAGGGAAGCTTTGGCGCAGCACTTGCCTATATTCGAACTGGAAACACAAAAGCAGCCATAGAAATTATCGCTTCATTTCTGAGTCCGGAAATGAATGTAAACGGTGGCATCCGTTACGCCGATCAAACGATTGAACAACAGTTTACAAATGCACCTTCCGTTATTGGATCTGCGTGGGCTATCATTACGATTAAAAATCTTGAAGGTGATAAAACAGCCTCCTTATTCTGGAGTAAAAGTTTACCTGAATTAAATTATCAATAATCTATATCCATGAAAAAAAGTAAATCCTACAAAGATATAACAAATGACTATATTGAATCAGCAAAAGAACCGTTTTTATTAACTGATGCATTCGCCAACATCCAAGCAAAACTCGACAAAAGTCTGAGATATCCTATTGAAAAAATTAATGATATGTTTTGTAACAGCGACTTGCTGTTTTATGAGTATAGTGATGAAGATGATGATGACAGCTTCATTCCCCGCCAATTATTTTTTCAGGATGCACTATTTAAGATTGTACCGACATCCGCGGAGATAGAACAGGGTATTTTATATCTGGGACATCGTTTTTATCCATTTCTTCCAAAGGATTTCTTTCCATCGGATGTCAAAGTGACATTCGGTAAAAACATGATACCACACCGAGTCGTCGAATCAAAGATAAAGGATTTATTAATCTACCATTCACTATTAGGAATGGCCCAATTTTCCCAATATATTGTTATGGATAATGAAGAAAATTGTAATGCAGCCACGGGCGACGATCTAGATAACAGCGTCAAACTGACAGTATTTGACCTGTCAAGTGTATTTAAAAAAACAAATTTCAAGCAGGGTGACGCATTTATATTAACTGTAAAAGATTGGTATAACGGAAAATATGAAATGAATTATTCGCCTCTGGCAGATTGCGAACATCAATTTACGAAAACAAAGATATGGTGCGAAGAATTTCAAGCATGTTTGTCCGACGTAATCGATGAATTTGGCCCCAATACAACGGCGTATGACCAACTGGCCTGGACATTTTTCTATGCCGATGAAAGTTTATTGAAAAATCCTGTCATGCATATCGGTGGTTTTTTGAGTTGGAGTGATGAAATTGCCATAAAAACAGTAGGTATGTGTGCGATTCTTTGGTGGTCCGACCAGGATCCTGAGGATGAATTAGATTTTGGAGAAGCAGGCTTTACAACGGAAAATACGGGATGCACAGATTCTCTAAACAGTATTCTGGAAGATACCGGAATTTCACTTTGTCAGACGGAAATTGAAGCATATATGTGTGATGAACTGTTTGGTGGCGGGAATAGTTTTGATGCCGTTTTTCGTCGATGTTTCAAGTCGCGGGTTATTGAATTTTATGATAATGAACAGGAGAAAGCCTTTCATCGTTTCATAAAGGATTTGTGGAAATCAATTAAAAAAACCTATAATCCATTTAAAGATCAAAAAAGTGGAGAACTACGACATCATATTCTAAAAATAATTGATAAACAACTTGAATGGTTGAGATTTTTGGATAAAAATAAATGCTTGCCGGAAGATTTGCCTGCCGAAGAAATGATCTCATTCGCACAAGCATCCAGTATGTTGACAGAATTATTATCTGCGCTTGATGATAGTTGTGATTGGAACGATATTCAACAGTTTGACGACTTAGTTAAAAATATTAAATATATTGATGATTCGGTAGACATGATTATCGATCAAATCAGTAAACATATCTAAATATGCTTTTTGCAAATGTCTATTAAAAAAGACTCCTGTAAAGAGCTAAAATTGGAAAGGGTTTTATAATGGCTACGATAACACTGCATGGCAACTCACTTGAAACGATTGGAGAGTTACCACAAAATGGGAGTAAAGCTCCTGATTTTTCGGTAACCAAACCGGACCTTTCCGAAGCAATACTTCAAGATTATTCTGGAAAACGACTAATCTTGAATATATTTCCAAGCGTGGATACACCGACATGCGCAGCATCAATTAAGCGATTTAATGAAGAAGCCGGAAAACTTGATAACACAAAGATCTTATGCATATCAGCAGACTTACCATTCGCAGCAAGTCGTTTTTGCGGTGCTGAAGGAATAAGCAATGTGGAAACGGGTTCAGTCTTTCGTTCACCGGAATTTGGTAAAGTATACGGCATTGAAATTACGACCGGTGTACTAAAAGGTTTATTATCACGCGTTATCGTCATTATCAACGAGTCAGGAAATGTCATTCATACGGAACAAGTCGGTGAAATAGCTGACGAACCCAACTATTCGGCTGCATTAGCTGCACTTAACTAAAAAAGAATCGCATATGAAAAATTATATTACCGAATTTATTGGTACATTTTTCTTAGTATTTGTCATAGGCCTTACAGTCAGTTCAGAAACAATCTTTGCTCCGATTGCAATTGGGTCGATTCTTATGGTAATGGTCTATATGGGAGGGCATATTTCTGGGGCTCATTATAACCCTGCTGTCACTTTGGCTTGTTTGATTCGAGGCGTTATTGAAGGCAAAGAAGCCGCTTTATATGTAGTAAGTCAGGTTCTGGGTGCAATAGTCGCAGCAGGAATTTCTTGTTTCATAATGGGAAAAAGTATTTCCATATTACCCGGAGATGGTGTAGGTAATTTGCAGGCACTAGCTGTAGAAGTATTATTTACATTTGCGTTAGCATCCGTTGTTCTTAATGTTGCAACGTCTAAAGATCATGAGAATAATTCATTTTACGGTTTAGCAATTGGATTTACCGTATTGGCTGCGGCTCTAGCTGGCGGTCCAATATCTGGCGGCGCATTCAACCCGGCTGTAGCCATTGGTCATAACTTTATTTCAAAGTCATTCGGCATATTATGGTTATATTTGGTTGGGCCACTAACAGGTGGTGCCTTGGCTGCAATTGTATTTAAATTAACTAATCCTAAGGAATTTGAATAAAATTATTATACAATTTCATCACAAAATTTGAATGGCGCTGACTATCCCAACGAATTCACCCAATTTATCACAGGAGTGATTAACTTGATTAGTAAGTCACTGACTAACCTGCATTATGCATAAACTTTCTATTATAAGTCATCATATCACATAATATCAGTGAGTTATAAATTTCATTCGCGTGCAGAAATAGTGAACTATTTCGAACCCGAATAACTTCACAACTCACTGATATTATGTGATATGATGACTTATAATAGAAAGTTTATGCATAATACAGGCTAAGTAGAATAAAAGTGATTTATTCGATTTAGCTACTCTTAATTTAGAATAGTAACTTGGGAACTGGAAATAAGTAACTCATCGATAGCGCGATCAAGTTTGCTTCAGATTTGATTGTAACGATTGAACAAACCCATAGCAGTAGTTTCCTACTATGTTGACGTTCTGATTGAGTTGCGATTAAATGCGATGTAAAAATGGAACAGAAATTTCGATGAGTTATTTATTTCCAGTCCCTTAGCCTGATTAATTCATGCGATTCGTCGCGAGAGCACTTAATTCGCTCATAATAAATTGATTAGAGAAAATTTCACAAAATGAAAGTGAATTTTCATTCACTGAGATGTAAAATTGAGTTAATCGGTTTATTTGAGCAGAGATTAGGGCTCGCAGCAGAATACTGATGAATTATTCAGATTAGACAACAAAACAGCCAATTATAAGGAGATCATATGAAAAGAGCCACCATAGAAACAAATAAGGGAAACATTAAATTAGAATTGCATGAGGATAAGACACCCAAAACCGTGAAAAATTTTGAATCACTGGTGGAAAAAGGCTATTATGACGGGCTAAAATTTCATCGTGTCATCAATGATTTCATGGTGCAGGCGGGGTGTCCAGAAGGCACTGGGCGCGGAGGACCTGGCTATACATTTGAAGATGAGTTCCATCCTGAACTAAGACATGATGGACCCGGAATTTTATCCATGGCAAATGCAGGTCCTAATACCAATGGAAGTCAATTTTTCATCACTCATGTTGAAACACCTTGGTTAGATGATAAACACAGCGTATTCGGCAAAGTTATTGAAGGACTGGATGTCGTTAACATTATCGAACAGGAAGACACAATGGTTAGCATAACTATCTCAGATAGTTAATTTTCGACTCTCTAGCCTGATTAATTCATGCGATTCGTCACGAGAGCACTTAACTTGCTCATAATGAACTACCCCGCCGCAAGCGGTCGGGGTATCGGGAAAAAACCTTTAAATAGGAACGCTGCGAGCAGCGGGGTAATAAACCCAAGGCTACGCAATAAATTGATTAGAGAAAATTTCACAATGAAAGTGAATTTTCATTCACTGAGATGTAAAATTGAGCTAATCGGCTTATTTGCGCAGAGATTAGGGCTCACAGCAGAATACTGATGAATTATTTAGGCTAAATCCAGTGAAATGAAGTACTCAATAAACTATTGGTCGGTGCAAGCCTAAATCTCACAATGATTCCGGGGCAAAAAAGAGCATTCCTAATTTAAAGGGAATCGATAATGTTTTAGGTTGCCGCTCAGTGGTAATTTAATTATAGTAACGCTGTTTTGGGAAACATCCTAGCTTCACCTGTAGAACCGTGATATATAGAGAAGAAATATTGCTTCCTTCATGACTAATTTCGCCGTCAATGGCAATTTGAACCCAAATAAACCTATGTTGATAGGGCCTCATTTACTGCTAATTCTCGACTTAATCATACTAAAAGATTTACAAGCGAATTGTCTATGTTTTATCTGTATAATTAATACAAAATTACCTTGAAATAAAACGGTAACCATTTTAATAGTAATTCACAAGTCGATAGCGGTAAAATAAGCAAAAACTATACAATCTTTTAGTTAGGCGTAATAATTAAGAGCCAATCATATGAAAACACTACAATTAAGGAGGTTATGATGAATATTTTTGTTGGAAATCTTGATTTCAAAGTTGACGAGAATGAATTAAAAACTGCATTCGAAGCCTATGGACAAGTAAATTCAGCGACAATTATTAAAGATAAATTTACAGGGAATTCAAGAGGATTCGCATTTTTAGAAATAAAGGCAAATGAAGATGCAAGAAACGCTATTGAAAATTTAAACGGATCAAAATTAGGTGGCCGATTAATAGTCGTGAATGAAGCAAGGCCTCAACGTGGCGATAAACGTGTTAAGGGTAACGGAACACCACGTCGACAATCGTGGTGAACCTATCAGAATAAAATAAATTTTATTTTTAGCCTGATTAATTCATGCGGTTTCGTCTCGAGAGTGCCTAACTTACTTTAGATCAATGAGTTATTTAGGTTCCGAAGGTGAAGGAATAGTGAACTATTTCAAGTCTTTGGGTTCTTCATAACTCGCTTATATGAAATGAGATATGCGCACGCAGTAGAAGCCGGATGAATTAATCAGGTTAGATAATGAAAGATTGAATTATATCCTATCCAACCTTATTACAAATTGTAATAAAATCGGTGTATATGTAGACTTATTTAAGAATTGCTACGCAAAATCCGCGAAGTTTTTTTGATAATTTTACACAACGCTTTGAATTTGAAAGTGTTGTAGAAATTATGTGTTATACTAAATAGTTATATTGAGTATTTAATAAAACATATTTGTGACCAATGGTAGTATTAATTTGCGAAACATTCTTCACGGATTTGGGTTGGTACATAGAATGGTTTTGAAATCAAAAGAATAGCGATAAAAGCCATCACATTTTCAAATTGGGTTTGCGCAGCATATCACCACTCTTCGGTAAATCAGAATATACAGGAGAACATCCTTTCGATTGTGCTAGTCAACACATCAACAAGGGCTCAGATTCGCATTAAAAACCTCTAAAATGAGTATAAAAATACCATTGCTATGAATTTATCAAAACGTACAGACTATGCACTCAGAGCTATGGTAGAATTGGGTCTTGTCTATGCTAATCAGGAATACCTGTCAGCTAAAGAAATATCAAAACGTGAAAGTATTCCGATAAAATTCCTAGAACAAATTTTAGCAAAATTAAAAAACGAGGGATATGTGGATAGTCGGATTGGACCTGGCGGAGGATATATTTTAATTAAATCACCAAAGTTTATTACATTTGGATCAATAATACGATTATTTGAAGGCGATGTTGCTCCAATCGGGTGCGTGAGCATTGAACATCCCCGTTTTTGTTCAGAAAAATGGCATTGCCGATTTCATATAGTCATGGCAGAGCTGCGTGATGCCATATCAGGTGTTATTGATAAAAGAACACTGGCAGATGTTTGCGAATTTGAAATTTTAAAATAATTCTTAATCTTGCAAAAAGGTAGTTACGATGAAAAGTGCGATTGAATTGGCAATGGAACGATTTAATGATGAGCCAACTAAAAAACTAACAGATAAACAAAAAGAAGCCATAGCAGAAATTGACATAAAATATCAGGCTAAAACTGCGGAAGCTCAAGTGATGAATCAGGATAAGCTAAAAAGAGCGTATGGTGATCTAACACAAATTGAGCAACTCAAATCCGATCTTCATGTTGAAATTGCCTCAATAAATGAAAAATGTGAAAGGGAAAAAGACCGGGTTCGCAATGAGTCTGAATAATTTTCAGGAAAATACTCAAATATTAGAAAATAAAAATTACAAAGGTGATTACTACTGTATCACATTTCAAGCACCCATTATTTCCCCTTCGGTGGTACCTGGCCAATTCGTTCATTTACAACTTCCAACCTCACCGAATTTACTTCTTCGTCGCCCCTTTAGCATTTATAATGTGGACACCAAACTGGGAACCCTATCATTGATCTATAAAGTTATCGGCAAAGGCAGCAAGGCACTTTCCATGCTTTTACCAGGTACAGTGGTAAACCTTCTTGGTCCATTAGGTAATGGATTTCCCACAGCGACAAATAAGAAATCAGTCATTATAGTTGCAGGCGGCTATGGATGTGCGTCAACCTACCTTGTAGCAAAAACCGCTGTTGCTCCTGGCTGCTGTGTTCTCGGAGCCAGAACAAAAGACGATATTCTCGTGGAAAATGAATTTAAGCAAACTGGATTTGAAGTAAATATTACTACAAATGATGGTTCCTATGGTCACAAAGGAATTGTCACAGATGTATTAGAACAGAAATTAAACTCTATACAAAATCAACCAGCAGTCGTTTATGCCTGTGGTCCTAACGCCATGCTTGAAGCTGTGGGTAAACTTGCGATGAAACATCATGTCAATTCATATTTGAGTTTTGATATGCCAATGTGCTGCGGAGTCGGTGCATGTTTTACCTGCGTAATAAAAATAAAAGCTGCAAATAGTGATGGTTGGGAGTATGTGAGGACGTGTTATACTGGCCCAGTATTTGAAGCAAATGATGTTTATTTTGAATGATTTACTGAATAAAAAATAGATTTTCAGTAATCAGCTGCTACAAGAAGTGAGATATGTATACCCAAGGATACTGGAAATTTGAAACTGGGTTTACTGCCTGTAATCAATGTGTTTTATCGAAAATCTGGGCTCCTTCGGTGTGTCGTAAATACCTTAAAAAAGGATATCAAACTGGACGCTAATGTCGGGAAATTAGCCCGATTTTCTTACAAACGTTGTAGTGAGAAAGCATAGATTTCCTATAATTCAGTGGTTTGCCGTTAGACGAGCGGATGATTCTGCTGTCCAGCAGAAAGATACATTCAGCTCGCGAAACAAGATAAGACTTTGAATTTAGGTGATATACGCTTTTGTAATAAAAGTATTGTGAAAAAATCCGGGTTAGCCCCACGAACAGGGTTAAATAGAGAAGTCATTAACTGCAATAACCTTAGCCCGCTTTTTTCTCGCCAACTTCGTAACGAGAGTACTTAGATTGCGTCATTTCAGTATTTTGCAGATGGATAGAGAATGACAATGTATCGCAACGCACGCAATTCAATAGTCAAGGCAAGATGTGACGTGGTATACGTTCTCTTAGTAGATGCTTTATGAAGAAATGCGGGTTAATTGTTCAAACATATTAGTCACCAATTCACCTTTAGTGAATTTTTCATAGAAAATTTAGGGACAAATTTCGAATGTATTATTATGAGAGAAGCAGATGGCGCATCGCGAGGATTTAACCAACGATGGGTATCTATAATTCAGCATTTTTTAAAAAATATTTACCCAATAACATTCTTCTCACTGGGAACTACTGCCCTCAGGGAATTGAGGCATATTAGGTACGGTTACTGGAAGCGGGTCATCAGGAGAAGGATCGTCCTTGGGAATTTCCTTTTTCTTGATGAGATCACCTCGATCCAGAATCATATCATCGACAATGTATGACGAAACGATATAGACCCACTTAGTATACCGTTTAGACTCATTTTCAAATTTTTCTTTCGCTTCAGCAATCGTTTTAGCTTCTTCAGCCTCACGCATGGCTTTAGCATCTTCGCCTTCATCTTCAGGAACCACCGTTGCCGGAGGTTCAATATAATCGACAGCGACCCGTATAGGATAATTGCCGTCATCGTCTTTATTCCCGACAGAAATGCTATAAGTAAATCCATTAAACGTCTCAGCGATAAATTCTCTTCCGTCACTAAAACCGTGGACATCATCTCCTAGAGAAGGATCTGCAACCTTGTTAAAACTGGGGTAACGCAACGAACCATCAATTCCACTAATCTTAGATGAATCCACTTCTTCATCCGAGGCAATGTCACCGTCCAATTTCAATGTACCATTTTCGGTTTCCTTTGAAACGCGCCATAACTCAGTCCCACTTTTTTTAACTATAACGCTTTTTAACTTATCAGCTTTGATAAATCCCTTATCAAGCCAATTATCATTTTCATCTGAGACACTGCTGAACGTTTCAGAGACCAATGCGACTATTTTCGATTTTGGCTGATAAATATATCGACCGTCGGGCCACCCTCCTCCAGGCCCTGGCGTACTGCCTTCAGCCTTTTTCATATGTTCTTTGCCCAATATAATTTTTCCTAATGACGCATTACTGCCGCTTAAGAACTCAATTTCAACCCCTGTATCAGATTCCTGTTCTGGTGAATTTAATTGCAGCCGTCCAAAATCATTACTTCCAAGTTCTATTTTTTGAACGAGTTTCAGATCTTTTATTTTTTTTAGGAAATCTGCTATCTTGACAAAATCTGCATAATAAGAATAATTACTCGAAACCGTCCAATAGTCACCATTTTTGCTCAATTCCACTAAGTTTTCCTTTGACCTGATAACCACATTGGAAATATCATTTAACGGAAAATCACGATAGAGCTCTTGTCCGACAACTGAATCCTGCCCTTCCCAGGAACTTTGTCCCTTTTTCGTTACCATCCAGCCGGCTGCGCCAATGATTGCACAAATGATGATTAAGATTAATAACTGTCCGATTTTCATTTACCTGCCATCCTTCTTTTCCTAATGAATGCAAACATGAGGCCGAAAACACAAACACCCGCCGGAACGCTAGCAATATTAATTAACTTTAATTGAATTTCCAGACTATCGACGTCTTTTCTAAGCTGTTTTCGTAATTCCTTTAACCTCTGATTAACTTCAACCTTTTTTTCTTGAAATTTTTCAAGTTCTCTTGCTTGTTCTTTCGACATAATAAACCGTTGACTCTGATCTTTTTTAGTTCGGTTCAGCTCGCCAATCTTTTGCTGTGCTTCTGATAATTCCTCTTCTAGATCACTAATTTCTTTTTTATATTTTTTTTCTGCCTCAAGCTGCATACCCTTAACAATAAGAAAAGGACGATTAGTAACCCCTCGTGATCGAATTGAGATCAGGCTACTATCCCCGCTTAACTGCTCAGCACTGTTTTGTAACAGATTATTATTATCACTAAATACCTGGTGAATTGTTTGTCCGAAAAAACTTGTTTTCCTGACCCAAAAATCGTCGTAAATCATGTCTGCATCGGCCACCAGAATTACGGCTCCTGATTCTGCTGACTCTTTCAAATATTCGGATTCCTGCGACGCGCTGTCATCACCCTCACCAGCAGGAGCACCGTTTTCAAAAGCAGTCTTAAAATTTCCGACCAGACGGATGGCCAAGGCATACTCTTTGTCATCGGGTCTAAAATCTTTTGCTATCGCCTTCTCAGGCAACTGTGCCTTATAACTTTCTACAAGCTGAGACTGTTTAGATGTATGGACCAAAACCGTTTTGGTTAGTCCATCTTCGACTTCACCAGTAAATGCCCCTGAATAAGCAAAAATAACTTTATCCAACGAGCTGGCAATGATGTCCCCAACGTTCAGTGATCTAGAGTCCAAACTCAGAACTGAAGGCGACGTCTGACGCTGCCCCCCCTGTCCGCCAACTTCGGTGGCATTTTTCATATCGATAATAATTTTTTGGGTATCAAATTCAACTCCCCAGGCATCAAAAAGAAATTTCAGAGTTGACGAACCCGGCGGCGACGGTCTACCTGAATCTGATTTTGCAAACTGAGATTCAATGGCTGACATGGGATCGACAAAAGCGATAAGCTTTCCCCCTCCTAAAACGTACTGGTCAATAGCAAACTGAGTTTGATCGGAAACTTCTTTTGGATGAACCACGACAAGAACTGAAATATCTTCAGGAATATTCGCTGCATCAATTTCGATTTCACGCACATCAAAGTCCTTCTTCAATTCAGACACAAATACCCAGGGAGTAGGAGCCTGACGTTGTGGATATCCCACGTTTGGCGGTGGCGCATCCCCCATCACAGGAAGAGTTGACATGATACCAACTACTATCTGAGATGGATTGGCGACTCGTAGAATCAAGCGAGTTATATCATATTCCAACGTACTCTCGTTATTTGGTGATAAAAACGGAATGGATAATGTTTCGTCGATTGAATTAACCGCCAAACCTAAATAGATTTTTTCACCGGTTTGCAATGTTTGACCATCAATTCCATCCAGGGAAGCCGCGTCTTCGGCATCCGAATCTGGAGACGGGTCATACTTTTCGATTTTCAATTTACCTCCACCAGCTATTTGGTATTCCTTTAGTAAATCCTCTATTCGTTTTGCATAGCTTTTTAGATATATCGGCATTTCCGTTTGACTTCGTGTACAATAAAACCGAAGTGTGACAGGACTTTTTAGTTTCTTAATTATCTGTTTGGAACCATCGGATAACGTATATAGTTTATCCTCAGTTAAGTCTTTCCTTAAATGAAGATGATTTGTAATGACGTTGATTGCTACCATCAGTACCGCCATAACGACAATTCCCGTCGCAGAGAATAATAATGTTTGAATATTTTTATTGTTTTTTGACATTCCTATTTCACCTTAAAATTTCATCAAAATTAATTTATTTCCCTGAAGCCCAATTGCACTAACTCGTTTTTCGACTCCGTAATACTACACTGGTTGAAAATAATGAGAATATTATCAATGATAGGTAATAAACAATATCCCTACTATCTATCACGCCCCGTTGCAATCCCTCAAAATGCGGAATAATACTACAGGCCGCAACAAAATCAACCACCCAAATAGGAGCCCACTTAACAAATAAATCCGTAATCGGTGGCCATCCTGCCAGTATCAGCAGTAAACACAGTACCAGAGAAATAATGAAACTAATGACCTGATTTCGAGTCAACGACGATGTTAAGCCACTTATTGCCAAGAACGTAATCGCGACTAAAAAGCTCCCAATATAACCACACAAGATCGCGCCCATATCCGGATCACCAAGATGATTTACTGTCAAGACCATTGGAAATGTCAGAGATAGGCAAAGAAACAAAAATACACAGCCCGCAATAAATTTCCCTAAAATGGCCTGCCAGGCAGTAATTGGTAATGTAAAGAGAAGTTCCAATGTACCGCTTCGGCGCTCTTCCGACCATACACGCATACCGACAGAAGGAACCAAAAACATATAGAGCCATGGATGCCAAAGAAAAAACGACGCAAGATTGGCTTCGTTTCGTTGAAAAAAACCACCAAGCATAAATGTAAAAAAACCAGTTAAAATTAAAAATATGATCATAAAAACATACGCTACTGGTGAAACAAAATAACTATAAAGTTCCTTTTTTGTTACCGCGCTTATATTCGAAACAGTACCACTCATTTTGTCCCCTCACTTACGTCTGAAGTTGTAATTGATCTAAACACATCGTCCAGTCGACCTTCATCTGTTTTTAATTCACAGATTTCCCAACCGGCGTCGTTTGCTTCATGATAAATTTTTTCGGCCAGTCCATTCTGATAATTTTCACCTGTCTTTTTGGGAATGACTCGTGCTGAACAAAAATATTCATTTTCAATCAAACACATCACGCTATCAACGCCGTCTATTCCTTCAAGTCTTGATGAAACATCGTCATATTTTGCATTATTTAGTTTAACAATAACCGAATCCGCCATAGCGGATCGTTTCTTCAATTCCGTAGGGAGTCCATCCGCAACGAGTTTCCCGTTGTTGATAATAATTACTTTGGAACAAACGGCGTCAACTTCTTCAAGAATATGCGTTGAGAGAATAATTGCTTTTCGCTCACTCATTCGTTTTATTAAGTTTCGAACTTCATACTTTTGATTTGGATCAAGCCCGTCCGTTGGTTCGTCTAAAATGAGCACTTCAGGATCATGGATAATGGATTGGGCAAAGCAGGTCCGGTGCAGGAATCCTTTGGAAAGGGTTTCGATAGGTTGATGACGAACGGCTTGTAGGAAACACGTTTCAATAACCTTTTCAACGGCAATTGTTCGATCACTACCAGACAATCCTCTTAAAGATGCAATAAATCGGAGAAAAGCTGTAACGGTCATATCGCTATATGCCGGGGCGTTTTCTGGTAGATATCCCATAAGAGATTTGGCTTTGATGGGATCTTCATCAATATCGAAGCCTCCGATTGTGATACTTCCTTCATCTACAGGAATAAATCCCGTAATCATTCTCATGGTTGTCGATTTTCCAGCGCCGTTAGGACCGAGAAATCCTAAGACTTCTCCCTTGTTAACATTAAAAGACACGCCATTGACCGCATGATTCGGACCAAACCATTTATTTAGATTCTCTACTTTGATCATAAATTTTATCCAAAAATAATCGTATTAAACTGCACTCAGGTAAACTATTATTAAAAACTCTTCGATCTGATTTCCAAATTAAGAATACTCAGACATACACGTGTAATTAAAGTTCCCTCTTGTTTTAAAAAATTTCTAATTTCGTGTGAAAAGTAATATTTACAATAGGAAAATTCATAATTTTTATAAATTTGTAACATTTTTTTAGAGATATTAATACCGAAAATAATATAGGTTAGCCAATAATTTACAAAATCTGGCAACGGCAAATTAAATTTGGAGGTTCGCTATAAAACATTTGATATGTAGAATCATTCCAACTTCGTCGGATTAATCCAAACAGGATCTTAACCCAGATATTTCACAATGTTAGTGTACTTCTGATGTTAACCAGGAAGGATGATACGTTATTTACTACTGCAATTCCTTTCTAACGAAACAGATGCAACATAATAACATTGCCCGGAGGGTGAACGGATTCCAACTTATGATAAGTTAGGAAAAATACATTTTGCAAATTCAAGAACTCCCCATAACTAACCTGAATCTTTGAAAAGTAATATTCTCAGAATAAGTTAAGCAACTTCATTTTGCTATAATATTAAAATACAAAATAACTTATGACCAAATATATGTTTAACACGCCTGGACAAAGCAATCATTTTCTATTTTTTTACTTCTTATATAGTGTCATATCCATACAAACCCATGCGGACACTAAACGTATTTATGCAACTAAGGAGCCATTTAGTACAGGAACCGTTTTTACTGATGGTACAGGCTGGGGAAACGTTACGGATTTTCTCTTGGTCGGGCAATCTCCCAGGTTTCCAAATCTTAAGTCCGGCGGTTGGTTTCGATTCGATTTGTCAGAAATCAAAGATAACGTCATCATTACCTCCGTGACGCTTAACCTTTCTGTTTATGAAGATGATGGCACTGGTCCAATTGTTGATTTCACTCATATCAATAGAGATCCTCTTTTAATCGATTTTCCAATGCGATGGTTTGACATTTTTTACGGCGATCCATATTTGAAAAATGCACGGATTTTTAATGGTACATGGAGCCTTGAGTTGGGCGACAAAGGGAATAGCTATCTGAAAAACCAATTAGATGAGGATTGGTTTGCTATTGGTATCCGATATAATAATCAGAATAATTACTATGGCTACATTTATGGATGGGGTTCAAAAGAAGCTCCATATATTGATATTGATTTTAGAATACCGGAAACAATCCTTAAATGTAAATGGGAAAAACCCTATGACATCATTGAAGGAAACATCGCCGTATTATCAGCTGAAGTTGAAGGAATTGATCCCGGTACACTCGCTCATTGGGAAATATGGGAAAAAGATCTTTTTGGAGATAATAAAATCGAAAAACCAGAAATAAAGAATATTGGCGTTTATCGATTGGGCAATAAATACTTCGCAAAAGCAGAATGGAAAACTGAATGGCAACCCGATGATCACGATATTGCCGAGTATTACTTTAAGGTGTTTATTGGTGATCAAAAATGTAGTACCAGTATACGCCCTAAATACTTAATGAATGTCAAACGTGCCAATGATCTACGCCCCCCCAGACCAGACCCAATGCAATTTGAAACGATTCCATATCCACAATCAAGTACGGCTATTTCCATGAGCGCAATTAAAGCAGAAGATGAAATTGACACAATCATTGAATATTATTTTGAATGCGAACGAGCCGAAAATAATTGTAAAGATTCAGGTTGGATGGAAGAACGAACCTATACTAATTCAATATTAATTCCCAACACATTGTACGGATATAAAATTAAAGCACGCGACAAATCCGTTAATTTAAATACAACACAACCATCAAAAGTTCACTATTCATATACCTTGGCCAATCGCCCATTTCCTTTAAAAATAGTTAATTCAACCCCCTACTCTCTTAGTATCGATATAGATTCGAATAACAATCCCGAAATGACACTATACGCTATCATTAATGATACAGATGGTTTTTATATCGACGCGACCGGAAATTTTAGCGAATCCCCAACTTGGTTGTCCAAATACAAATGGAAATCTATCACCATATCAAATTTGACTCCAGATATTTTGTATTCTTTTAAGATTAAGGCCCAAAATAAAGACAAGATTGAAACTGAATGGAGTGATATTGTCCAAGGTCTTACAAAACCCGCTAAACCGGATTTATATTCGGAATTTCCCATATATTCCATAAAAGACTCATATGTTACCTCCAAAACAATCCAATTATCCGCCTCGATTACCAATCATCCCACTGCTGGCCGTATGATGAATCCATGGTCGCTACAGTGGATACTATCAGGTAACATGATGATTGGTGATGACGATGACCATGTATATCAAACTTGGGAAATGACAGATAAATTTTATCCAGGTAAGTCTCTAAAGTATTTGTTGAATATTGACACATCAAACTATCCAGGTATTAATAAATTCAATTATTATGGTGTCAACATTATTGAACACCCACCTAAAAAACCAATACAACTTTCTAAACCAAAAAAATCACAATCAAAGAAAACCATTAATCTCTTCAAAAATCTTTTACATAGAAAGCAAGCCAAAAATCCAGAAAAATGATACGCCATTAGTCCATTAAATTGGGATATCACGAGCTTAGAGACTGCCAATCCTTCCTAAAAATTTCACGGTACCAGAAATGGTGTAGATGTTAAGGGTTCACCCAAAACTTGTTTTATTTGTTGGCGATGCAATAAAGATATCGATGCCCGCGCAGAAATATTTCTCCTTCTACCAATGCAGCAGACGCGCTAAAGTTGTCATCCAATTCGTTTGCAGCCAGTACCGTTGGCGTCGATCCGTGAACGAGTACCTGAGTAATACCATCTTGGGACGTTATATACAATCGGCCCGCTGCACCAACCGGTGAGGCATAGACATTGTAGATATCGGGGAGCCTTATGGGACCATACAATATACGGCCACTCTGTGCATTCACACATGAAAGAATCCCCTGATAATGTTTAAGAAAGTACAGCGTGTCGTCGTAAAGCAATAGTGATGGAACATAAGGCGTATAACGATTTATCTGCCAGACTATTTGCTTTGACCCTGTGATGTCACCCGCTGCCCCATCTAGACGTATACCCAGCATAGCACGCTTTTCGTAACTACTACCTGCATGCACCATTCCGGCAGCAGACACTGGCGAGGAAACAACATTGTTGGAAAGTCCTCCACACTCCCATACAGTATCCCCGGTTGTGAGATCATAGCTCCGTATTCGTTTGGTCGCGCTGATAATGACTTGTGGTCTATTTTTATGATTGACGACTATTGGTGTAGACCATGACGAAACCTCATCCCGCTTCCGTTTCCACCGTTGCTCGCCAGTTCGCTTGTCAATAGCAACAACAAACGACGCCCCCTCATGATCCCAATTGACGACCAACGTATTCTTGTACAAAGCTGGCGAACTTCCCTCGCCATGACCATGCTTGGTATGCATGTCGCCAAGGTCCGTCTGCCAAAGAATACTACCGCTCAAGCTTAGGCAATAAAGACCCTGAGAACCAAAGAAAGCATAAACCCGCTCGCCATCAGTGACCGGCGACGCCGACGCATAACTTCCACTATAATGACCACCTTCATGCGGCGTATTCTCACGAACGGTCTTTTGCCAGAAAATCTGTCCGTCTCGACGGTTTATCGCTATGACTAAAAATTTCTGGAGGGGCACAGCCATAACGTTGTCGTGGGCTCCTGAACGATGGCCGGTAGTAAGAGGTCTGGCATCTCCAAGTGACACCGAAGCAGTTACGAAAACGTGATCATTCCAGACAACCGGTGTCGAATGTCCCTTTCCCGGAAGTTCCAGTTTCCAACGGATATTATTATCTTCACTCCATTCTATCGGAGGCTTGGCATGTGGCGCTACCCCAGTACCAAGGGGGCCTCGCCATTGTGGCCAGTTATAATCAGCACTATTTTCCGTGATAGCGGATCTAAGAGATCTTGCTTCCGTCCGTCGAAGCACAGTATTCGGATTGCCCGTATTCTTTTCTTTTGTCTCAAAACTTGAATCCACCACTAATGCAGGATCCGCAATACTTGATGAATTCCCAAAAATGATCACGGTAGCAATCCCAAATAAGAAAATTACCAGATCAAACGTAAAGTGAATTGATATTTGTTTCATGTGTTCTCTGTACAGACAATAAATACTCCACTGCTATACCGACAGCCATCAGGTTTTCGACAGGTTTCTGTAAAATTGTTGCCTGAAATGAATTACGAATGTCGAAAAACCTACTGCTTGCAGTATATAAAAAATTCTATTGCTGCAAAATTCCTGATAAATATTACAGATTTATCTAACCTGAATAATTCATCAGTATTCTGCTGCGAGCCCTAATCTCTGCTCAAATAAACCGATTAACTCAATTTTACATCTCAGTGAATGAAAATTCACTTTCATTGTGAAATTTTCTCTAATCAATTTATTATGAGCGAGTTAAGTGCTCTAGCGACAAATCGCATGAATTAATCAGGTTAATTGTCCATCCATGGAGAAAATTAATAGCGGAAATTTTTATAGCACCAAATGATTGAATCAATCCGACTCACCAGAGATAATTACTCCCAAGGGAAACCGTCTCTTAGGCGAATTTCTTTTGGTGTTGATGGTTTTACTTCGATGGTTGCTTCACTTTTACACTTCCAGCATGACGCAAAATTTGTAGGATTTTCTTCGCCACATTTACATAACCAAGTTTCAGATTCTAATTGAAGTTCATCAAGCTCGGGCAGATTCATCTTTCCAAGTACCTCAAGGAAGTCGTCCTGCGATATTGAATTGGCCTCCAATTCAGAATATTTTATACCTAGATTCTTATACATTGAGTAGTGTTCCTTGGGTACATTAATCTCAAACTTACAATTCGCACAACGAATAAGGTATTCAACGTCTTGAATTATTAGTTTGTTATATTCATGCTTCCAAAGCTCGAATATAGTCTTTTCTAAACAATGTGGGCAGCGAGCCTGAAGAAGCGGAAACTCAAGTAATTTTGAGGGATATCTCATTGTTTTTACCAATCAATTCAACTAGCAGTCAGTCGGACTTTAGCATCGTAACAAGACGACTTAGCCCGGTTTTCTCACAAACTTTGCGATGAGAAAGCTTAGCCTGAATAATGAAGGTTGATTCATGTTTTTACGGTTTAGTTAATATTTTTTTACTCAAAATAACGATCATAAATATCAAGAAACCTTTTTACCTTTAATGCTTGATCTCTACCTGATTTAAGATCACTGGAAGACACAAGCATTTCAACCGCTGGAATATATCCGGTCAAAAATACATGAAGTTGATTATGAGCGTTACCGACCATTGTACATCCCTTTATCAAGTCATCGATTTGGCCTTTTAATTGAATACCAGACTTCTGTAAACCCATAACGGAGCTATGATTCGCAGCAGTAAATGAGGACACCATTTTTATGAACATCGACCTGGTATGGTCATCCATTTTCCACTTCTTGCCATTATCCAACACCATACCAAAATCCTGGGATTCTTGAGCATGATCATGTTCGTGATGTGAATGATTATGAGAATCAGCCGAGACCTCATGTTTTGAATGGTCATGATTATGATTATCTCCGCATGATGCCATAAATATCAAAATTATCATGAAGGAAAAAAATTGAACGATTCTGTAACTCATATAAATCTCCTATTTTGTTTTTCAAAGGCGGGCATATACTCAATTATCCGGGGCTTTGGATACCACCCATTCTGGTCATACACGATGTAACAAATATCTACTCATTTTATACCAAATGCGATTAGGTTTTCGACACGTTTCTGTAATGTTTCTACCTACAATGATAAACGAATGTCGAAAAATCTACTACTGGCAGTATATAGTGTCTGTCCAGAAATGACAAAAAGTAAAGCGGACATTCCTGTCTGCTAACCCAGTTTATTGCTCAGGCAGGAATGCCCGAGTTATTTGTAAAGCCTCCAAGCCAACCAAATAAGCCATTTCTGGACAGACACTATATATAAATATCTCAATGAATTAACTAACCTGGATTATTCATAAACTTACTATTACGAGTCATTATATTGATTAGTATTTTATCGATCGTGCACCTACAAAGAGGGCAGAAACAAAATATTAGAGGGATGCCAGTGCATGATCGATAAAATACTGTTGAACTAAGCCGAATGTCGGTATTGGCAGTAATCTTGATAATCGGCTCTATGGGTATTGTATGTT
>JAJFLO010000560.1 GCA_021772675.1 Verrucomicrobiota bacterium | reverse complement strand
AATCCGTGACGGTAGGTTCAAGACGAAATAACTATTAGGTATTTTACCAATTAGCAATATGTCGCCACTTCGCGGAGGCTTTCTTTAAATGCATTTGCTTCGTTAGTAAGCAGTTGCAGTAGTCACTACAGCTAAATACTTACTGCCTGGCAACTACATTCAAAGAAAACCTTCACGGATTCAGGATAAAACTATCGTATCAATGTTTTAAGGTTACATAATGTAACGTTATTTTTCAAGTCAAAAGTTGAATTTAACAAAAAACGAAACTCAGGTTGCCGGGTACTTCGACGTCGGCTTTCGCCTCGCATTGTCCCTTCAGTCAGTGGAATAGCTGTCCGGTTTTCCTGTGAGTTTGCGGAGTGCGTTAGCGAGCGACGGAGGCAAGCGTCAAGCGCAGTCAGCGGCGTGAGAAAACGTACGGAGCCGAGGGGGGTAAATTACTCTCATTCTGGAGCAATTAGAGGTCGGCAATTATGTAGCAATTATAGGTGAATGAAATATTTTGGAGGGTCGCTGTCCTCAGTGACCGTTTGGGTGGCGTATGTTCGGTCGCTGAGGACAGCGACCCTCCAAAAAGCGTACATTCCAGTTAAGCCAGCACGAATTTTTAGTACGTTTCTATAAAATTTAATGCCTGAAAAAGGTTCGCCCATAATTGCTCCATAGTGCCTGTCCCAAAATCGCCATATCGTATAAAATAGACGGAGTAAAAGTAACTCGGACATTCCTGTCTGAGCAATAATCCGTGTAGCAGCCAGGAATGGCCGCTTTACTTTTAGCTATTTTGGGACAGTCAGACATACATGAGCTCGTCAGGATAATTACTGCATAACGTTTGTCACACAACAGCCTTAGTTTAGGTGAGTCCGTATTCAAAATGTGAGTGCCAAATAGTAACTCGGTCATTCCTGGCTGAATCATATGTGCGCAGCCAGCTAAATCACAGATTTAGTCCCTGTTTGCGTGGAACCGCGTTACTTTGACCTCAATCTTAAGCATCCCCGGAACCACTCACATTTTGAATACGGACTCGTTTAGGCTATGGCTTGTCAAGAAGTCTCTAAAAAATAAAGAGGTTAGGACTCACAAATAAATAACTTGGATAATTTCGCGCTCAGATTTATGTCAGGTTTGGGCGATCGGAATGGCGAAAAGCTGTAGGAATATTGCCATATTTCAATGTTTTTCGACGTTTGGATCGGGCAAAGTGTGACGTGAAGACGAGATGCGAAAAATCCAAGTTATTTATTTGTGAGCCCTTAGAATAGATCTATAGGATTCATTGACAGAAAATCTTGCCATGACAGGCCGTTTTTTCCTATATGATATGTTTTGCATTCAGGATACTGTTTTTTGAATGCCTGTAAACCCGATATATTTTTTTCCGTTCCACTTTTTATTTCAAGTCCGATAATTTGTCGATCCATTTCTAAAACAAAATCAACTTCGTTAATCCCGTTACGCCAGTAAGAAAGATTAAACGATTCCGTTTGCGAATGATTTAATAAATGTGCGCCAACAGCAGATTCGACAGCTCGTCCCCACTTGCTTGGCGACTCATTTATTTCATTATAGGTTTCTTGACGTTGCGCGCTTATGAACGCTGTATTATATACCTGAAACTTGGGGCTGGACGACCGTTTCCTTAATATGTTCGGACTAAATTTTTCGATACCCGCCAGTAAACCGGCAGTGTCCATCAGTTTAAGATAATGGGCCAGGGTTGTGGTATTGCCAGCATCCTGTAATTGGCCGACAATTTTTGTATATGAAAGGATTTGCCCGGAGTAAATACAGCCTAGTTCAAAAACTCGTTTTAGAAGGACTGGTTTATCAACTCGTGTTAACATCAGGATATCTTTTGATATACAGGTCTCGATGAGTGAATCTCTTACATATTCTTTCCACCGTGTTTCGTCTTCCATCAGTGCAATGGACCCTGGATATCCACCGAACCATACATATCGATTTTCGTCTAGACCAAATGCCGCGCTCATCTCTGAGAATGTCCAATGGCCCATATAAATTGTTTCAAATCGACCGGCAAGTGATTCAGTGAGATCGTGTTGTAGAAGAAGACGCGACGATCCAAGAATAATAACTTTTATTGGAGTTTTAGTTTTTGTATCAGAATCCCATTGTTTCTTTACTGCCTCGCTCCAATTATTAATTTTCTGAATTTCATCGATAACCAGTAATAATGATTTTTTACCCGATTGTTTCAGTTGCAATCGAGCCAAATCCCATTGTTGTTCAATCCAATTGGAACTGAATTGTCCTACAGCATCTGCAGACACAAAGTGATAGTTCAATTCTGACTCATCAAGAAATTGGGTAACCATTGTTGTTTTACCCACCTGTCTTGGACCATATATCACCTGAATGAACCTTCGGGGTTCCTTCAACCGTTTGTTCAGAATATGGTTTTGATGTCTTTTGTAATTCATTTTTTAAATTTACTCAGTGTATTGAGTTAATTTACTCAGTGTATTGAGTTAATAAAGTGCTATTGTAACAAAAATTGTCAATCTTTATTCAAAAGATGTAACTCTGAACTTGTAAACTCGTAAAACCTGAAACCTGAAACCTATTTTTCCCAATCCCTAACCCCCATCACCTAAAAAAATGTCTTTATCCTGGAACTCTATTCCCTTCGCGCCGAAACGATGTCCATTCTTTTATGGCTGGATTATCATGATTGTTGCGACCATCACGACCATTGCCAGTATTCCAGGGCAAACAATTGGTGTGGGAGTCTTTACGGATTATCTGATCGTTGCATTGGGACTATCGCGAGTTCAACTTAGCACGGCTTACATGGTTGGCACCATGGGCAGCAGTTTTATGCTGCCATTTGCGGGGCGAGTTATTGATCGATTCGGCATTAGAGTTACGGTTGTAATCGTATCACTCGGACTGGGCTTCAGTTTGACCTTGCTGGCAAATGTCGAACGTTTCATAAACCTGCAGACATCACGCTCAATCATCGTTACCATGATTGTTGCCATTATTACATTCATGTTGATTCGTTTTTTCGGACAGGGGTGTTTAACCGTATTGTCCCGAATAGCCATTGGTAAGTGGTTCAATCACAAACGCGGATTGGCGACTGCCATATCGGGTATTTTTGTCACCTTTAGTTTCAATGCATCCCCATTATTTCTTAATTCCCTTATTGAATCCTATGGCTGGAAAGAAGCGTGTTTTATTTTGGCGTTAGCCGTTGGATTGGGGGTTTCTTTAATCGGTTGGATTTTTTATCGGGATACACCGGAAGACTGTGGTTTAGTGATGGACGGAATCGATGACCCAGTGTGGTTAAAAAAAATGTCTGGAAAAGTCGCGGACACAAAAAAGGAATTTAATTGTTCTGCTGCACTGCAAACACCGGAATTCTGGTTGTTCAGCGCTGGATTGTCAACTCAATCACTCGTTATTACAGCAGTGACATTTCATATCGTGTCTTTAGGATTAGATGTTGGGTTAAGCCGATCAGATGTATTTCAGTTGTATTTGCCCATGTCGGTTTTTGGCATAATTGGTAGTTTAATAAGTGGTTGGGTAAGCGATCGAATAAAACTAAAATGGCTACTGATCATTCAGCAATTATTTCAGGCAGCAGGTACATTGGCAATTCTTTGCTTGGGCAATACTTTTGGTCAATCACTGTTTATTATCGGATATGGGATATCGGGTGGTATATTTGCAACCTTAGTGACTGTAACCTGGCCGCGATTTTTTGGGAGGAAACATTTGGGTAGCATTTCCAGCTTCAATATGTCGATCATCGTATTTGCCAGCGCAATAGGCCCACTGGTGTTCAGTCTCAATCACTGGCTGACCAATAGCTATTTCCTAATCATACTCATTTGTGGTTTTGCTCCCCTATTTTTAGCCTGTGCGGCTGTCAAGGCCGAAAATCCTCAAGAGAAAATCAATAGTGAAAAGTGAAGCGTGTGCACTTTTAGCGTACAGCTAAAAACCATGAACTACGGTTCTTCTCGGATATCTGTAAAAGAGAGAATTTTTCTTTAATCTAATTTGCTATAATACAAAACTGGTGACATAACACTCCCAAATTGATTAGTCAGTCAAAAAAAGGAGGAATTATGTCAACCAGTTTACTTTATCAT
>JAJFLO010000559.1 GCA_021772675.1 Verrucomicrobiota bacterium | reverse complement strand
TAAAGTAAACTGGTTGACATAATTCCTCCTTTTTTTGACTGACTAATCAATTTGGGAGTGTTATGTCACCAGTTTTGTATTATAGCAAATTAGATTAAAGAAAAATTCTCTCTTTTACAGATATCCGAGAAGAACCAAATTATTGTATAGTTTTTACATGTCCCTTAAACTTGAGTACTGTTTTTCAGGAATAAGGTTATACCATAATTCACTGTTTCTAATTAATTTTAACCATGAATACTTCCGTTAACCCCATGAAAAAGGCGAAAATTATTTTTGTCAATCGTTTCTTTTATCCTGATATTTCCGCTACAAGTAGGCTGTTAAGCGATTTAGTTTTTTCGCTTAAAAAACTAGAGCGCGACGTATATGTGATAACGAGTCGATTACGGTATGATAAGCTTGACACTGTACTAAAAAAGCGAGAACAAAAAGATGGTGTTGATATTATTCGGATATGGACGACTCAATTTGGCAGGAACACTAACATTGGTCGATTTTTTGATTTTATCACCTATCATCTAAGTGTGGCAATATATTTATTATTTCTACTGAATAAAAATGATCTTGTTGTTTGCAAAACCGATCCACCACTCCTTTCTGTAACGATTTCCCTGGTTTCGAGAATTAAAAAAGCAAAACAAATTAACTGGGTTCAGGATTTATATCCGGAAATAGCCATGGTAATTAAAAGCAATGTCTTTGTTAATCCTCTTATACGATTGTTAAAATCAATACGGAATAAATCTCTATCGACGGCATGTGTAAATGTCGTGGTAAGTGAGCGAATGGCAGAAAAACTTATTAATGAACAGATCCCCCGTGATCAAGTTAGAGTGATTAGCAACTGGTCAAATGGCGATAAGATTTTCCCCATTCCAAGGGCCAAAAATAGTCTGAGAGAAAAATGGAATATTAGTAACAAGTTCGTCATTGGCTACTCGGGGAATATGGGACACGCCCATGATTTTGACTCTATACTAAATATTGTTGAGAAACTAAACGATCATAAGAGTATTCGATTTGTGTTTATCGGTGGTGGAGTTAAATATCCGTGGATTAAATCAGAAATTGGACGCAGACAATTAACCAACATTGAGATACATCCGTATCAACAAGAAGAAAATATAGCGGAAAGTCTAAGTGTTGCGGATATTCACATTGTATCGTTGTTAGAACGGCTGGAGGGATTTCTTTATCCAAGTAAATTTTTTGCAGCTGCTGCGTCATCAAGACCCATATTCTTTATTGGTGGAACTGAGTCAGAATTAGGACGACTTATTATTCGGGAAAATTGTGGGTTAGTCGTTCAATCTAATGCAGTTGACAAGGGTGTGGGTGCGCTAATTAACCTTGAAAATGATGCTAAATTATGCAATGTTATGGGAACCAACGCACGAAAATTAATCGATACAAAATTTGATAAAAAATTTGGTATCGCGTCATGGATTGAAATTTTGGATAATATTATTTCGACCACAACATGATGTCGTGTTATTAAGCTAAGGACCTTTAATCCCAAATGATTTCCGAACAGATATTAAAATATCCAATTATATTTTTTGTTGGGTTTATATCCACACTTGTATTGACTCCTGCGATTCGAACTTTAGCTAACAAATTCGGGATGGTGGATCAGCCAGGAATTCGGCGAGTACATCTTTCTCCTATTCCGACAAGTGGCGGAATATCGTTATTTCTTGGATTCCATCTTGTGTGTTTGGTCATTTTTTTATTCCCCTGGCGACCGTTTAGCGGCATTTTAGATATCACTTGGTGGCAAAGGTATTTCTTAATTTCATTGATATTATTGGCCATCGGTATCGTCGATGATCTTTGGGAAATGAGTGCCGTATTTAAGCTCATCGGTCAAATTTTCATCGCTTTGTTATCCTATTTTATGGGGATTCGATTTGGTAAAATGTTAGGTGTGGAACTACCAATGATCTTGGACGTTGTGTTTACAATGTTGTGGATTCTTGCCATGGTTAATGCCTTTAATTTAATTGATGGTATAGATGGATTGGCTGCCGGGCTCGCTGCCATTGCATCATGCGGAATTGCTGGCGCGTTATTATATCGGCATCTTCCTGGGGATGCATTGGTGATGATCGGGTTAATGGGAGTATGTCTGGCATTTTTAAAATACAATTATCATCCAGCCTCGATATTTCTTGGGGATTCGGGCAGCATGTTTCTTGGGTACTCCATCGCTGTGACATCAATCAGTACTGGGTCTAAAGGGACCACATTAGCGACCCTTGGTGTCCCTTTGCTCGCTGCGGGTATTCCATTGATTGATACTTTATTGACTATCTTGCGCCGATCAATACGGCATTTACGGTCAAGCAACAATTCAAACGATATTCCGTACACAGTTATGCAGGCTGATCGTGAACATATTCATCATCATCTGCTGAAAAAAGGAATGTCTCAAAATAAGGCCGCGATTTGGCTATATTCTGCCAATATCATTCTCGTGCTTATGGGATTATTTAGTCTATTACTGAATAATTCAGGAGCAATGGCCCTCTATATCATTACATTCGGTGTTGCCACATATGTTATTGTTAAGCATTTGGCAAGTAAAGAGCTGTGGGACGAACGCGGCGCTGTTATTGAAGGACTTCATCAACTGAGTGGTAAAGAAAAAGCCGTGATAATTTATCCTTTGATTGATTGTATTCTGTTATCAATGTCATTGAGTATTGCGATATTATCGGTTCACTACAATTCATTTACACACTATCGATGGATGGAACTAAAAAATCTCTGGTTTAACACTCTACCCATTTTTGTTGGTATCCCTTTTGTCCTTCTTGCTATGGCGAAAACATATAGGAAGGTATGGAGCAGAGCCAGCTTTCTAGAATATTTTGTATTGGGGCTGACAATTACAGCTGGCATTATGATTGTATGTGGAATCGAAGTTTTTATAAATGGCAAATCGAACTCGCATACGATCATACTTCAAAGCATGATTTACTGGGGGTTTGCTGTCCCTTTGTTAACTGGATTTAGAATGTTTTACCGTGCAATGAAGGAATTTCCTGTATTTAGAAGTGCAAAACCGCTATCAACCATAAATCAAACAAATATACTTTTATATGGTGCAGGAAATAAAAGTACTTTGTTTTTGAAAAATTATAAATCGGACTGTCTGGTTAACAATTATGTGCGTAATGTAGTCGGGTTCATTGATGATGATCGAAATTTGAGAAAACGATTTGTGCATGGATTACAGATATTTGGAGGAATAAATGAACTGAATCAATTGATTGAAAAATACGATATAAGTGAATTAATTATTACCGCTGATATCTGTGAAAATAATAAACAACAACTTGCTGAAATTGCTCAAAAATACGAATTAAAATTGATATCTTTAATCGTTGATGAAGTTAATTTTACTGAGGTTGATTATGACAAAAATGGTGCGAATAAGGCAGTTAAAAACACGTAAGCGTGAACGTAGTTTTAAAGGTTTCGGGTATCAGGGAGTGACATTATTAAAAACTTCATAGAGATTTACCGTTTCTCAAAATGAACCCGGATATACTGCAAGCAGTAAGTTTTTCGACATTCGTTTGTCAATTTAGGCAGTGATTTTACAGAAATCTGTCGAAAACCTGATGGCTTTCGGTATATCGCACAATACTTCTGTTACAAAAGCGTATATTACCTAAATTCAAAGTCTTAATTTGTCTCGACACACTGTCATATGCTCGTCTACGTCAAACAAAAAAAGATTAGTTCAATGAATATAGGCAATCTAAGCTTTCTCACCACAAAGTTTGTGAGTATAGGATTTTACACGCAGCTGCTATGGTCTAAATAAGTGGTTCGATTCCCGTTGTAATGGCTTTAGGAACTGTCCACAAATATGTTCAACCTATTTGTGGACAGTTCGTTAGGCAGCTGCCTCTCTTACGGCTGTCAGCCAAATCCAAGACTTTGTCCGCTTTGCTTGGAGCCTTTTTCGTTTTATAAAATCAAACCGATTGTCGAGTAAATAGCAGCAGTTTTCGTTATGCCTGTTCCGTCTAAAATAATAGACTGCTAGGAACAGTTAAACGGAGTTCAACGAACAAATACGTTTTTCAGCGTTTGATAATAATAATAAATTAGGATTTGAAATGGGGTATTTAATTGATTTCCAAAAATAGGATCGGAATTTTCTTAATCGCTATTGGCATAGGATTAAGAATCTTGATTCTCTCTAACTGCCAGGAATTTCCGGATTATAGTCAAACTCCATATACTGACGAAATTCATTATCATCAATTAGCTGAAAATCTTATAAAATTCAAGGAATATGCTGCCGTCACTGGAGGATTTTTTAACACGTCAATTCGCCCACCAACCTATCCCGTATTTTCGTCTGTTTTTTCTTTTTTGTCCAACCACTCATATCATGCACATCACTTTTTTAACTTCGTTTTTGATCTCGTAAATTTATTTCTTATATTTTTGTTGGGATCTTTGCTTTACGGTTCAAGGTGTGGAATTTGGGCTACGGTAGTTTATGGGTTTTTTGGTCCCGCTTTCGTCTATCTAAAATTTGGTACTTCAGAAATTTTAGTTGTTTCACTTATTTTATCATCAATTATCTATCTATACTGTTTACAACAAATTGGCGGGTTGCATTACGTAATCGCTGCTGGTTTTTGCTATGCATTACTTATTCATGCACGACCGGCATTTATGCTTATTCTCCCGGTGATTTTTGTTTTTTCCCGGTATCGTTCGAGTCGATCGATTTTTATTGGATCACTAAAAAACTGCGCGCTAACTATTTTTCTGGTAGCTATTTTAATGATTCCCTGGCTCTACCGCAATTATAAGCATCATGGCAATATTATTCCCGTTTGCACTGTTGCCGGATGGCATCTCAGTGCTCATGTGCGATCTCTCAGCGAGCTTCCGGTAGAACTAATGTGGCGTTATGTTTACGATCCAAAACGCCGGGGATATACGGAGGGTGATTACTATAATGAAGCAACTCGTGACTCAATTAAACTTGCACGGGATACGCCAATAAAATCGACGCTTATTGGCTTGATTAGAATTGGTTATGCCTGGGGATTTGCCAAACCGTATTTCAGAATTCTTAACCCGAAGTCATATGTATATCCCATTTATCTAAATGACAAATCATTTGTGCCTTTATTAGATTTTGAAGGACTATTTTATCTTGGTGTACTTATTGTTTTGTCGTTAGTGATATTTAATAAACGGTTTATTAAAAAACGATATAAGAAATGGTTTTTTGGCAGTAAGTCTATTATTATATTACTTCTCGCCTATATCTTGGTTCATACCATCAGCATACCCATGATACAATATCGATTCGTCATCGAACCAATGATTATTATCCTTATTATTGGTCTAATATTTCATTTATCAGGTATCGAAAATCCACCAGAAGATTTTGAGGTCTGGCAACAACGAAGCCTGTTCATTCCTGCTACAATTTTTATCATTATGTCTATTAGTTTTTCCTCGCTATACATGTTTGCATACGGAACAGAAAAATATCGTAAAACTGTAGATTATAGTCTTATAACATGTCATCAGGATCATGCGTCCGGATATCTTAACTATAGGGATATAAGAGAAATTCAGTGGCAAGATTACGGCATGCTATCAAGCAGACAATTTGTTACAACAATGGGCGAGGTGAAATATCTGGTAAAAAATAGAAAATTTATCAGTAGCCAAATCTCAGCGATTCAATCCAGAGGGAGTGTGGCAAAGCTTTTCGTAAGAAAATACGATCCGGAAAATTTTTTGGGAATGGGTGATTTAAAGCTAAACTTTAAACACGATCCTAAATCATTAAAAGATGGTGACATCATTTGTGTCTCAGGAATAGCAGAGACCGATCCATTTAGAGAAATTATTATCCATGTGGAGCATTTTGAAATTGTTAAATAAGCTTCTTGATTTTTCATGTCGCAATCGATTTGCCGAATTGGTATTCGCTGGTGGTTTACCTATTATTGGGTATACCATCGGCATGAATCATTTTGAACAACTATACAAAATCTGGATCATGATGATTCCCACCTGTTTCGTCGGCTGGCATATACTGGTGATCAATGATGTCTGTTTTCCTGAGAAGCGAGTATCCAGGTCAAAGCTGATCATTGCTGGATTACTACCTATTTTTAGTTTTATAATTTCTGTTAGTTCCGGATATTGTGATGCATCATTTTTTCTTTTATTAATGATAATAAACTGGCATATCTATTCATTATTTTTTAAAGGTTTTTTCCCAATGTCAATGCTTCATAATTTCTGTGGAGGTTTTCTTCATACCGGAGTTGGAATGCTTTTTTCAGGTATGAAAATGGATCAGGCTGCGGTATATGGAATTTATTTCGGATTTATGATGACTGGGGCATCAATGCAGCATGATGCATTGGACTACCGGGAAGACAAAAATGCGGGATATCGCACAGGGGCTGTTTATTTTGGCAAAAAAATGTGGTGGCGATTAGGAGTCGTGCCAATTTGTATAGCAAATATAATCTTATTCTTTGAATACACAATATTTAAAACGCTTCTTCTGACTGCGTTTTTAGCTTATATTTTATGTTATATATATTTCTTTAATAAAAACTTTGATGAATTAAATTTATTATTATTTCGATTCATAAGTCGGATTGTATATGGTATTGCTGGAGTCGTTTATATCAGTATCAGGATGATGGAACTTGGAAGCACTATAGGACGCTAGATAAGCTCGGCGTACGTCCTTCGGGTGTGCATTGTCTGTACTGGATGGAGTTATATCTTTTGGTAATAATAAATTTGGTCATTTCAAAAACAGTGTGGACTACCCCCCGAAATACAAACACAAATGCGGTTAAACATCTGCGAAGGGAAGTGAGAGGTGAAAAAAAGCAGTGAGAAAGTCGGATTAGGAAGAGGAAGAATATGTGGGGACTAATTCATCCTTTATTGTATTCAAAATTTGATCAAATTGATCGTCCAGTGGAATGGTTAAGTCGATTTCATTTAGCGTGTGATTGGGATCACTCAATATTTTGCTGCATTCCGATGAAAGACTCCCCTCAGCCTGCCCATGTTTAATAATCAAATCTTCTTTTTGAGTAAAAAAACTGGAACCGATCACATCACCATATGAGTGTTGCAACTGCATCTGTTGCTTCGAAAAATTTAATAATTGGTAGAATATAACAAAGTTTGGTATGTAGATATAGTTTTCGTCCATTGTAGTAAGAACATTAAAATTGAGGAGATGTGTAAAAACTATCATGACTCTTTTCTTAGGAATGCTCAAATTAATTGCAATTTCATGGATGGTATTTTTTGTTTCTAAGGTGACAACAGTTTGGCCAATGTCGGTTAATTCTGTTGGCTTGCTCCAGCAGTGGTGGATAAAACATAGCTGATTTAAAACATGATAGGTACAATCACCATTTACCAGTGGATGCACAACCACATTTGCTTTTCGAAGGCGCTCAGCCAGAGAATCTACTGCTTTCCCCATCCATGGTGGGAGTTTGCTTAATCCCTGTTTCATCGTTTCTTCGGTTATGACTACGACTTCCGTATCTTCTATTGCTTTGACACTTGCCGAACGGGTTGCTTTTAAAATCAGCGCCATCTCTCCAATAACATCTCCGGCAGATAAGGAAATTAAGTTAATTTCCTTTCCCCGTACTTTTTTCGTCACTTCAACATCACCCGAAATGATCATATAAGCTTCGTATCCAGATTCACCTTCTTGCATTAAATATTCACCTGCTTCAAAATGTTTATGAATCGAAACCGTATTTCCTTCAAGAAGAGCGTCCAGATCTAAACTTAGTTCCTCAACAGTCTGATATCGGTTTTCACGATTATAGGCCATTGCTTTCATGATAATTCTACAGAGTTCTTCTGGAATCTGTCGCTCAGGCGCTCGATTTCCAGGGTCAATGAAATTTCCGTTTTCCGCATTTGCCAAAATATCGTAGATATCATTCCCGGTGAACGGGACTTGGAATGAAACCATAGCGTATAAGGTAGAACCTAAAAGAAATATATCGCTTCGATGATCTATTTCGTCAACTTCACCTTTCGCCTGCTCGGGAGACATATAGGCGGGAGTACCTTTCACTACACCATATTGAGTCTTTAGTTCATTATCATCATCTTGTGTGATACCGGAAGGATCTGCGCCATCAACAGATTGCGATTTTCCTTTTTCCCGCCGCGCTAATCCCCAGTCCATGAGTAGCACTTCACCAAAGCTTCCGACCATAATATTATCCGGTTTAATGTCACGGTGAATTATGTTTTTTGAATGTGCGTAAGCAACCGCGTCACAAACTTTTCGAAAAATGGTTAATAGTGCAAATGGCGAATACCTTTCTACAAAATCCGGATTTCCATCCCTTACCTGCTTAAGAATTGTACCTAAGGCTTCTCCTTGAACCAATTTCATCGAAAAGTATAGTTTATCTTCTCCTAATGCACCTAACTCATGAACGGGTATAATATTGGGGTGTTCAAGCTCACCCGTTATCTGTGCTTCTTCAATAAATCGCCGGAAAAGCAACGCGTCTTTCATCACCCCAGGGAGAATGATTTTTAATACACTCGTTCGATTTAAATCTTGATCATGAACCTTGTAGATTGCTCCCATTCCTCCTTGAGCAACCTTACTGTCTATAATATACTTCTCACTCTCGTTTTCTCGCTTTAGTAACGAGGCTATTACTTTTTCAGGATTGAATTTTTTTGTTTTGTGGTCAGTCGAGCCCATTCTATAAGTGGTTTGCTCAGGTTGCATTTCTTCGGTTTGTTCTTCTTCTTCTTTTTCTTCTTGTGGCAGAGTCACATTCTTCTCCGATTAATTCCGAATTATTTCATGAGTTAGAATCCAATATCACTGGTATCAAGGATTTTTAATATTCCTCTATAATAATAGATCACGGCTCAGTTCGTCAACGCTGGAAAAGAAGAATCATCTCCACCCAAGCTTGCGTGGAGAGCAATCTAAATTCTTAACTTAATGACGTAGGACGTAGAGCATTAATTATTACGATCAAAAGTTATGGGTTAAATTCGGATTTTGAAAATTCCATTCTCTCTTTTACGATTATAAACTCTTTTTGAGCTATTTCCATTTAAATCAAATAAATTAATCCTGCTCATGGAGTTATTACCCACGACGGGGATAGCAGTCTGTCGAACTTTGGAAGAATCTACTGCGAAAACCGCATAATTGGCTGTTTGCGGAAGGGCAGCTGATTACTCAAAGCATATTTAGCTGCACATTAATTTTTATCAGGAGATTTTAACTCTGAATTTTTCGGTTCAATCAAACTGGCATCGGGTTGATTTTCGTTATTGACTGTTTTCTCATTCATTTCGTTCTTTTGAGAGGATGAATTTGGATAGATATGTTTTCCGACCCGGCGTGCGTCATGATAAGTCACATACATCATAAAGCTAAAGAGAATGACAATAAAAGTATATGATAGACAAAGATTTAATTTATACGGGATTCGTTGTCCGAATAAACCTTCAATTGTCCCTTGTAAAATATGGCCTCCGTCTAATATCGGAAGTGGAAAAAGATTCATTATTGCCAAGCTAAAACTAATTAGGATAATTAAATTTAATGCAGCAATGAATCCAGCATTTTTGACAATGACGTAAAGAATATGGAAAATGCCTACAGGGCCACTCATATGCTTTGCTTTTATTGGATTTTTTTTATCAAATAATCCTCGAAAAGTTTTATAAGTCCGATTTAAAACTTCAGTAAATTGTGCCCAGGGTGTGGGATGGTACAAGACTCGGTCAGAAGGCGAGGATTCTATATGAATTCCAATCTTATATTTATTCCCATCCTCTAACGGTTGTAATTCAGCTTTAACTCCTGAAATTGTTAGGGTTGCCTTATTTCTACCTATCAAAAATGACAGAGGTAATGATCCTAATTCTTGAATTTTTTTCACAAGAAGTTCTGGATTGATAACTTTAATGCCATTGATTTCCAATAAGATATCTCCTTTTTTTAAGCCGGCTTTCATTGCGGGAGAATCATTTAATACATTTCCCACACGGGTTGGCAAAAGCGGCCCCATAAACGGATACCCCAATCCTTCGAAATCTGGATTTGGAACCAAATTGTATGATATTTGTAGAGGTTTGTTGTTCCGTGTAATGTCTAGGTTGACTATGCCTTTTGGAGAATAAATGATTATCTCCATTGCTTCTTGCCAACCTTTCGCAAATGGTTGACCATTTATTGCAGTGATAACATCTCCAGCTTTTATTCCAGCCTTAAACTCAGGAACACTTTGCTCAATTCCTCGACTATCCTGGTAAGTTTCCGGAACATATCCGACTGTAAATGATTTTGAAGGTGCCGGTCCTTCAATACCAATTTTCCAAATAAAACATGCAAGAAAAAAGCCAAAAAGGATATTGAATAATGGTCCGGCAACTGCTGTCAAAATTCGATCCATAGGTTTAACCGCTGGTAACGGTTTACCATCGCTTGTCTGGGGATTTTCAGATGGATCTAATTGTGGTAACGCTACATAGCCTCCAAACGGGAACCAGCTTATCAAATAATCAATATTCTTTCGTCTAAATTTGAAAATGGGTTTACCAAAACCTATTGAAAATTTTTCGATATGGAGTCCTCGCCACATTGCAACGAGAAGGTGGCCAAATTCATGGATAAATATACAAAATCCAAAAAAGAAAATAATAAAAGCGATTTTTGAAATCAGCAAAAAAACTTCAGATACCTCGATCATGAAAAATCCTTATTTTTTGTACCTGAATTGGGCGGTTTTATGCTGCAAGAGGTTGGCGACTACCGGCAAAAAAAAGAAAACCGCATTAATTAGGTAATTATTGAACCGCACCATTAACAGTAAAGTCCGTAAACTGTTTGACCACAGATTCGTTTAGTTGTTTAGTTACTTCGACTAATAATTTCATTGCATTAATGTAATCATTAATATTAATTATGCTATTATGGGTGTGGATGTATCGCGCTGGAACACCAAGTACGATTGTTGGAATGCCGAGACGATGCCATTGAATAATTTTTGCATCTGTACCGCCACTTCGTCGAACTGCAACCTGGTATGGGATATTATGCTCTTCGGCCACCTTCATCACAAAATTAGAAAATGGTCGGTTTAATATTGCCGACGAGTCGACTAATCTAATTTGAGGTCCATTTCCCAATACACCTTGATGTCCCTCGTCTTCTGCGCCAATGATATCATCAGCTGGAGGACCCTCCAGAACAATGGCGGCATCTGGGTTTACTAATTCCAAGGCAGTTTTTACACCTCGTGTACCAACTTCTTCTTGAACACAGCCGACCACTGAAATTAAATTTGGGTGATTGGTCTTTTTTATTGATTGGGCAGCGTGAATAGCAAGTGAAACACCCACGCGATTATCAAATGCTTTACTCATCAATAAATCAGGATTTCTTAGCGGGGTTATACTACTTTCAGGAACGATAGTGTCTCCGATATTGATGCCATAACTCGCATTAACCTCATCAAAATTTTTTGCACCAACATCAATGTACATTTCTTGGATTGAGATTGCTCTGTTTTGATCCTCTTTTTTTAAGAAATGAGGAGGTTTCGCCGCAATGACTCCCAATGTTTCATGGCGGTCATTTCCCAAAATTCTTACTCGTTGAGCTAACAGTGTATTGGGGGACCATCCCCCCATCGGAATAAATTTTATAAATCCTTCGTCGGTTATTTGCTGAACCATAAAACCAACTTCATCCATATGAGCCTCTATCATGATTACAGGTGTCGAGTATTTCCCTTTCAGTGTGTGAATGATAGAACCACTTTTATCTGTTGCCAGGTTGGATTTTAGTTCACTACGAATAATGTTTCGAACTGGATACTCACAACCTGAACATCCATGTGCCTGAGTTAACTCAGTTAACAGTTGGATTGCTTTCTTCTTCAACATTTTGTTCTTTCTGACGTCAATTTAGATCGTACTGTTTTAATTTTACTCATGAGTTTCATTTTAATTTTTCCTTTATTTCAGCAATTTATGAAGAACCCGAAACCTCAAAATAGTTCGCTGAAGCTTCATCTTGAGGGCCCCCAACAACTCACATTTATAATAAAGTCTAAAACACCCTCATATGGAAGCCGCGTAATTTAATGAACTTAATCAGCTTCGCCGGAATTAATTCAAGAAACAAGTTAAGATAAAACCCGGACTATGTTATAAGTTCGTAGTCCCGCTACTGCGTGGAGCGGGACTACAAACGCACATTCCTCCAAGATAATGATGTCACTGAATATGTATTTTTTTGGCAATAACAAGAACTTTAGAATACAAATTTACTATACCATCAAGTTAGCCTGAATAATTCACATGTTACCATTAAAAATTTCGCCATTCGTTGACATGCTTCATAGTCGTTCGTTGAAAATCCTAACAAATTAATCCAAAAATTTTAAAAAAGATTGTCTAATTATTCAAGGAGAGGTACATTTGTTCGTTTACAAAATCCGTCTTCAGGTTAAATTCGGTATTTCATCAGTCTGGTTCGTCCTCTGTATGAGGCTTTTAGTTCCGTCTGATGAGTTTAGATTATTCTCAATTCATTGCTATTATATTGAGGATAAAGTGAGCAATTATAACATTCAAGTATGAAATAATAAATCCCTTAAACTTAAAAAATGGTATTAACTATGAGCAACAATGGTTTATTAATGATTAAGCGTAGTGGATCATTACTGTTATTGTTTTGGATTTTAGCCATATTATCCGGTAATTCTCAGTCAGCATTTGCTATTAATGACGAGATAAAGAACCAAACGCTTTTAAGTGCTGAAGAGGCGAATTTTGTGAGATTAACACAGTTTTATGATAATCTTCGAATAGAGTATGCTGATGCACTAAAACAAAGAAAGAGAGCGTTTTTGTCAACGGTATATGACGACAACCAAACTGAAAAGCAATTACAGAAAAATCAAATTAAATTTGATAAAACGATAATTAAAGTTGACGGTCTTGAAACTGAAATTGAGGAAACACAAAATAGGTTGGCGCAAGGCGAGATTCGTGTGAATCGATTAAGGAAACTTATTGCAAAAAGTGCGAGATCACAATTAGTCGCCAGCGCTTCAGTTATCAATAGAGCTGAAGAGCAACCTTCATTAAATGACCAACAGCAAAAAAATATTGATCGAATAGAAAAAAAGGCTCGTTTAAAGCTAAAGGAGCTAGAGAAACAGAAAGAAGAAATCGAGCAGTTAAAGAAAAAAGAACAACAGCGACTTGAACGAAAAGAAAGAAAAAGGAAAGAATTAGCAGCAAAGGAAATTAGGTCTGAAAAATTAGGACGTAAGCTTGTTCGTGAACGATTTGTCGAAAAGATTGAGCCGAAGCCAATCAAAGACAAATCAATGGAAAGATCTTCGAAAAAGAAAATATCCTCAGAAGAACGTCGCCAAGAGCAAGAGATGAAATCTCAACAAGTTAGCAAGCGGTCACTTCCTGATCCTGAACTGGAGGTTGATGAAAATATAGGTCCAAAATCCATAAAACTCAAAGATAACGTTGTTGTAGTTCATGATTTTAACGCATCCTATCTCAATAATTTCGGACAGAAAACAAATGTTTATGAACGTTCTCCATCTTCAGCAATTTTTGAGCTTGGTGTTGATTTTCGAGACGGTGAAAATACCGGAGTAATGAATCTAACTTATGTGAAGGAAAATCAAGGTGGTCCCTTTAACAATGGAGGCTGGTGCGGTTTATATTCAATATTGAAAGATGAAATCAAGGAAACTTATGTTGATGTATCTGATTACAGTTATATTTCAATGTGGGTTCGAGGAGATGTCGGAGACGAAAATTTTGTAATTTGTTTGGCGGATAAATATTGGCACGATATTGGGGATTCGTTAAAGTCAAGATTAATCACTTCTTACACAACGAGTAAAAAGTTAGGAGTTTATTGGCAAAAAGTTAAGATACCATTAAAGACTTATCCCCTGAATTTGACAGAACTTGCATCTTTATCAATAGGGTTTGATTCTATGTGTTTCGAAGATGGTTCTGGACAGGGAACGATATACATTGATAAAATTTCATTTGAAAAGTAGTTGAATCCCACTCATGGGTTTAATTCCCCGGCACTTGGGGCTAGTTCGATAATTTTTTAAGGGCTGTATACTCCGCTGCCTGCTGCGGGATGATAGATTTTAAAGCTCAAACCAAGTTTATAAAGACCACTTCTTTGTTCGTGGTCTTTTTTTTTGCAAAAAATCAGAGAAAGTAGTAATATTTCGAGTTCAATTATTTGGATACGAAAATAAATAAATTAATAACAAGGATTCGCAAATGGGTGTAATTCATAATATTCAACAAGCTGATATTGGTCTAGTCGGATTGGCCGTCATGGGTGAAAATCTTGCTTTAAACATTGAGAAAAACGGATTTTATGTTGCCGTATATAATCGAACCACACAAAAGGTCGATAAGTTTTTACAAACCAGGGGATTAAATAAGAAATTTATTGGATCGCGCAGTATTGAAGAACTATGTAGATCGATTGCAAAACCTCGAAAATTAATTATCATGGTCAAGGCTGGCGATCCAATCGATAAATTTATTGATCAAGTTGTTCCTTATTTAGATGAGGGTGATATTCTGATTGATGGTGGAAACAGTCATTATCTTGATACCATCAGGCGAACAAAATATGTTAATCAAAAAGGAATTTTCTTTATTGGAGCAGGTATTTCAGGCGGAGAAGAAGGTGCCTTAAACGGCCCATCAATCATGCCGGGAGGAAATAAAGAAGCATGGTCTGCTGTTAGACCCATTCTTCAATCGATTTCAGCCAAGGTGGATGGCGATGTCCCATGTTGTGAATGGGTCGGTAATGATGGATCAGGCCATTATGTAAAAATGGTTCACAATGGGATTGAATATAGCGATATGCAACTCATATGTGAGGCTTATCAACTATTGAGTTCCGGATTAAATCTTTCGACAAAAG
>JAJFLO010000558.1 GCA_021772675.1 Verrucomicrobiota bacterium | reverse complement strand
CTGTTTTTCCCGACACATCATTGCGCCTAGGCCATACAGGAATGGTTGTCGGAAAAACCGAAAAGTCAATGGTACTTCAAAGGAACGAGTAGAAACTCGAAGGAAAGTTGCGCGAAGCGCTTAGTTCAACAATATTATTATACCAAACGTCTTTGGTATATTTCCTTTACACCCAAAGAGCTTTGGCATATCTCCAGTTATTAATCAAAAAAATAATATGATTGTATCTTTTTCTGTTCTAATAAGTTACTTCGCATTTTCAGGTCTGCAATTCAACTCAGTGAGGAATTATCACAAAGTGAGTTTTCGTCTTAATAAAAATCTCACTTTGGGATAACACTCGCAATCCCGGAGATATCGCAATCAGTTTTGGGAATAATGCATAAAAACACAAAATATTTAGTAGCACTTTGTGATAACTCCGGATATTCGACTTGGAATTATACCAAAGTGAATCAATACCATGATAGTATTTAATAGCATATTTAATATAGATTCATTTATTAGCCGGTAGAAAAGTAACGAAACCGGATGAATTAATCAGGCTAAATACCATCCCGCATGCAGCGACGGAACTCCAAACTCTCAAATGCAAAGACACAGGGGGAATGTTTTCTATTTATGACTGCTGACTGATTACCGATTACTGGTTACTGGTTACCGGTTGTTTCGAATTAGAACAGGCTACCGCCATGATGGAGGTCGTTTTCAACACCGAAATCGGCTATGATATTTGGTAATCTCCAAGGACTTTGTCATGCAAATGTAACGAGTGCTCACGAAATAAATAAAACTTGATATATAGTGTCTGTCCGGAAATGGCTTATTTGCTTAGCTTGGAGGCTTTACAAGTAACTCGGGCATTCCTGCCTGAGCAATAAACTGGGTTAGCAGACAGGAATGTCTGCTTTACTTTTTGCCATTTCGGGACAGACACTATAAGCAGGTTTCTGTAAAATTGTTGCCTGAAATGATAATCCCGCCTGCCAGGTGGGATCAAAAAACCTACTGCTTGCAGTATAACTACAGGATGTAAAGATAGCTTGATAGCTGAATTAAAAAAGTGAAAAGAATGAATTAATCAGGCTATTTTTGATGTATCTGAGTAATAGCCGCTGAAGCTTGCTTAAAACTTCCGCCTGAAGACGGGACTACAAACGTGGGCAGCCGTGACGCAACCATAAATTTAAGACACGGTAACCATACGAAAATTTCATGAAGTTTTCCAGAATTTTATACTTGGATAACGTCCACCGATAATTGCTATGCCCATTCCTTATTTGCCGTACTGCTAAGTGAACGGTATGGCTTTATTAAATTTATGATGTAACTGAGTAATAGCCGCTGAAGCTTGCTTAAAACTTCCGCCTGAAGACGGGACTACAAACGTCGGCAGCCGTGACGCAACATAAATTTAAGACACCGTAAACATACGAAAATTTCATGAAGTTTTCCAAAATTTTATACTTGGATAAGGTTCTCCGATAATTGCTATTTGCCGTCCTGCTAAGTGAACGGTATGGCTTTATTAAATTTTTGATGTAACTGAGTAATAGCCGCTGAAGCTTGCTTAAAACTTCCGCCTGAAGACGGGACTACAAACGTCGGCAGCCGTGATGCAACCATAAATTTAAGACACGGGAATCATACGAAAATTTCATGAAGTTTTCCAGAATTTTATACTTGGATAAGGTTCTCCGATTATTGCTATTTGTCGTCCTGCTAAGTGAACGGTATAGCTTTATTAAATTTTTGATGTAACTGAGTAATAGCCGCTGAAGCTTGCCTAAAACTTCCGCCTGAAGACGGGACTACAAACGTCGGCAGCCGTGACGCAACCATAAATTTAAGACACGGTAACCATACGAAAATTTCATGAAGTTTTCCAGAATTTTGTACTTGGATAAGGTTCTCCGATAATTGCTGGACCTGCGGATATGCCCATTCTTTATTTGCCGTCCTGCTAAGTGAACGGTATGGCTTTTTTAAATTTATGATGTAACTGAGCAATAGCCGCTGAAGCTTGCTTAAAACTTCCGTCTGAAGACGGGACTACAAACGTCGGCAGCCGTGACGCAACTATAAATTTATGACACGGTAACCATACGAAAATTTCATGAAGTTTTCCAGAATTTTGTACTTGGATAACATTCACCGATAATTGCTGGACCTGCGGGTATGCCCATTCCTTACCTGCCGCCCGCTGCATTCAAAGAAAACCTTCACGGATTCAGGAATAAATTAAGTACACGACACACTCGTTAAAAGCGTTTTAACATATCCCACAATTTTTTTTCCATATCAGCACATTCGTTTAAAATTACTGCAAGTGCATTAGAATCCATTGTTGTGCGGCCTTTGCACATTTTCACGGAAAGCATGGCAAATTCACGCCATTTATCACCAATATTTGTCATTAAATGTGACGCATCCACTAATAAAGCACTGCCGTTTAGCTGCTCTGACGCTTCTTGTAAAAATGACGCATATATAAATCTGAATCCTGCTCCCCCAGTGCCGATTTCCTCTTGCATTCTCACGACATGGCTGAGAAATTTGTGAATGAATTTATCCCCATGCTTTTGATGCAGTCGGCGTATTTTTTTCCCCAGATGACGGATACCATTTATGCCAAAATAAGGCAACGGTGCACCTGTCATGGTGCGAGCGTTGGCTTTGATTGCTTTTTTTATTACTATTTGCAAATCTATCTGGGATGGTACGTCATCAAGATGGTACATCATACCTTTTGCTGCTAGAGCGCCTTTAGCAAATCTTGCTTTTTGTAAATCTTTGTCCTCGACAATAACTGGCGCTTCAAATACAGGGTCACTGACGAGATATAGGTTATTCTGTTTGCCATACACCAATAGATTGTGGGCGTTGAAATGAAAGCGCATGTCCGGAGGAAAGTAAGGCAACCAATAAACAGAGGTTTGCAGACCCACTAATTTTTGCGCTGCCAACGTACGGTCCAGAGCTTGCATACCTTTTAATGGTTCGCGAAAGGTTTGAAATGATATTTTCAGTTTCAGTTGTTTTTGTAAACCTTTTATGATATGTCTTGGCGGCATACGGTAGGCAATGAGAGGCATGCCTCCTATTTTTATGATGGGCAAATAGGCAAACGCGATTGAGGCAGATAGACCGAATACCATAGGTTCGGATAGGGGGAGTCCGTAATGGGTTAACATAGTCGACATTACACCACTTTCACAGTGAGCTGCGTGTTGGTGCTGTAATTCAATCTTCACTGATGTTTCCATTTAAGTTTTCAATAAATTTAGACAATGGCATTTTGATTTCAACGGGGGACATCCCTAATGCATCACTGTATTTTTCCAGTATTTTGGGTTTAAGTTTGTTAAATACGGCCGGTCTAAAATGACGTTTTATCTGCCATTGAAAAAAGCCCGATATTTGGGAGAGTGTTGGCAGATCCATTCGTTGGGCATACATATGGTATTCCAAAGCAGAAACCTGGTTAGCCAATACACGTTGCCTGGCGTCCTCGGCTTTATTTTTGAATTCATTTACTGCGCTTAATGTGGCGAATTCTTCTACGTTCCAACCACTTGATTCTTCGCCATTGTATTTATCATTTTCGTCTGTTGCATAAATAATTTTACGATGGCCGGCATAGGTGGTACTACTGTCTTGAGGAACTTGTTTTTTTTTCATAAAATCAACAGCCCCGCCGCAATCTGCCAAAGGTCGGACAGGACAACGAGGTATGTAACTCCTTAAAAAATAATTTGACTTGACGCAGACGATTTCCACCCAAAAGTCAGGGCTATTTCAAGAAAAACATTAAGAATTCATAAACGTTCTATTACGAGTCATTATATCACATAATTTCAACAAGTTAACCGGCTGCGCCGGGATTTCTTATCGCAACAATAGGCAAAATCAATCCTGCTCACAAGCGGGACTGTACCCCGAACCTCTTATGCTATAAATTTAATTGCAGCTCGTTCGTAGTCCCGTCTTCAGGCGGAAGTTTCAGGAGAGCTTCAGCGATCTCCTATGATGGAATGTCCTCGCTGAAGCATCGTTCAGGCTTCCGCCTGAAGGCGGGACTACAAACGAGACACGCTCCTTATTCGAGATGTCCTATAGTTTGATATAAGATTCAAAATTTCAATAACTTAGAATACACTACCTATACTATCGAGTTATAAAGTTCAAAGGGTTCGAAATAGTTTCCACCCCGGCGGATTTTCAACATTATTCTCTCTGAGCTATAGGCTCTACGAGCTGGAAGCCTGCACGCGAATGAAATTCATAACTCATTGATTTAAAGAAAGCTAAGCACTCTCGTAGCGAAACCTCATGGTAACCATTCAGTAAAACCAATCATTGTTTGTAGTGAGCCAAGTTATTGGCGTTTTTGAGCGACTCAAAAAGAACAGCGATGACTCGCTTAACTACAAGCATGATCGTCCGGCAATTTTAGAGTTTCATATATTTATAACCTCCCTATTTGAAAGGGAGGTCCGGAGTTAACTACGAACGCACATTTTCCAAGGTAACGTGTTTCACTAAACTTTTACACCTCATGAATTAATCAGGCTAATAACTCTCATCACAAAACTTTATGCATAATCTAGGCTAAGTGGAATCAAACAACGGTTAACAACATATAACCCGATGAGAAACGACCACTTTCGGGGATATAGCATAGTATTTTCTGACCACACTTCAGCTTATCGTTATTGAAAAGTTCTTCCAGCATAATAAAAATTGAAGCAGAACCTGTATTTCCTTTTTCTGATAAATTAGTAAACCATTTTTCGTACGGGATTTCAAAGCCAATATTTTTAAGACCTGTGTAAACTTTTTCCTTAAAATATAATGAAGAAAAATGGGGAACAAAAATATCGATTTCATCGGCGCTTAACTGACGATGTTCAGCAATATCTGTCAATGCTTTTTCAACCGTAATGTTAATAATGTTTTCGTTAAGTAATTTTACATCTTGTTTGATACACATTACGCCTGGATTATGGCTAGCAGGAGAATGAGCCCAACCTGCTAGCTGGCCATCTACTTTTTCTGCTCCCTGATACATGCAAGTCTCCAGTTCATTGGCGTAAGAGCGCATGTCTATCCAATCTATTTTAAGTGATAATCTTGATGCATTTGGTTTTGATTCAAGTAATGTTGCACCTGCTCCGTCGGAAAGCATCCACCTTAAAAAATCTTTTTCAAAAGCCAATTCCGGTCTCTGTTTAATCCGTTCAATATTTTCAGTATTTCCATTATTCTCACTATCGGACGTCATATTTTCTGCCTGCATGACGATTGACGTGGTTTCGGAACCTGTTGCGACAACTCTCTCATGAACACCGGCCAGCACACTGAGATACGCATATTTCAATGCGGCTAAGCCACTCAAACACACACCGGCAGTTGAGACGGCTTCACACGCCGGGTTATTTAGTTCTCCATGTACCATTGAGGAATGATTTGGCAGAAGTTGATCGGGGGTGGATGTACCACAAACCAAACACTCAATCTGCTCCTTGCAAAATGACTTGGAAAACAATTTTTTTACTGCATCCGCAGTTAACTGCGCATTGGTATGAGTTATTTTTCGACTATTTTTGTCAATAACATAATGACGGGATTTTATGCCATTTCTACGTAAAATCACTTTCCTAACGCGTGAGGGCCTTGAACCAATTTGTCCTAAAACAGATTCTATTTCGCTATTACTAATGGGTTGATTAGGTAATAAGGCCGAAATTCTGGTGATATAAACAGTTCTATTTGTCATAAGTATTGATCCATATTGAAAACGCCCTCTCCTGATGGCTGAGAAAAATATTGTTTCCTGGCATCAATCCGTGTTTTCGCAAGAGGTGCCAACAGTTTTATTAATAGTAAGTTAATAGGTACTATCGTCAAGATAAAGGTTATAAGAAACGTTGCATAAACGCACAAAAATACTCGTCTGGACATCGATTTCGGGGATCCCGCAAAGCGGAGCAATTTTCCCCATATTCTGAAACTGCGATTTGCTAAAAATTCAGTAGCAATCAACTTATCTTGTACCGTTACAGCTCTTAATCCAGTTAATATTGGTTGTGAAAGATCCGCCGAGTTGATTAAACACTGACAAATCGCCCTGCCAAACCGGCTGGCCTGCTTAATATCTGTCGCAGAAATACCAGCTGCTGGTATGCGACCCCAGGGACCTTTTTTCCCGGTCATCATCCACATTGGCGTCGCAACAAAGCTGGCGATACTGCCAGCTTCATCAACCAATGCAACATTATCAATCAACCGGGCGCCACAATCATGCAGCAGACCTTTCATCTTTTCTTGAGCAGTAAGCCACATGTTACGACAGCCTATTAATGTGATGACTGGTTTATCTTTGAGTAATTGGGCAGCAAGTCGACTTTTCAAAAAGCCGGTAATGGGTAATGACGGAGATAAAAACCATACCTGATAGGCAACAATGATAAGATCAAATGATTGTTCAGCACTCACGGTAAACGGGCGCATCGCTGGAGGATCCAAATAAACAGATTCGGGCATGACACTGAGGAAATGAAGAAAAGGCCAAGGAAAGGGATACTGCTCTTCAGGCTGAATCGTTTCAAAAACAACATTTATGCCAGGGTTATCAACAAGCGGTTGAGTAATTGATGCAACGACATCACTCAATTGACCTGTTTGCGAATAGTGGACGACCAAAATTTGTTTCATTTGATATAATTTAAATTGAGCTTAAAATGTTCTATCCTCATTAATTCATTCGGCTTCTATCCTGCTGTACAGCAGGATACATATCTCATTTGATATAAATTCCTAACTTAACAGCATTGAGTGTATAGTAAATGTAAATTTTTTCCAAGATATACTGCAAGCAGTAGGTTTTTCGATCTCGCCTGGCAGGCGGGATTATCATTTCAGGCAACAATTTTATGCCGCTGAGTGGGATCGAAATCCTGATTGCTGTTGGTATATCTTAAATAGTGTCTGTCCAGAAATGGCGATACCGTGTAAAATTGACAGAGTAAAACCTGAATCCGTGACAGTAGGTTCAAGACGAAATAACTATTAGGTATTTTACAAATTAGCAATATGTCGCCACTTCGCGGAGGCTTTCTTTAAATGCATTTGCTTCGTTAGTAAGCAGTTGCAGTAGTCACTACAGCTAAATACTTCCTGCCTCGCAACTACATTCAAAGAAAACCTTCACGGATTCA
>JAJFLO010000557.1 GCA_021772675.1 Verrucomicrobiota bacterium | reverse complement strand
AGCGTCGAGAGTTGTTCAATGGTCATAACTTTATGAGCACGGAATGCTTCAAGTGCCTCACTCAAATCCACGGCGTTAGTAACCATGACACCTCCATCTATGTATATGTTTTAGATTATTAAAATTACATATACATTGATAGTAAAAGGCAAATAAATCAACCTTAGATGAGGGGAAAGAGGTGAAAACGGGCACTGTGAATGGTGATTTATCCTAACATATACTCTGATGACTCAATGCTAATCGGTCGTAACATCTTGAGGGAAAGGCGATAACAAAAATCCAACCGAATAGAGTGACCATAGCTATCAAGGTAAGATATGAAATGATGTCATATACGTTCTCACAATACGTCTGTTACAAAAGCGTATATCACCCAAATTCAAAGTCGTAACTTGTCTCGCGATTCTGCTTAGCAGAACTAGACCCACTGTCATCCACTCGTCTACGTCAAACCATTGAATATAGGCAATCAAAGCTTTCTCACCACAAAGTTCGTGAGAAAACCGGGTTAGGCGTAATTCTTCTGGCCTGAACTCAGTCCTCCACCCTCAACACAATGACAAAATGAACGCCCGAATTCTTCGGAGTTTCAAGTCGATTAGTTGTCATTCGTATCTGCTGTAGGCAATTTATCTTACATTGAATGACAACCATTCGCCATGATTTTTGCGTCCAAAACATTCAAAATTAGGGCGTTCAATTTGTCATGAGGAGTAAGTGTGCAGGAAAAAGTAACATAAAGCTCCAGCTTTGTGCCGAAATGTAACCAAACGGTCACTGGGGACAGCGACCCTCCAGACGCGTTGTTCGCGATAAACTCTTTTTGGAGGGGCACCGTCCTCGGTGACCGAGTGAGTTAGATAATCGCTGCTCTGAAACTTGATAGATTCTCAGGAAATGTCTTTGTTAAGTCGGACTACAGGCAAGGTATCCTAATTTGAATGACCACCATTTGCCATGATTTTTGCGTCCAGCATCATTATGAAAATCAGGGCGTTCAATTTGTCATGAGGAGTCAGTTCAGGAAAAAGTAACATAAAGCTCCAGCTTTGTGCCGAAATGTAACCAAACGGTCACTGGGGACAGCGACCCTCCAGACGCGTTGTTCGCGATAAACTCTTTTTGGAGGGGCACCGTCCTCGGTGACTGAGTGAGTTAGATAATCGCTGCTCTGAAACTTGATAGATTCTCAGGAAATGTCTTTGTTAAGTCGGACTACAGGCAAGGTATCTTAATTTGAATGACCACCATTCGCCATGATTTTTGCGTCCAGCATCATTATGAAAATCAGGGCGTTCAATTTGTCATGAGGAATGAGTTCAGATAACGCGCCGTGGTGGGTGGAAACTATTTCGAACCCGAATAACTTCACAACTCGTTGGTATTATGTGATATGATGACTTGTAATAGAAAGTTTATGCATAATGGAGGTTAGTTTGCGCGGGACTCAGCCAGGCCCGAGCACTCTAAAGTTTATCCATCGTAGGTTCCTGAACGTAGGTGGATCGCTCACTTCCGAATGTCATAATATATTGAAAAATTGAGGGTTACAATTCACTAAATATTAAATTGCCCTGCATGCACTAAGCAGGATAGAAAGCGTGATGGTTGTCGGTATATAAATGTTGATATTCGTGACTCATCGTGATAAATTAAAACACGGAATCTATACGAAAATTTCATGAAGCTTTGCCGAATTTTAGTCTATATAAAAATGCTACCTAATCTCAATTTCACCACCAAGAATATCATATTCCATTTTATTGCCAAACGGATCGAGAAGAATTACTCCTTTTTCTGCAAACGTAATTTTAGTAGTGCCTTCTTTTTTTGCCTTCATCCGGAACAAAGCGACCGGTTTATCAACAACCTTTTCTGTATGTTTCGCCCCTGGATGTCCGGCACTAATTAATATCATGCGCCCTTGCTCATTTTGTGCATAAAATTCAATGCCATAACGAAACATATCCCCAATCGCTTTTTCGCTTTTTTCAACATATTCTAAATAGCTATTATCGAATTCCATCATTAACGAAAAGTTTGCCAAAGCAGGTGCTGCAAGATTGACAATAATTTCAAATTCACTCCCACGGTCTATGTCATAATTGCCTATATCCATATATACCATGGTTTCCTTGTCCTCGATATCAGATTGCAAAAACGCCTCTTTTGCAATTATTGAAGCCATATCAATTTCTTCTTCTTCCTCCAACACAGGTTCCTCTTCAAAAACTCTTAATATCTTCTTTTTTTTCGGAATTATCTTAATCTCATTGGTATTTGAATTCTCACTTACGGTAATCGTGGGTTCAATCTCTATTGATTTTTTATATTGTCCGGCAGCAAGTTCACTTTGTTGCGGTTCCCAATTTTTGATAAAAAATAAATAGGATAGACAAATCACACAACCACACACGAAAGCGAAAACGGAAAAATAAATAAATTTAACATTTTGGTTCATAGTCAAATAATAATTAAGGTTTCGAAAAAATAAAATAAAACGCGACTATAGCCGGAATAATTCATAAACCTAAACATTCAGTGAAACCCGTTACCTTGGAAAAGGTGCGTTCGTAGTTAAGCGAGTCATCGTTGTCATGGTCGTCTACTGAATGCAAACGTTTCAAAACAGCGATGACTCGCTTAACGACAAACAGCCAACAGGTAATGACGAGTTTTACTGAATAATTCATAAACTTTCGTAGTGAGAGTCATTAGATTGTGTGAGATCAATGAGTTATTAATTTTATCCGCGTACAGGCTTCCAGTTCGTAGAGCCTACAGCTCGGAGAGAATAGTGTTGAAAATCTGCCATAGTTTATAACGCGCCGTGGTGGGTGGAAACTATTTCGAACCCGGATAATTTTTTAATCCAACGATATCGCATGATATTATGGCTCCTAATAAAAAGTTTATGAATTATTCAGAATTGGACATAGAAACTCTATTAAAGTTCGATCTTAAGATAATGTATACCGACAGCCATCAGGTTTTCGACAGGTTTCTGTAAAATTGATGCCTGAAATGAATAACGAATGTCGAAAAATATACTGCTTGCAGTATAACCACGGGGTATCATTCATATTTTCTGGCATTTACTTTTTTCCTCCAATGAATCGAAAAAATTTCTCTACCATTGAACAGTCTATCCTGTATTATTCATAAACTTTTGTAGTGAGAGTCATCCAGATTGGGTGAGATCAATGAGTTACTAATTTCATTCGCGTGCAGAAATAGTGTTGAAAATCCGCCGTGGTTTATAACGCGCCGTGGTGGGTGGAAACCATTTCGAACCGGAAGAACTTCACAACTCGTTGATATAATGTGATATGATGACTTGTTATAGAAAGTTTATGCATAACGCAGGCTATTATGATTAAATCTGAAACGTAAAAATATGAAATGCTGAAAAAAGACTCTTTTGAAAAGAGATATCACTGGATTATAGGGATTTCAAATTCTCTATCATCGACAAAATAAGGAATGAAATTATTAGAAACACCTACCGAATGGATGCGAAATTCGAGCGATTTCTTCGTATAAACTCTCATATTCATAACAACCAAAAGAATGTCTATGATAATGTCATGTGTTTTTAGTTTTCCTAACGAACTACTGAAGTTCAAAAAATCGTAATAGTCCATATAATGCAAGGTTAGTGGAATTTTGTTCTGAGGCTCGCACTAGCCAGTTTTTCTCCCAAACATTGTAACCAGAGGACCTGAACTGGATTATGCATTGACTTTCTATTACAAGTAATTATGCCTCTTCCTATTAAGAACTTAACCGGCTTCGCCGGGGTTTTTGTTTGCAAATAGTAACGACTTAGAATACAAGTGCTTATATATAAGAAAATTAACGCAAAACACAGACGGGGTTAGAGGTTTGTAGTCCCGTCTTCAGGCGGAAGTTTTAACGACGCTTCAGCGAGTGTATGGCACCTATCGACTCGCTAAAGCTCATCGGAGACTTCCGTCTAAAGACGGAACTACAAACTAACGCTCCTCCAGGATAATGGTTTCATTAAATATGTACTTTTATCGCAACTATAACCACTTAGAATTCAAATTCCTATACTATTAAATTATAGATTTATTCAGCCTCGAAATAGGTCACTATTTCGGTATAAAATAATATTCATAATCCACTAGTTTCAAGGGATCAAATACTGCTCATAACAAAAATTTGTCAATAATCCAGCCTAAATTGCATTAAAAGTGACTTTATTGATACGCCGAGCTTATCTAGTTAACCGGCCTTATATTTAATAAAAAAATCCGCTCAAATTCAACAAAGCGATTACCTAGTACTTGGGTCTGTCACTAAATTCCCGCTTACATCTTGTTAGAAAAATCGGGATGCTTCACGCTAAGCTCGAAAAAGTAGTTTACACTTTTGTTAAAAAATATTCCTTTCATTTAAATCGAATATCGAACAAGGAATTATGAATGACGAAGGAAAAAACTTCATGATTCTACATTCCTTGTTCGCTATTCGATATTATTGCGTAGCCTTGGGTTTAATACCCCGCTGCTCGCAGCGTTCCTATTTAAAGGCTTTTTCCCGATACCCCGACCGCTTGCGGCGGGGTAGTTCATTTTTTTTACATTTTCTATCACAGCATACTCAAAAGTGTAAACTATCTTGTCAAGCATCCCGAAAATTCTAGCAAAATCAGATTTTGAGAATCGGACTTCTCTTTATATATCTTCTAATAATACCACAGTCAATATCGTGTAGACAAAAAAAAAGCCGCATTTGATCATATCAAATGCGGCTTTCATATTTTTGTGGTTTACCTAATCAAGGTAGGACCATTTAATTCGTTATTGTATTGTAGCCGAACCATTGCTACGTTTTGCGACATCTTCCAACACATTTGCATTTATGCCAATACTATTGCCAGCAACCCACTGCAAAGGCGAATTTGGAGTCAGGATAATTACCCGACTTCCAGTATTTACAGTAGCCGAATAATCGGCAATTGTGGTAGATGGGCCACTACTAACATCAATTAGCGCAGCAAGTACCGTTGAAATATTAGCTGTTGTCAATAATGTACCACCCGGGATTCGCACAAATTCATTGAATCTGATTTCCAAGGCAGTTGGTGAGCCAGCCAATTTTCGACTGATATCGAGTAAACCAGTTGTTACAGCCGGGCTTAATGTATCTTCTGCTTCGGCTTTAAGAGCATTGATTTTCGTATTAATTGCAGCTTCGTTTGCGACGTTAGCAGTATGGTCTGCTGGGACAGAAGCAGCATCACCTCTTAAATTTTTAAAGATATAGACTGCATCAGTACCCGGTGCAAACGAAGAATTGGAATCAACATCAAATGAACCGGAAGCGCCTGCTGCAGTCACATTTGCAATTACCAATACGTCTGAAGTAGTACCGAAACCGGTGATTGGCACCAACCCATTCAAACCTCCATATAAGGCCGCTTTGAATATATAAGCTCCGTCCGTGGCTGATGTTACTGCACCATTCTCATCAACGTCGAGTGGTATATAATTCGAATCCAGAGTTATGGTACCATCCGTGACAGCGATGGAAACTGAAGCTCCCGTTTCATTCACCGATGGCGCGATTGAGCCGCTACTTAAGTCCAGAGCGACAACGCCGGAGTTAAAGTCTTGCGCGCCAACCACGATATTGAAATTCAGGTTCACAAGATCTTGATTTCCCGTCGGCGACACAAGCAGGCCATCAGTAGAACTAATTGTTATATAGTGGTCTGTAGTGCTGGTACCCACGACTGATACAACATCAATAATATCGATATTTGCCACATTTGCATTGCCGGTGTTTGCTACTTCACTGTTATTTACAAACTGAAGCTGATTGTTATTCGTTGTCAATTTAACAATGAGTGATTGTAAACCATTCGTATTTGCCGAAATAATTACGGTAGCTTGTTGTCCCTCACGGAAAGCAGTATCGGTGCCATTAGCTGCTCTTGCCGTTACAGAGGTACCAACGACTGAAACTTGAACATTGTTACCTGCAAGAGTCTTTACCCCAGTGGCATCAAATGAAGCGTTTGTTGTCGCACCGTTTCCTCCAAGATTTACAACCGTACCCGTAATTCCCGCCAATACCTCAACGAATGTTCCGGTTGTTGTCGAATCACCAACTTTAACTGTGTATGAAAACGTCAATTCCGATGTACCACTACCATCAATTACGGTTGTAGTGACATCAGGACTTGCCAGATCTAAGTTAATGGTGGGTGTTCCGGTGACTTTAACGATTTCGTCAAAGGTGACTTTAACTGCGATGATATCGCCAGGCCCAAATGTACCGGTTGTCGCAGTGACGCTTGTAACCAATGGATCTGTCATATCAAGTGTTTCCACGACTGCCGTGTTGTCCTTAGTCACATTTTTATTACCTGCCGTTGACACATCAGATATTGCACCAGAATCAACATCCAGTACCACAGCTCCTGCGATTCCAACTGTGGGATCCGCCGAGACCGTACTGCCAACGTCACCATCACTTGAAATTGCGAGGGCATTTTGCAGTTGACTTAGCGTCAATTTAGCATTAATCGTCCACGGTGCACTTGCTGATACGGTTGCAGTTGCTCCGTTTAGGGAGACAATGTCTGTTCCGGTAACGTCATTCAAATGAAATTTGGAGAGATCAGTAACGGTGAGGTTCTCGCTGACAACAACAGACAATTGGCGAACATTAGTTTCGTAATTTATACTCGCGCTCAATATCACTGGTTTTGCTGCATCGGTCGTAGTCAAAGTAGTTGCAGCAAGAAGTATTGGTGTACCACCAAGTGAAGTAGCAATTGCTCCTGTGGTCGCATCATATGCCACTGAAAATGAAGCACCTGAATTTACAGCCGCAGCTTCGGATATTTCTACCACAATTTTGTTATTATCCGTATCGCCATCAAGCGTGAGGTTGTCGGGTGCACTAGAAGGTAACACTGTTCCGGCGATGGTAAGAGCCCCGCTAGTCAATGCTGCTGTAAAAGTGGTGTCATTAATCGCCGCGGAAAAGGTAAATAACAATGCATCAATTTTCCCGTCACTATCAATATCTGCGGTACCGACACTGGTGATAGCGAATCCAGTTGCTGGAGGACCGGTAACGACCCCATTCGTCCTAATCGCGTCAATATTGGCTGCTGATTCAGCAGTTGAAAATACATGAACGTCTGCAATCAATCCAGGGAAGGAATTTACTTTATTGGCACCTCCATCTCCACCAATCGTGAATGGCACAGAATTGTCTGTATTCAACGAAACCGCGTTCGCTAGGGTGACCTCTCTTACCGACACACCGTTCACATAGAGATTTACTGATTTTGATGCATTGCTATAGACACCTGCCAAATGTACCCAGGAACCAGTTGCTACCGACGCTGGCCCAAGAGCAAATGTACCAGGTACAGAACCATCGACATAAAAGATGGGGCTACCACCTGATAATATTAAACCAAACGAACCCCTTTGCCCAAAATCGGATTTGCCAACAATCTGACGAAGTCCGCCAGCGGTACTGGTTTTTATCCAGGCTGCCAATGTAAGATCCCCATTGGTATTGGTAACAATACTGCTTCCATTATCGATTGTGATGACACTGCCGGTTGCATTAAAATCACCTGCCTGTGTAATACTTGTATTAACGGTATTATCCGTAACGGGCGCCGTTTGCGCACCATTTTTGGCTGTTCCGTCATTATTCGCGCTTGAACTATCGTCCACTTCTCCAGCTGTCCCGGCCCACATAGCTTCATTAAGCGCCCAATGTGCCAAATTTCCTGAAGGTACAGTGCCGACACCTCCGCCACCAACGACACCAGCTATTACTGTAATTGAAAATGACTGCGCAGCACTCGTTTCTATACCGCCACCTGTAGTCCCACCATTATCTGTAGCAGTTAAGTTATAAACAGCTGTTCCTGTCACTCCGGTTGCTATAGTGAATTTTAAGTCGCCTGTTGTTGCATTGACTGTCGGAGCAGCACTGAAAAAGGCCCCTGCTGTCGTCACCGCATTACTTGATGCATCGACTCCAGTGATGGTCGTTGCCGTGGGAGTAAATGAAGTAACGGCGGTACCAACGAGACCCGCGCTAATATCAGTGGCCCATGCAAATACGGTTTGACCACCTGTATTTTGACTTACCGTGACATCTGCTCCTTTGACAAATGTAGGCGCATCATTCACTGCAGGAAGCACAGTTACTGTTGCGGAACCTGTAGTCGTGCCATCAGTATTACTGATCAACGCTTGGATTAATGTATTGTCTGTACTAATGTCTTTGTTTGCATCTGCTGGGTTTGAGTTGTCGATCCAGGTATTACCGAGGGCGTTTACATTCACGGTTCCGAGATGAAGAATGAAATTCCCCAATCCATTTACGGTAATCGTGTTATTTCCGGGATCCGTCGTTGTACCCAAATCTAACTTTCCATTTCCTTCAATTTGAATCGCTGCTTTGGTGAAATTTGTTGCCTCACCAATGGTAACGTTCCGAACCTTCAACGTACCACCATTTTCAATAACTATAGTTGAAAAATCCCCTACCGCGGCTGATGTCGCCGTATTAGTTGCCTGGATGGAGCTAGTTACAACGCCGTTAATAGTAACGATTGTACCGAGAAGATTAACCACGGCTCCATTACTAACTGTCAGCGCCGGCGAACCCACCGTGAGTGTTATAACACCATTTTCTTTTGTAATCGTAAAGTTAGTCTGGGGCAGATTAAACGCATTTAGATGCACGGCGGAGAAATTTTCTCCTTCGGGCAATTTGATTTCAAATTCAAAAACTGTATCGGCAGCCGTCACTAATCTTGTGAGTTCCTGCTGGATATTGTTTAAAACGCCATTTACTGTCGCCTGCAAATTATTGCCGGTAACATCAGCTGGGGTTATGGTCGTTGTAAACGCAACTGAATTTGGTGGCTCCGTGTTATCGTCACCATCGGTAACCTTCGTGTTGGTTGCATCTACCGCTGCCGTTAGTGGGGTTGTCAATCCGGTCACCGTAACTTCACCAAGATCAACATCGTCTGTTGAGTCTGCTTCTTCAATAGCTACAGCAACGGGTACCTGAAATCCGACCACACCTGACTTGTCATCTGCGGTGGTCACTGCATCGTTAACTACATTCCCTCTTATTGTACGAACTTGGGCTGTACTTGTGTCATAGATATTAGACGCGTCGACCTGAAGATCATTTGAATTAAATGTTGTAGTACCGTCGAATACCGCACCGGTTAGAGTACCAGTCGTGTTACCTGTCCCCACGGTTTCGTGAGCAATATGAAAGCCAACATCCAACCCGTTATTAGCGGCGAGAGTGGCTGCAGTTGCCGGAGTGCCAATATAACCGATTCGGTTATTATTGAGTGATGTGGTACCGGCCGTTGTGCTGATATCTAACAGGTGGATTCCTGTGCCGTTTCCAAGGATATTGTTATTTGAAATATTTGCTGCTGCGCTGTCAACAAGTATAGCTGCACCATCAACGGCGTGATTTGCGATAGCAAATATTTCATCTGTAGTAACACCATCGTTATCCGTATCCGCGTTCACCTGAAAACCTGTCACGGCCTGTCCGCCCTCGATAATGTCATTGAAGGTTATTTCAGCAAAAAAGGCAGCACTTCCATTACTGACTGCCCCATCAAGAATAATATCACTAAATAAATTAACCAAGGTATTATTGGTTACACGAACTCCATTACTTTTTTGAATATTGATACCGGATTCGTTTTGAATAGTATTATCCGTGGTATTACCAATAACGGTGTTTCGAGATACGGTTGAATTTGCGCAATTTATAAGTGCAATTCCGGACGATAAATCGTTTTGGGTTGCGGCTCCGGTAGACATAAAACTCACATCTTTAACGACATTATTGGAAATAGTAGCGTTGATGGCGGTGGCTGTACCTTCTACAGAGATTCCGTTTTGAACAACCGTGGTCGACACACCAGTGCCCGTTACTTTATTACCCGTTATTGATACAGAGGAAAGACTTCCATTCACTGATATCCCAGCTTTTTGAAATGTGTCAATTTTTCCGCAATCTCTTACACTTAAATTACCTGAGTCAAATGCACCAATTGCGATTCCCGTAAGGTCCGTTGTACCACCCACATTAACGACCCAGCAATTGTCGACAGACAAAGTTGCTCCGGCAAAGCCGCCGACACCAACTAAATTTGCATTGCTCGCACCAGAATCATTACCATTTACCGTAAGATTTTTAAGTGTCAGTGATGCAGGTGTCGCAGTGCTTGTACTGATTACCGCAACTATAGTTGCTCGGCTTAGACCATCGCCGGATAAAATATTATCGGCTGGGATTGTTCCTTGTGCCATAATTTTCACCGCACCCGGCCCCGCGCCAGCACCTTGGATGGTTAAACTTTTATTCTCAACTTTAACAGATTCTTGATACGTTCCTGCTGCGACACTAATCACATCGCCATTAGCAGCAGCGGTAACTGCTGCTTGAATTGATGTGAAATTAGCACCCGTAGCACCGACGGTTTGGGTAGCTGCAAATAATGACAAACTCGTTAAGAAACAAAACCCAAGTAAAAAAATAGTTGAAGCATTTAAGGTTTTAAGCTTTGCTAATGGCATTTGTTCTTTCATTCTATTTTCACCCCGCACGTTAATTGTTTTTGTTGCTGTTTGAATACCCATATAGTTCTCCTTTTGTTATTAGTATGTCTGTGATTTTACGGTCATAAAATTTTGATTGAATCTAACACCTAACTCTTGTTCGATACATAAACATTTAAAGCTGCCTGATGATTAATTTTTACTTTTGCAAATTGGATCGCCAACACAATCCGAGCCAAATTCAGTTAAAGTGCATTTAAAAATTTTATATATCAAGCCAAAAAACCAAAAAAAATCAATCTGTATGATTTCCATGATTGTCTTCTGAATAGTTTTATACTAAAAAATTAAAAATGGAGGATAATCGAAATGTAATCTAACCTGGATTATGCATAACCGTTCTATTACGAGTCAATATATCACATAATATCAACGAGTTATAAAGATCTTTGGGTTCGAAACAATGTCCACCACGACGGATTTTCAACACGATTCCTGCACGCAAATGATAGTCATAACTCATTGAGTTCGCACAATCTAATAACTCTCATCACAAAAATTCATGAATAATTCAGGCTAAGTTCCACCCTTTACTAAAAAAAATTTGTAACCGTTCCTGTCTATATATCATATAGAATAAAGTTTTTTAACATATAATAGTGTCTGTCCAGAAATGGCAAAAAGTAAAGCGGACATTCCTGTCTGCTAACCCAGTTTATTGCTCAGGCAGGAATGCCCGAGTTACTTGTAAAGCCTCCAAGGTAAGCAAATATGCCATTTCTGGACTGACACTACAATAGCAAATTTAGCTAACGCTTGCCCGGACGACTATACCAAAACCAACATGCTTGTTTATTCTTGGTGGCTTGAGGATTAGTGAGCAAGGTTATTGCAAGTCTCATCATTTCCTGAAATGTAAACCACTCTATTTTTCTAGAAGATGTTGTGACCCTTTCATTAATTATTCTTAATTTTTTTTTATTTTTTCTACCCCATTTATTTAAAGCGATAGATAAATGAACTTCTTCAGAGACATAGTATTCCTCATTAAAACCACCCACATCAAAAAATGCGCTGCGCAGACAGAAGAGATAGGAACCTGCTGCCCATTTAAATATTTTTGATAATATAGTCCAAAGTTGCACTGCCGCCGCAAGATATAATTTTGACACTTTATCAAATTGGAGCAATGCACCACCTCCACAATATTTACCTGATTCAAGCGTCTGCAAAGTTTCACTAAAAAGACGCTGAGTAATCAATGTATCCGCATCGATAAAAATTAAATACTTTCCTTTGCTTACATTCGCACCGGCATTACGTGCCCTGGCAATTTGTTGATGCCCCTCAAATACTACAGTGGCCTTGAACTGGCGCGCAATCTCAGCCGTGTTGTCAGTTGAATTGTTGTCAACCACTATTATTTCACCTGAATAGTTTTTAACTTCATTGATAATATCATTCAGCCAGGATAGAGTCTGGGCTAACAAGTCCTCCTCATTGTAGGCGGGAATTATTATGGAATAGTCAAGCATGTGAGATTTGAAATTTATGATTGGATTTGCGAACCTATCCAACTGCCAGTTTTCAGTGACTTCGGAAGTACGCGTTTTTTTAGCGCACAAGACGTTTTGATTGCGCCACGGCCAATTACGGCAAATAATAAGGTTAGACTTTTTTATACGCGATAAACCGCCTCATACTCTTCAGTCCGAAAAATAGACTGCTTGTGAACACACTACAAACGTTAATCATCCCAACCTCTACCGTAATCCTTGACTGGATATGAATTCCACCATTGGACCAATTTATCTCTGCCAAAATTATTTAAATAATCATTAAAACTCACATTTTAGATTTCAAATACATGTAATTTTATGGTCATAGAGCACCGAGAGCCTCCGCCTTTATTTGTCTCTGGCATGAGGAATCATCCATTTGCAAAGCCCTTTGAAGAAAGTTTTCAACTGTACTATCGATTGCATCCTTAATAGCCTTTATCATTTTTGTGCCAATGTACTGTTCAAATCGATCAAGTGTTCCGTGAATAAGTGACTTGAACAGTTCCCATAGAACTGTGGCAAAACTTAGTTTTTCCAATTGACCTGTGATTTTACTTCTGATTTCCCCAAAAGACAGGCTCCCATTATCAAGCATTAGGTTGAAAAACAGGTTGTACCTTATAGCAGCAAGATGAATGGATGCATAATGAACAACATAATTGCCGGTCTGTTCTTTAAGCAATCCCATATTCTGCTTGATTTCTTTGAAATAAACCTCAATGCTCCAGCGTAATGCGTAAATCCTTAAGATCTTTTCTATGGTGTAATCAGGATTGGTACACAGTAAAACAACCCAGGTATCTTTTTGACATTTCCGGGGTTTACTGAAAACCAGCTTTACCTTAACCCATTGAGGAGGGTCCGACTTCTTCTCTGTCAGATTTAGCTCAACGATGAGGCTGTATGTGAGAAAACGCTGACCTTTTTGAGCCGTCATTTTTCTCTTTACAAGTTCATAAAGCATTTTGGCAGTATAATTTCTTCCTTGAAAACGGTAGTTTAGATTTCCACGTTTCATCATAAAAAGACCCGTCAGCAGAAGCTCTATGACCGTTGCGATATTGCCTTTGTTGCCAAACCATGAGTCTCCATTGACATGGGGGCTTCTAAATCCATTCTTAAGAGCGCGTTTGAGCATCGCCCGGAACATTGTATTTTTATCATCTTTAAGAGCACATTGATAATCCTTTGCCACGGCATGGCGCTCATCCTGAAAAGGAGCCTGTAATCCCTGGACCTTTTTATCGCCAATATAAATCTGTTGATCGAGAGGAAGAAAACCTTTGCCTGTAGCAAGTCCCAGCTCTAATAACTGTTGTCCCATAACATGTCGAGTTTCCGTGTGGTCGAAATGCGATGATGCTCCTTCAACTTTTTTCCCTCGGCGATGTTTAATTGAATCATCTGCACAAAATGCCGACTCCTTCTCCATGCCGAGATTATGGTTGATGTAAACCTCTTTGGATACAGAAGTGCTCACTGAACGCCAATTAATATTCTCGCGTTTGAGAAAATCATAAATGACATTCATACCTCCTTTTACATAACCCTGAATGAATTTGCCACAGAAGCCGGCAATGGATTTTACCGGCAGCAACGGCCAGACAAGAATTGCAAAAACAACCTGCCGAATCGGATCGCCACTTCTCTTTCGTATCCCAAGTCGCGATAATATTGAAAATAATGAGATTTTATTAATCGCATCTTGTAATTCATTATCGACATAGACATACTCTTTGGATAGTGCATCAGTTACTGGTGTTAGATTGATTTGCATATCTTCTCCTGTTGGATCGTGGTTTATATTAAGTTGTGATAAACATAATATATTGCTATTCAACAGGTTATGCAAATTGAAAAGTTAAATATATTTCAGGTTTTTGTCCTGTTTTGAAACCTAAAATGTGAGTTAAAACTGCTCCATCGCCATTCGTCTGCCATTTTTACATAGCCATGTTTTATTGGATTTGCATGGATGTAATTTAATGTTGCGTAATAATGATTTTCATATCGGATGTATTGATCAGAAAACCTGAACCATACCTTCCTCCCTTTAGGATGATCCTTTCTATTCCATTTTGTAGAGGTGTTGTTATGTAAGTGATGAATCCATTTTCGGAAATCTACGAGAGAAAGTTTTGCAAGAATGTGATAATGATTAGTCAAGATCACCCAGGCATGTACTAATGCCCATGGTTCTGCATTCAAATAGTTGACTAATCCATCGTAGAATGAATCTCTACGATTCACAGTTTTCAGAATTGGTTTGTGTTCAAAACAAGCTACAGTAATAAGGTAAAGGTTTTGGGATGCTTCACAAGATAGTTTACACTTTTGAGTATGCTGTGATAGAAACTGCAAAAAAAATAATATCGAATATCGAACAAGGAATGTAGAATCATGAAGTTTTTTCCTTCGTCATTCATAATTTCTTGTTCGAGATTCGATATTCAATTTAAATGAAAGCAATATTTTTTAACAAAAGTGTAAACTACTTTTTCGAGCTTAGCGTGAAGCATCCTAAACTTTTCACTAATCTCGTAATGAGGCGGCGCATGCCATGGATACTGCAACAGATGTCGGTTTTTAACAACATCCAATTGCTGTTCCTTTGTCATTTTTCGGTAATTATACATATCATTTCCCCATGAAGTCGGCCCTTATGACTGTCATCATTTGCGAGCACACTACAATCTCCACGCAGCGCTTGTTTGTAGTGACGTCGCCAGCGTGCGTTTTTTTAGCACACAAGACGTTTTCATTTTAGGGTTAATGTAAGCGATAGATTAGGCTTTTTACACGCAGGATACCGCCTCATGCTCTTGTAGTCCAAAAAGCCGACTACTTGCGAGCACACTACAAACTCTACATGGGGTCAGCATATAACAGCCTAACTTTGGCGATCCCCAAACAGGTCCAATTCTCCTGGTTTTTCATCTCGTTTGATACCGAACCGTTCTGCAGCCTTGAATGTTGCTATACGACCTTGCGGAGTACGGCTTATGAATCCTTCCTGAATTAGAAAGGGTTCATACACTTCCTCTATTGTTCCTGTCTCTTCACCTAATGATATCGCCAGATTTTTCAATCCGACGGGACCACCATCAAACTTATATAGGATAGCCTCAAGCAGCCGATTATCCATTTCGTCAAGCCCGAATTCATCAATATCAAGCATCTTTAATGCAGCAACGGATACGACCTTATTAATCTTATTGTCCGCTTTTACTTGCGCATAGTCTCGCACTCTTGATATTAAATTATTGGCAATTCGAGGCGTGCCCCTACTGCGACGAGCAATTTCATGGGCACCCTCTTCGTCGGTGTCAATATTGAGTATGCCAGCAGATCTCTCAACAATTTTTGCCAGGACATCTACCGGATAGTAGTCTAGACGAATATGTAAACCAAAGCGTGATCTTAGCGGTGCAGAAATAAGTCCCTGTCTTGTCGTCGCTCCTATCAATGTAAATCGAGGCACATCAAGACGAACGGATCTGGTGCCCGCCCCTTGATCAAGGACGATATCGATATAGAAGTCTTCCATCGCACTGTACATATATTCCTCTATATTAGTTGATAACCGATGAATCTCATCAATAAATAAAATATCACCTTCTTCAAGACTATAGAATAAACCAGCCAGATCGCCTGGTTTTTCTATGACGGGTCCACTGGAGGTTTTAATATTCTTGCCTCTTTCATTTGAAATAATATGAGCCAACGTCGTTTTCCCTAAACCGGGAGGTCCACTCAATAATAAATGATCTAATGGTTCATTACGTTGTTTTGCAGCTTCAACAAATATTGACAATTGCTCTTTTTTCTTCTCTTGACCGGGAAATTCACCAAATGTGGTTGGCCTTAAATTTTTGTCCAGATGATCATCACGCGTATTTATTGTTGACGTGATAAAACGTTCTTCGTCCATATGGCACATGCTTTTATTTGTTGAGAATGATTAACGCGTTGCGAATTAAGGATTGAGCGGTTAATTCCGATTCGGGCAACTCGGCGACTAATTTATTTACTGTTTTACGTGAAGAATCTACCTTGAAACCCAATGTAATTAATCCAGAAACAGCATCTTCGATCCCCTTAGATGCCGCCGAAGACAACCCTGATGATAAGTTTGAGATGCTTGATTCAGGGGAAATTTCTGATATCTTATCACGTAATTCGACCGCTAAGCGTTCTGCAGAGCGTTTACCTACACCGCTAATTCTAGATAATGTTTTGATATCGCTATTAAAAACGGCCGAGCAAAATGACGTGACAGGCATTGAACTTAAGACATTTAAAGCTAATTTGGGTCCAATGCCTGAAACAGAATTAATTAGCATCAAAAATAGTGATTTTTCCTCTAATGTCATAAATCCATAAATTTGAATCAGATCTTGTCTCAGGTGCAGGTACGTGTTGAGTGTAACGGATTTAGATAGTTCAGGAAGTTTATCATAGGTACTCATTGGAATAAAAAGTTCAAATCCAATATCATTCACATTAACAACCACTTTTGTTAATGACTTCTGATCTAATTTCCCGCGGATATATGCAAGCATAAAATGTTGTTATATATTGATTTTTATACCGAGTAGTATTTGAATCTGGAAAAAACTAAATTAGTATAAATCTGCGAAAAATTTGTTCAAGGAGCTAACCTAAATTATTCGTAAACACGTTAGCCTGATTAATTCATGCGATTCGTCGCGAGAGCACTTAACTCGCTCATAATAAATTGATTTGAGAAAATTTCACAATGAAGGTGAATATTCATTCACGGTGATGTAAAATTGAGTTAATCGGCTTATTTGAGCAGGGATTAGGGCTCGCAGCAGAATACGGATGAATTATTCAGGTTAGATTGAATACGGAATTTTGTTTTATTAAACGACTAAGTTGCCTCTGCCTGATCCTGGTGGATTATCATGGTTTCATGGCAATGGATTGTACTATCAATTAAATTTAATAAAACTGCGTTCACATTCAGTACTTACGACTCAATCTATTTAATATTTACAAAATACAAAAATCTATACAGGGAGCAAAAAGGATGAGCGAAATTGCAAAACTTGTTTTGGCCGATCAAACCTATGAATTTCCAATCATAGTCGGAACAGAAAACGAACGAGCCATCGATATCCAACAGCTACGAGGACAAACAGGGCATATTACTTTGGATAATGGCTTTATGAATACGGGATCCTGTGAAAGCAGCATCACCTTTATAAATGGGGAGAAAGGAATTTTAAGATATCGAGGCATTCCTCTTGACCAACTCGCTGACCAATCATCGTTCATTGAAACATCGTACTTGCTGTTAAACGGAAATCTACCATCTCCAAGCCAACTGGCAAAGATAACGGATGATATTACAAGTCATTGTTCAATTCCAGATGACATGAAAGAAATGATAAGACATTTTCCTAAAAATGCGCACCCGATGGCTATTTTAGGGGCAATGACAAATGCGCTCGCGGGTTTCTATCCCGAGGTTACACCAAGTTCAAGTGAGGATGTGATTAATGAAGCAACGGCAAGGTTAATCGCCGTAACAAGTACAATTGCCGCCCATTCGTTTAAACATTCAATCGGTGAAGATTTTATTAATCCTTCGAGCAATCTCGAATATTCCGAGAACTTCTTGAATATGATGTTTGCCTCATCTACAGGTGGATATTCACCCGACCCGGACATGGTCAAAGCACTTGAAATGCTTTTAATTATGCATGTCGATCATGAACAGAATTGTTCTGCGTCAAGCGTTAGATTGGTTGGAAGTTCGCAACCGAGTCTATATGCTGCTATCACAGCCGGCATTGCTGCCCTGTGGGGCCCCTTGCATGGCGGCGCAAATCAGGCTGTAATGGAAATGTTGTCGCAAATTTATGAATCCGGCAAGGAACCTGAAGCATTTATTGATATGGCAAAAGATAAATCAAATAATTTCAGGTTATCAGGATTCGGCCATCGGGTGTACAAAAATTACGATCCACGAGCACGCATCATAAAAGGTATTTGCATGGATATACTGAAGAAAGAAAGCATAAAAGATCCGTTGCTAGACATTGCCGTAAAATTGGAAGCCCAAGTACTGAATGACGACTATTTCATAAAACGAAAATTATATCCGAATGTTGATTTTTATAGTGGGTTATTGTACAAAGCTATGGGTGTACCAACGGAGATGTTCACCGTTTTATTTGCAATCGGCAGAATGCCTGGATGGATTGCTCAATGGAAAGAGATGATAAATACACCGGGTATAAAGATTGGTCGCCCCCGGCAAGTTTATACGGGTAATACAGAAACCAACTACACCCCCATGCAAGAGCGATAAAGAACCCTCTGAAGTATAATGAATATATACCGACAGCCATCAGGATTTCGACAGGTTTCTGTAAAATTTTTGCCTGAAATGAATAACGAATGTCGAAAAACCTACTGCTTTCAGTATAATATTTAGTGAATAAGGCAATGTATTTTTATCATCTCATCATTTTTGTAGAGACGTGAATATTTTTGCGACAAACCAAAATGACACGCGACCTCCAATCAATGCTTTAACCTAACGTTATTGGTTTTGTTTTTTGAGATTTAGGATCAAAGTCAAGCTTCGAATGGAATTTACAATCTTTGCCTTACTCAATTGATGATCAAAAAACGCAGCTGAATTTGTACACTCCACTAAATCTTTAACTTGCAGACATCGCTCTTTAACAGATACGCTGCCTTAATGGTCACCATGCATTCAGAATCTGGTCCTATTGGAAAATCGGACCTCATTCTAAAACAGTATCAACGATGCCTAACCCGGATTATGATCTGTTTTACTTTTACAAAAAATACTGTAAACTACACTATGGATTAAATTTGAATTCACCTAACCCTGTTTTCTCACACACTTTGTAGTGAGAAAGCTTAGCTGTGGTTTAACATAGACGAGCGAATGACAGTGTGTCGAGTTCTGCTGAGCAGAATAGCAAGACAAGTTAAGACTTTGAATTTAGGTGATATACGCTTTTGTAGTAGAAGTATTGTGAGAAATCCAGGCTAATCATGATTCTGTTAAATAGAACACAATAGTTGTCTGAATTAAAAATGGAAATCATATCAAAAATTCAAAAACTTACCCTCAGACATATTCAAAAGTTTTATCGCGAGGAGAAGAAAATTGTAGCGTTGACTGCCTACGACGCATTGATGGCTAAAATTGCCGATGAAGTTGGAGTTGACATAATTCTCGTCGGAGATTCACTGGGAATGACAATGCTCGGATATAAAAATACAATTCCTGTGACATTGGAACAGAGTCTGCACCATACCTCAGCGGTTGTTCGCGGTGTCAAGCACGCACTTGTCATCGGCGACATGCCATTTTTATCGTTTCAAATCAGTAGTGATGAAACAGTAAGAAATGCAGGGAGATTTCTACAGGAAGCTGGTGCTGACGGTGTCAAATTGGAGGGGGGAAAAATAATGGCTCCCACCGTGTTAAGATTAGTCAATTGCGGCATACCCGTAATTGGACATATTGGCATTTTGCCTCAAAGAGTAATCGCTGAAGGCGGCTATCGTGTGCAAGGGAAAAATGATGAAGAGGCAGCGGCATTATGTGAGGACGCGAAAGCACTTCAAGATGCAGGGGCATTTGCGTTGATATTAGAAGGACTTCCAGTAAACTTAGCAAAAAAAATAACCCAATTAGTGACTATCCCAACAATTGGAATTGGCGCAGGGATTCATTGCAGTGGTCAAATTCAAGTTGCACATGACATTCTTGGGATGTTTGAGGATTGGAAACCAAAACATGCGAAACATTATGGACAACTCGGAAAAAAAATTAGGTCTATATTTTCAGAATATACATCCGAAGTTCAACAACAAATATTTCCAACCGATGACCATTCCTTTCATAAACTGTAGCCGTTCAAAGTTCAGGGGTTTCCGCCGCGGTGGATTGAAAACTAAGAACATAAAGCCGTGTTGCAGAGTTGTTTCCTGAAGTTTTTTTGGTAACCGTTCACGATGATTTGGTTTCAGGTTTCAGGTTTCAGGTTTCAGGTTTCAGGTTTCAGGTTTCAGGTTTTTCGCTACGAATTAAAATCTATTTAAATTTAACCGGCTTTGCCGGGGTTTTCGTCTCACATCAATTGTAACTTAAAATACAAGAGCTTATACAATCAAATCAACGAAAAACTCGGACGGGGTAAGGTTCGTAGTCCCGTCTTTAGACGGAAGCCTCAGATGAG
>JAJFLO010000556.1 GCA_021772675.1 Verrucomicrobiota bacterium | reverse complement strand
TCATATTAATATTACAGGAGTTTCGCATGAAACACATTATAATCGGGATGTCAAGGCTGAAGTCTTTATCATCGAAGAAAATTTGATTTTTAAGAAAATTCTATTAAATGATAGTATTTATGAGTCAAATAGCATTATCAGTGAAGAAGGAATGTACCAGCTTAGCATCAATGCAATGGACAAAGCTGGGAATGAAGTGATTACAGAGATTACTTTTAACATAGATAAATCTTCTCCTCAAATCATTATTGGCAAGGTCACGGATGGTCAAATATTGTCATCTGGAATTACCCCCGACATCGAAATTGTAGATCGAAATATTAAGGACATCAAAATATTACTAAATAATAGAGAATACAAACAAGGCGAGACTATAACAGAGGAAGGACATTATGAGTTAAAAGTTGAATGCCGTGATAAGGCAGGTAATCAGGCTGAAAAATCCATTTCTTTTTATATATGTAATCCCAATATTAGGAGCGATGTTCGAATCATTGATGATTTTGAACCTGGCTTGTGTTCGAACAAATTAAGTTATGGTGAGAAACATATATTTGAACAATCACCGTCTTCCGCAAGCTATATCATTGGCATTGAACGCATTGAATATAAAAAGTCAGATGTACTCATATTAGATTTCGATAAAAGAAATGAAGGTGGACCCTATGGGCATGGGGGGTGGTGTGGATATTATGCAAAATTAGCAGATGAAGACCATTACTATTTCGATGCCACAGATTACACTTTTATTTCGTTTTGGGTCAGAGGAGCAAGAGGAGATGAGAATTTCCTGATTGGACTTGCTGACGAAAATTGGGATAAGAAAGATGATGCTGTGAAATCCCAGAAGATAACATCTTACACAGACAAGCAAACCTTGGGTACTAAATGGAGAAAAGTCAAAATCCCATTAAGTGATTTCGCGATTAAACTATCGAAATTGGTCAAATTTGTCATTATTCTTGATTCGAGTTGTTTTCCAGACAAAGCAAGCAGTGGGAGGGTTTTTATTGACCAAATTATGTTTGAAAAATGAGAATACTAAGGTTAATAACGTACCTGGATGGCAGCCTATAGATTAGATAGTCTTATTCTCCAGTTTGTTTTATGAGTTTATCCGTATCTTATAACTTGTTTAAATTTTATGGAGATCAGCGTATCAATAGTGATGAAACATAATAATAAGTTTAGGTTTTAATAGCAGTGGTCATCTATCAGAAGGCTTTCTGGAGAAGGTCGGATAATTGTTGCACCAGCAACTACAAATGAGCGTTCTATTCTATACAGGGAGCTGTTGATTTATCTGAAAACCGGGTGATTTGTTCACGTACTATCTTTTTCGAAAACTTGCAACTGGTAAATCATTGAAAGATAGTTTTATCTCAAGCAGAAATATTGTCAATTTAATTTTATCATCCAATAATCTTAAAATTGACGATAATTCCAGGTTCCATTTTCCTGGTGAATTAGGCCAGCATCCTATATTAGATGATAACGGAGACAAGTTAGGAAGTTTTATTGTTTCCAATAACACGGGTGATAGGCGTCTTTCTGAAAATTTCTTTATAGAGGTGGCGCATGAATTAAAAATATAACCCGATGGGTCCAAAATTCATTTGTTTTTTCACGCTTTTCAATCGTTACATTTCGCTTTTTCCTTGGAAAATTACTATTAGATATAAACTTGACAAGCTTTTCGCCTCGACAATGCTCAATTTTGCAAAATTTGGGCGTGGAAGTCCATTGGCTTATTCAAAAAGCGAATTTGAGGTATTCAAAAAGTGAAAGGAATCGACTACAGTGGTATAATTAGATGTAAAGCTACAAGAGAAGCTTGGTAGTTGGAATTTCCTCTTTTACTCAAGTATCGATCTCCAAGAGTGCATTTAAGCCGATAAATCATCCGTTCAACTGATGGTCGTTTTTTCATAAGTTTCTGAAATCTTTTGGCCATGGGAGGATCATCTGTGGAAATATTTGGAAGTTTCGCGAACGGAATAATGACATGACGCCCGTCGGTATTGGTTTTGTGGCAGCATTGCGATTTTAATGGACAGCTCTCGCAGAAATTGTGGTTTTGTTCGTCACGCGGCGGACCATAATAATAGCCAACGGCCTGCCGTTTTCCCCGGTAGTCCATTTCCAGATCAGCGTCGCAGCGAAGAGTCCCGTTTGGAGTTAATGAAGCCATCCCTTTGGGAAGCTCCTCTTCCTTAAGAGTTTTGCGACGTCGCGGATTGACGTGGCATCGCAGTTTGATGCCGAACAGATTTTCGACAACACGTTTAAGCGTCGGATCATCGGCGGCAGAATCATCCAGTAGATTTTTTGCTGCTTTTGTCACTTTAGGGAAGTGTTTGTTGTGGATATCGAGAGACTCTACAATTGAAGTGCTGTCATGGCTGGCTCCGTCAGTCATTGCCTGATTGATAATAGGAATTGCCTGTTCGGGTAAGCCAATGATACTGGTTTTATGAGCCCAATGGTAAACATTATGTTTCTTTACTACGGTCCCGGCACCCTCATCGGTAAGTTCCCAGGAGTGTTGACAGTGTTCTTTGTTTTGACATGAACATTTTTTGTGACGTGACTTTGTGATTTCTTAGAATCTTTTCCTTTTTCATTGGTATATTTAACTGTTTCAAATCCAGAGAAGGCAAAATGATGGGTGGTATCATGAACCAAATTCTTTTCCAGATAAATAATGTTTTGGTTGAAATTCTCATTGATGGCAATATTCTTCGCTTCTGACCATAGTCCTCTTTCGGTCATGATTTGATCGAATTGTTCAATTTTTCGAAGCTTGGGAATGTCGGTCTGTCGTTCGCTGTAAGCAGAAGGTTGAGTAAAATTGCAGGCTCTTGTGAACGATGGATTTCCGGTAAGATTCTCATAGACATTTTCGGGTGTGGCATCCATTCCCATAGATTGGGTCCCACAGAATGCAGCAAATAGGGAAAAGAAATCTTTAGGTTTACGTCCAGCTAAACGCAACGGGACTATTCCCGGCAGGATAGTGTCGGCATTAACCGAGGGAGTTTCTGCCGGAGGGGTTGGTGTTTGAAAGAGTTTTGGTGCCTTGTCATTGCCAGCGGCTGGACGATCAAAAAGAAGGCGGAAAATGCCATCCTCTTTAGATTCACCATCGTTGTGCTTTTGTATTTCCTTACGTTTCTGGCGGTCTATGGCAGCTTTTTGATTAAATTCGAACAATGCCTGGTAGTATTTTGCAGCAGCAGCTTGATAGGCTTTATGGTTTTGAAAAATAGTCTCGACGACCTTAAACCAAACGGCATCTTCTGATTTTTCAAGGACCAGATCGTCACTTTCTACGACAAGGAACAGCTGTTCGTCTGGATGATTCCAAAAGTCGATTAAAGCAGTGAGCATGATATTATTTGCCTTTCTTGACAGTGTTATTTTTTTCAAGTTTTAGCAGGGCGATATTCACCTGACTGATTTTATCGAGAGTTTCGGTCAGTTTCCGATAATTTTTGATATAATGCTCGGCTTGTCCAACTTCATTAGGTCTGATATATACAACTTGGTTTCGTCTGTTTCTGCTTGTTGAGATATAGATATGAGGGTGTAGCAGGCCCTTTTCACATTTACACGATTTCCGGCCACATTTTTTTTTGGTTTTCACCAAAGTGCCTCGAACAAATTCTTGCAGAGATAAAACTTCCTGTATGAGCAGGGTTCTTTGTTTTATCAGATTTTCTGGTGTTTGATTATCCATTGGAGTCCTTGTCAGATGAGAGGCTGTATGGTATTTTTATATGCATACCATTAACATGCTGTAAAGAGTCGATAAAGTCAAGTATGGGAATGATTTTTTTTGACCCCGAAAGGAAATGAGAAAATGCAATTTTGTAAAATCGAGATATCTTGGATGGTATTGGATACCAATTAGCAAGATCCTTTATGGCTAAAGGGGATTCCTATAAGAACATTTGGGGTAATTTTCAGAAAGAAATTACAAGAAAAGTTAAAATTTAATAAATATAAACTATTGGTAATAAAGATATTTTATAATTTATGCGCAGCCTCTATAGTGAACCCTGACAATTCATTTGGAAACATGGCTAATGCACGTACAAATCCATCAAGCTTCCTGGAGCCCATTGATGGACTACCAAATCTTTTTGCTATATATATCATTTGTTGAAAGATGAATTTCGTAGTTAACTGATATTAGAGAGTCGCCTGCTGACACCTTCTCATTTTTTATTACCACCATCAATCATTTATGATTTATAATGGGACATTTGGGAGGGATTGGAGAAACCCATTTTCTATTGGATCCGATTGTCGTCTTGAATCGATCATTGTCATTAGGGTTTGATTCTTTTCCAGATATTCTAAAATAGGGAAGGGAAAATTAGTAACTCTAAATGACGGGAAACGACTGACCAGTTTAATCCAGTTTTTCGAGCGTATTCTCTGATACTTATGAAAGTCATTTCCTTCATTTGCCGTTGGAATTCATATGCTTTTTTGATAGAGGATTTCTCCAATCGATTTTGAAAAGTCTTTAGTTTTTTCCGATCTTTTCTAGACAGTACGGGACCACCTTCCAAATATTTAGGACGTTCACTGATAGAAAAATTATGGAATTGATTTTGTATTATTGTATGATATGAGGTTGAAAATATGGTATTAATCAGCTTATCGAACTCAATGTCACGTGTTCTTCCAGAGTAACATATGGGACCCTATTCATTACTCTAAAAAGAACAGTGTTTCGTCATGACTACGGGTTGAGTTACCTTATGTTATATGAAGTAAAAAAGTTGGATGCAGCAAATTCGACGGAGATTTGTATACGTGGGATCGAGAAGGATCTGCGTAACATCAATCTGAATCTTGATTGTGTAGTTGAACTTTATAGCAAACTGGAAATGGAGTTAGACTCTTTGTCATTAAACATTTGATTGTTTTGCGTGCATAATAACTTCGTGACAATAAGTAGCATTAATTTTTATTTTCCCGCTAAACACACGAAAAAAACGCGAAAAAAAGAGATTTAATGGAGTTTGTTCGAAAAAACTCGAACAAATTCAAAAAAACTTTTCGTGTCTTTTAGCGTGTTTAGCGGGAAATTTGTTGTGTCTTTTTGGTTGCGGCCAAAGGCCGCCTTAGGTTAGTGTACTGACACAACAACCATTGCATTAATTCCTTTTCTAACTGCATCTGGCAAGTCATCCCACACCTGGATTACCTTAACTAAATCGTCAGGCAGTTCGCTTTTCTCATCGCCATTCATTACATTAATATTATGTTCTCGTTCTGCTCTTATTATGTTCGTGAGCTGTCCTGAAGGTGTTTTGGAGAGGTCCGGTTGCGTCCCATTCTCGACATTAAGTTTTTTTGGTTTTTTTGTAACTGTCTTGTTTGAGGATGGTTGTGACCTGACCTTGACAGATTCCGTCCTCTCCTCGACATTTGCAGAATGGTGGAGGCGGGGGGAGTCGAACCCCCGTCCTAAATAAATACGACAATAGCCTCTACATGTTTAGTTTGCCTTTGGGTTTATCGTCTCTTGGCCTGCCAGCAAACAGGGCTAACCTCAAGACTATTTTCCTGTTGGAGTTTCGCCCAGCTACCCGGAAACCCGATCGCTGAACTACCCTGATCTAGTCGTCTTCATCCCCTATCAGGTGTCAAGGTGAAGACGTCACCGACTTATCTTATGCGGCGAGTGCGAACTCTTCGTTTGCAATTATGTTTTTGACCGGTGATTAACGAGGCCAACGATCATCCTCGACATGCCACTAATGCGTTACCTATCCAGTCGAATCCAGTTTCGCCCCCGTAAATATGGGGAATTGATTAAGTAAAGCTATAGTACAATACACTCATTATATAAATTTTGTTCCTGAATGTAAAGATAAATTTGATATTTTTCCACAACTATTTATTGATATAAATTGATTATACATTATTATATATGTATGAAAACAATAACTATAAATGTAAGCGAGCCCGTTTATAATAATTTTAAATATTACGCGAAACAAAAAGATAGAACAACTTCTGAACTTATAAGGGAAGCGATGGAAGAATACAATAGTCATCATATTCGTAAACAAACAAGCTTAAAAGATCTAAGTCCAATTTCTGTAGGAGAGATCATTAAACCTCTAACAGTAGATGATGATATTTTCGGGGAGATGCTTGATGATCAAGGGGATTGATACGACGTTTTTGGTTCAGGCAGAAATTGAAGAGAGTTCGCTACATGCTGATACCGTTTCGTATATTAGAAATGAATTGGTTATGGGCAAAACACAATTTGCTTTGGCTCCCCAGGTATTATCAGAATTTATTCATGTTGTAACAGATGCAAAACGATTTGAGAAAAGTCTAAGTATGGGACAGGCTTTAGAAAAAGCTGAATTTTGGTGGAATGCGGTAGAGATAAAACATATCTTTCCAAGCACTGATTCTTTAACACTATTTAATAATTGGATGATTCGATATAATCTTGGCCGAAAGCGAATTCTTGATACAATGCTTGGAGCAACTTATTTTTCAGCAGGTATTTCTAAAATACTAACTGCAAATGTTCGAGATTATTCTGTTTTCGAGTGTTTTGACATTATTTCGTTCTAAATTTATTTATTTACTCTCAAACCTGGCAGCAATTATGGATGAAATTCATTTAGGAGCACAGTTCGTTTATTTGGGGTTGAATTGCCGTCATATTCGGAGTTCATGACAAACTATACTGCAAACAGTAGGTTTTTCGACATTCGTTTTTCATTTCAGGCAATAATTTCACAGAAACCTGTCGAAAACCTGATGGCTGTCGGTATATACGAATTATTAATGCAAATTTGTTGAATCTAATGCTTAAAAATGAATCGCCCATAATTGCTGCAAACCTGACCGTAACCAATCCTTTCTTTCATTACTTTCTTTCCTTTTACGTTTGTGTCAGCAGCAGAATTTTTTAATCGCATTTTATTGTTATCATTGATAACTGTAGTTAGGCGATTAAAATTAGTACAAAATGCAGCAGAATATGAATTCTCTATTGGATGAAATCTGCAATTATCCCACAATTTTTCCAATATTTTTATGCATAATTGAAAAAACTATTTAACCAAAATGGAGGTCTATCATGGCAGAAGTAAAAAAACAACCCCAGAAAATTTCGGGATCGAATACCAAAAAAGAAATGCTTGACGCGTATAACGATCTGATAAATCAACTTGAAGAACAGAAAAAATCACAATTGAAGCCTGATGAACATATTCGCGAAAAGGAGAAGCAAGAGGTTGTTAAAGTAGCAGATTCTATTTCTACCGATGAAATAATTACAGAAGTAAGCAAAATAAAATCTCATACGGGAAAATTACTTAGTGAACTTTCGGAACGTCTGGAGCAAGAAGTTCAAAAGTATAATCAAGTAAAAAAGGCGATCGAAGAAAAAGAAAATGAGTTGAAGGAAATTTATGAAATTGAACGTTCAGCGATGAGTTTTGCTGCCCTGATCGAAGCGCAGAATAAGAAGCGGCAAGACTTTGAAGATGAAATGGCAGTGCGTGAAAGTGAAACGGAGCAAGAATTAGCATCCCGGAAAACAACACTTGAGCAAGAGATGGCCACGATAAATGACGGCTGGGAGAAAGAAAAAGAACAGCATCAAAGGTTGCGTAAAGAAGAAGATGAAGCGGAACACAAAAAGCGTGAACGTGAAAAGGAAGAATTTGACTATGAATTTAAGAGGGAAAAACAGTTAACAGAAAACAATTTTAGGGATGAAAAAGAAGTACTTGAAAAAGAGATAGCTGAAAAACGAACTCAATTGGAAATAGAGTTTTCTGAGCGTGAAAAAATATTGAAGGAGCAGGAGACTGAGCTTAATGATTTACGCAAAAAAGCAGCTGCATTTCCCAAAGAGCTCGAAACAGAGGTTAATAAAGCAGTTAAAGATGCAAAAGAACGAATTACCGTTGACATGGCTAATAAGGAAGAATTGCAAAAGAAAGGATTTGAAGGAGAACGTAATGTCTTGAATACTCGCATTGCTTCATTAGAAAAGTCGTTGAATGAACAAAATGAACAAATTACAAAATTAAACGCTCAATCTGAAAATGCTCTAAATCAGGTCCAAGATATTGCGGTGAAAGCGATTGAAGGTTCGTCGAATTTTAAATCATTTACCCATCTTCAGCAATTGGTGACCGATCAAAATCGTAAACAAACTGGTGATAAATAAGCGCATACTGCAAGCAGTAGGTTTTTCGACATTCGTTATTCATTTCAGGCAACAATTCTACAGAAACCTGTCGAAAACCTGATGGCTGTCGGTATATTTGCCAGAAATGGATTTCTATAAAGAATTAAAATCATTAGTTGGAGCCTCTTTCAATAGTATATTTGGCCGCGCGTCATCCTATTTTGGATACACAGGTGATTTTGAGAGGTTGCGTTCGATGCAAAGGCATCGTACCCACTACTCAAAATAGACTGTGAGCCAAAAGAGGTTGTCGCCCAAAAGGTTGCGACGGATGATTGCCATCTTCATCAGATGATAAATCAGTACATACCTTTTGATATGCACGTAATTGATCATCTGATGAACCTAACAACCATGCGTTCACAACGCGGCGGAAATATACTTTTGCAAGAGGCTCGTTAAACGATTCAATGACGGCAAAATTGAATTTGCGATTTGTGGTGGAATTGCAGTCGCATTTCATGGGTATTCCAGATTTACTAAGGATATAGATTTCATCGTAGAAGAATCTTCCCTTGATAAAATCATGGATATTGTAAAAAAATGAAGTATAAATTTGTTTCTGGTCCATTCACTTTTGATGCAGATGGTCTTAATAGGCGAACTGTTCATAGAATTTCTAAGATTATTGGAGAGGATGTCTTAACATTGGATTTTATCATTGTGAACCCCGTATTTCAGGCAGTTTGGGATGAGAGAGAAATCTTTGATTGGAAAGGTCAGAAAATAGGGATTGTATCAAAGGAAGGGCTTTATACTATGAAGAAAATGGCCGGAAGAGATCAGGATTTATTGGACATTAAAAAACTGGGTTTAGATAAATTTGATGAAGAATAAAGCCAAAAGAAAACGATTTACATGGGTTGATATGTCACCGGAAGCTATAGATCAGCGGTTAAGGGATGTCAGTCAGCTTTATAAACTTGGTATGTCAATTAAGGGGGCTAAAAGAGTTGGGAAAGCTAAGGATCTCAAGAATCAATCGTAAAATAATTTGCATCCACTCTGATTGATTTTTTTGCCGCAACATAATACGGGAATCAGTGTCCAGGTGTTGACATGTGTCCTAAAAATTAATTGTCTGCCGAAGGATGCCTCTCGCATTAAGAAACTCAATAGCAAATAGTTGAAATTAAAAGCCAAGGAAGTCTAAGGATTATACCCTAAACTTGGAGCTAACCAGCGTTCGGCTTCTTTGATATCCACGCCTTTTCGCTTGGCGTAATCTTTCACCTGATCTTTGTTTATCTTGCCTATGCCAAAGTATTGAGAATCTGGATGAGAAAAGTAAAGGCCACTTACCGAAGATGCTGGCATCATCGCATAACTTTCCGTAACAGATATATCAATTTGTCCACCAGAGTTTAGTAAATTGAAGAGGGTTTGTTTTTCAGTATGATCCGGGCAGGCTGGATAGCCAGGGGCAGGGCGGATGCCCTGGTATTTTTCCTTGATCAATTCATCGTTTGATAATGTTTCGTCTGTGATATAACCCCAATATTCTTTTCGGACACGTTCATGCATATGTTCGGCAAATGCCTCTGCGAGTCGATCAGCCAACACTTTGAGCATGATGGAATTATAATCGTCGTGGTCGTTTTCGAATTTCTTTATATGGGGTTCAATTCCCAATCCTGTTGTTACGGCAAAGACGCCCAAATAGTCTTCAGTTCCGGAATCTTTAGGAGCAATGAAATCGGCCAGACACATATTCGCCTTATTGCCAGATTTTGACATGTTCTGCCTTAAACAACGAAACGTTGTTAAGCCACTGGCTCGTGATTCATCGGTGTACACTTCGATATCATCATCATTGATGGCACTCGCTGGATAAAATCCAATTATGGCGCTGGCGCTCAACCATTTTTCTTTAACAATTTTATTGAGCATTTCCTTCGCATGACTGAATAATTTGGTCGCTTCTTCTTTGGTCTCATCATTTTCCAAAATTTTTGGATAACGACCTTTCATTTCCCAAGCGCTGAAAAATGGCGACCAGTCAATTCTATCCAAGAGTTTGTCTAAGTCGTAATCTTTGAATGATTTTAAACCCGTAAAACCAGGTTTAGTCGGGGTATAATCATTCCAGTTGATTTTGAATTTATTTTCTCTGGCTTTAGAAATAGTAAACCAGTTATCCTTAGATGTCTTAGACCTGTGTTTTTGACGAATGTCTTCATATTCCTCTGCAATTTCAGAAAGGTAGACGGGCTTTTTTTCCTGACTTAATAATTTACCGACAACACCCACAACTCGAGAGGCATCCGGGACATAAATGACGGGATGTTGATAGTTTGGAGCAATCTTAACAGCAGTATGAACTTTTGATGTTGTCGCTCCACCGATTAGCAAGGGAATATCAAATCCTTCTCGTTTCATTTCACTAGCATTATAGCACATTTCGTCAAGTGAAGGTGTTATCAAACCGCTGAGACCGATAATATCACATTTTTCTTCTTTGGCGACCTGAAGTATTTTCGCACATGGTACCATGACACCAAGATCAATGACTTCATAATTATTGCATTGCAACACGACGCCAACGATATTTTTGCCGATATCATGAACGTCACCTTTGACAGTCGCCATAAGGATCTTTCCATTTGAACGTCGCTTTTCTTCACCTTCAGCTGTTTCAAAAAAAGGTTCGAGATAGGCAACTGATTTTTTCATAACCCGAGCGCTTTTGACTACTTGAGGCAAAAACATCTTTCCGGATCCGAATAAGTCACCGACAATGTTCATGCCATCCATAAGTGGACCTTCAATGACATCGAGTGGTTTTTCCGCCTGTGCGCGGGATTCTTCGGTGTCTCCTATGATGAACTCAGTGATACCGCGAACCATGGAGTAAGCAATGCGTTCATTCACTGGTTTGTCGCGCCATTCAAGATTCTCTACCTTTTTTGCTCCTTTACTGACGAGTGATTCAGCGATTTCCAGAAGTTTTTCTGTAGCGTCTTCAGTACGATTCAAAACTAAATCTTCAACGAGATCTCGAAGATTTTTAGGAATATCGTCATATACCGCTAACTGGCCTGCATTGACAATGCCCATATCCAGTCCCTTTTGTATTGCATAGTAGAGAAAAACCGAATGGATCGCCTCACGCAATACATTGTTGCCACGAAAAGAAAATGAGAGATTACTGATCCCGCCACTGAATTTCACATAAGGGCACAGTTTTTTTATCTCTGAGAGAGCCTCAATAAAATCGACGCCATAGTTATTGTGTTCTTTTATACCTGTGCCAATGGCAAAAACATTTAGATCAAAAATGATGTCCTGTGGCTTAAAACCAATTTGCTCGGTAAGAATTTTATAGGATCTGCTACATATCTCGATTCGTCGTTCTTTGGTATCAGCTTGACCATTTGTATCAAAGGCCATTACGATAACAGCGGCACCATATTTTTGAGCAAGTTTTGCTTGATGAATGAAGCTTTCTTCGCCTTCTTTTAGACTGATTGAGTTAACAACACATTTTCCTTGTACACATTTTAATCCACTTTCTATGATTGACCATTTGGATGAATCAATCATAACAGGAATTTTGGATATATCGGGTTCAGCCATAACGAGATTGAGAAATGTCGTCATCTCTTTATCTGAGTTCAGTAGGCCTTCGTCCATATTGACATCAATGATTTGTGCCCCATTTTTAACCTGATTTCTGGCTACATCCAGTGCTTCTTCATAACTTTCTTCCTTGATCAGGCGTGCAAATTTACGTGATCCCGTGACATTGGTTCGCTCACCCACATTGACGAAATTACTACCCGGGAAAAGGGTAAACTGTTCTAAACCACTTAATGTCAAAAGAGGAGGGAGGTCTGGTATTTTTCGAGGTGGAATATCCTCAACTGCTTTTGCTATAGCTTTAATGTGATCAGGAGATGTCCCGCAGCAACCGCCAACAATGTTCAACAGGCCACTGGATGCAAATTCATGGAGAAGATCAGCCATGTATTCTGGAGATTCATCATATTCTCCAAACTCATTAGGTAATCCTGCATTTGGATGCGCACTAATAAACGTATCTGAAATTTTTGATAATTCTTCAATGTGTGGGCGCAAGTCCTTAGCACCTAATGCACAGTTAAAACCAACACTGATTGGATTGGCGTGGGCTAGCGAATTCCAAAATGCGGTTGGTGTTTGTCCGGTCAGAGTTCTACCGCTTGCATCTGTAATAGTGCCAGAAATCATAATAGGCAATGACATATTTTTGTCTTCGAAATACTTCAAAACGGCAAATACGGCGGCTTTTGCATTGAGCGTATCAAATACGGTCTCAATTAAAATAATATCTGCACCGCCCTCTACAAGTCCATCAGTTGCAACGGTGTAGGCGTCAACCAATTGGTCAAAATTAACATTCCGAAATCCTGGATTGTTTACATCCGGTGAAATCGAAGCTGTACGGTTTGTTGGTCCAATAACACCTGCAACAAATCGCGGTTTTTTGGGAGTTTTAATTTGAATTTTGTAAGCTGCTTCTTTGGCTAATTTTGCCCCCTGATAATTAAGTTCATAGGCTAGGTCCTCCATGCCGTAGTCAGCCATGGCAATCGATGTAGCATTGAAGGTATTTGTCTCAAGAATATCAGCTCCGGCTTCGAGATAGGCTGTATGTATGTCGCATATTATTTGAGGTTGTGTTAGACTTAATAGATCATTGTTTCCTTTTAAATCGGAAGGATAGTCAGCAAACCGCGTTCCACGATAGTCTTCTTCTTGAAGCCTGTAGGTTTGGATCATTGTTCCCATCGCTCCGTCAAGAATAAGAATACGCTTTTTTAGTAAATCAATTAAAGTTTTTGAAGAATTTTTCTGCATATGTTTATAATAAATGAGAATTGGGAGTTTTTATAAGTAAATTATTGGTGTTCGCGAATAATAATTCTGAATAAGAAAGTTTCAAGCTTGCCTTGAAAAGTGTTGATGATAAAGTTCTTTGCGTCTTTAACTGAAAATGAAAGAGAATATATAGATATGATTGATAACAAAAAAATAATTCAATACATAAATTTAAAATTATCAATGCTGGGAGCTCCTGCATTTGGTGAAACTCAAACGGGCGAATTCGCCGAAATGGCACGGTCTTTATTATTTAATTTACAAGAGAAAAACAGGCTTTTGTCGGACTATCTCTGTCCGGTGGATTATCGGATAAAAAAGTTTCTGAATACGTATTTTAAGGATGAACTGGCATCAGAAGATCTGCGACTTCCAGAACAAACATTTACACTTGATCAACCTGGCTTGGCACGCATGCTGTCCTTGCCTCCCAATCGTGATAAATTTGAATCAGATATAGTGAATTCCTACCGCATAAAGCAAGGTGTATTGCACAATCCTAAACATGATCGACGAACAACCAAAGGTGTATTTCATATTGTTGAGGGAGGTTTGGACATTCCAGCTGATAAAAAAACAGTACCTAAAATCGCTTTTGTCCGATTATTTTGTGAAGCGATGAATCCACCTAATAGTTTATTGCGATTGCCATTTACTGCTTCGCAACGAAAGGAAGCGCATGTATTTGTTTCACTTTATCAACGCCCCATTATCTGTCCAGAGGTCATCGGATATCATCCTGAGATATCAATGGAGACTCGATTTATTGTTCCTGGAAGCATCGTTAGTAATCTTGATTTCGTTGAATCTATTTTTGGTAACGCTGGCGACCCTTATCTACCTGAAAACGACGCCGGATTGGATGTTGAACATTGGAGTGGTCACAGTGGATGTATAATTTTGGCGCCGCATCTGATTTCCATGACAAAGAAGGAACTAGGGTTACCTCATGAAAGTACGGCGACTGATCGCCAGAAACATGATGGAATGTGCTGGAATGATGAATCAGAATTATACAATGACGGTCTCCCATTTAAGTTAACATGTCGTGATGAAACGGGTGTTATTGTCACGTTAATAGCTGATAATTACTTCGGTTATTCCAAAAAAGAAATTAAAACTCAAATCAGTTATGCCTCAAATTTGTACGGGAATTGTGAAGAGGAGCATTCCGGAGGCGCCATTGCGTTTCCGAGTTATGACCTTGGCGATGATTTTAGTGTTCTAAAACATTTGCAAAATGTAAATCACACGTTTGCCGAGGTTGTAAGACTTTATGGGGATTTAATGGATTTACAGCCTGAAGGATATGGAATTGACAAACTGGAACGGAGTATTCTTTATATTCCAGAAACCGCAGTTTTTCACCTGTCAAAACAGCAGGTTTCCTGGAATAAAGATGGCATTGAGAATTCCATTCGTTTAACGACTGATAAGACCTATGTATTACCATCGGGTTATAAAGTTCGATTAACTAAAGGAACAAGTAAGAAACGTTGGCGATTAATTGGAACCACAGCTGAAGGCACCTTCTGCCATAAACCATCAACAGTGTCAGGCGGTGGTAAGTCAGAAATTTCGAAATCAATTGCGGATGCATTTAAACATGGTCCGATATTCGTTTCAGATATAAAAAAGGATTTTGATCGGGTGGAAAAAATCCTGAAGTACAATTTTGAAAAGCGTTTTACCAAAAAATCCGGTAAAAAAGCGACGGGTCGGCCAATTCTTAGTAAAGAAAGGACGTTAGGATCTGTGATAAAACTTTTAATGCCATCCGGTGATTACACAAAAGGGTATAACGAATGGCTAAATTCAATACCTAAACACGTTCGGGAATTGGTATTTGTGTTAAAACAATATTATCAGCCGGAATGGGGAGAGGATTGGCGTAAAAAGTTTAGTGTGGACATTATCAACGGTTCGCCCGGATACGAATTGAAATATAATAATCAAAATTTGATTACGAATTGTCTAAGAGTTGGCCATTCAGTGGATGGCGCGTTACGAATATTTGGTCTACGTCGTGACTTTAGTCCATCGGTAAAACTACAGATGGAAGATGACATCACTGCTTCGATTACTGTTCCCTGTGAGTCTGTAGAAATGTTGAATGCCAATTATAAAAATGAGAGTGTAAAGTTTGTAAAGAATTGTGAAAATAAATTCTTTCAACGCCCCGACGATGCCATTCAAAGGGGCTACGATAAACAGACTGAAAGTGATTTCACAAAACCAGATAATTTTATATCTAATTTTGAGCCATTAACCCATAGCGGTGTTAAGAAAATTCTTCAAGATTCGATCGGGTTTGATGAATACTCTATGCCTATGAAGGATTATATCAGGAAATATAACATTGAAGGATCGCCAGCGTATTTCGCTTGTTCTTCCAAACCCAGGATTGTCGATGGTAAAATCTCTAAGAATCCGCGTTACTTACAGACACGACCTGATTTTATCGATGACTTTCCCTGGCGTCTTGCAGAAATAGGAATGCGGTTTTACCGGCGTATTCCGCTAGGCAAACCGGTACATACTCCAATAAATGCATTGCTGCCTGGGAGACGTAACAATCCTCCAGATATTGAAGCAGGAATTCGTTCTATCGCTGTTTATAATCCCATCCATTACTCGGAATTACCTGAATTATTCATGGGGTTTATTTGCAGCGTGACTGGTAAATCTCCATCGACAACCGGTGCCGGGTCAGAAGGCGCGCTAACCAAAGGACCATTCAATGCGCTACTACCTATTATTGACCTCAACAACGCTTTGGTTTCTTATATCCTGACGGGATATGACTGTTTCATTACAGCAGCAGGTTATGTGGGACCTCACTATCGAGTTGATCATGATATTAGTTTATTAATACCTGAGATTTGGTGCCGAATACCTATTCAGGAACGAGATCCTAAATTTTTGATTAAAAATGGATACCTAGAAAAATGTGTTGATTTTGAACATAAAGGAAAGACAGTGTTAGCCAGCCGATTAGGGTATCGTATAACATCAAAATTTGTCAGTTTCTTTCTTAGTTTGGTTTTTAATAATCCGAGTTCTGTTTTTCGTGAACCAATGCTTAAACCTGAAACTCAGGATATGGATATATTTGCTGATGGTATGGATAATATTATTTCTACTCAAAAACGTGTTGCAGAATTATATTTTGATGACGGAGGTATAGATAGAGCGTGTCCGCCTCTGAAAGCGTTGTTGTATATCATGCGAGATGGTTTGTTTGAAGGCAACGGTTTGGATCATCCCAAAATACGACGATTATTCACTAAAGATTATCTTTTCGAAAGTGAATGGTATAAGAAGCGTCTAAAAGCAAAACAATCTATTGATAAATTGCTATGGAAAAAACACATCGAATACCTCAGTGATTTTTTCACCAAGAAATATTATCGGTCTGAAGCACGTCGATTAAAGATAAAAGATCGATTTGTATTAGCCGAGAAAAACTACCGAAAAGTATGTAGTAAACGGTATCTTGAATCTTTACATGGAACAATCGGCGCAGATATTATTAAGTCGAAATGATCCGTGAAAAGAAAAAAGTTACAGCTTGGGCTGTGAACTGCAACAGGTCTTTAAAATTGACACGAATATACGGGCTTTCGTTTTTTAACACTCCGTCTGCATTCAGTATTCTAAATTCCCATCAAGAAAATGGCAAATTCCTATGAAAATCGCTGTACTTCTTTCCGGTGGTGTAGATAGTTCTGTCGCACTTCACTTGTTAAGCCAAGAAAAAACCAATGATATTACAGCATTTTACCTAAAAATATGGCTGGAAGATGAACTGGCGTTTCTAGGGGATTGCCCATGGGAAACTGATTTGAAGTATGCACGAGAGGTCTGTGAGTCTATTGGAGTTCCATTAGAAGTCCTTTCTTTTCAATCCCAATATCAAAATGCAATTGTCAACTATACCTTATCTGAGTTAAAAGAAGGACGGACTCCAAGTCCGGACATATTATGTAACCAAAACATTAAATTTGGTGAGTTTTACAACGAAATTGATCCGAGTTTCGAAAAAATCGCTACAGGGCATTATGCTCAAATTGAGCAAGTTAAGGAAATATATAAACTAAAACGTTGTCCTGATCCGGTAAAAGATCAAACTTATTTTTTATCCAGCCTGAATCAAGGCCAGCTGGCTCGTGCACTATTTCCTATAGGGCAAATGCTTAAGCAAGAGGTCAGGGCGCTCGCACATGAATTGAATTTACCCAACCAAAATCGTAAAGACAGTCAGGGATTGTGTTTTTTGGGAAAGATTAAATATGACGAGTTTATTAAATTCCATTTAGGTGATGAAACAGGTGATATTGTTAACATTGAAAATAGTAAAAAATTGGGACAGCATAATGGTTATTGGTATTACACCATTGGTCAACGGCAGGGGCTAGGATTAAGCGGCGGACCATGGTACGTGGTAAAAAAAGACATTGGAAATAATATAATTTACGTATCGCACCTGGAAAATTATATAGATAGTGCAAGAAGTGAATTTGAAGTGCATGATGTCCACTGGATTTCTGGTGAACCCAAAGATTCAGATCTGAAATTGAAACTTCGACATGGTCCCGAATTCATCGATTGCAGGATTGATCGTATAGGAAATAATCATCTGCACGTTAAAATGACAAAAGAAGACACTGGTATAGCATCGGGTCAGTCTGCAATTTTTTATGAGAATGATTGCTGCTTAGGACGAGGTCTTATTGAGTAAATGAATCAACTGTAGAGAAGCAAATGGCCTAACATTTAGTAAATATGCATGGATTATTTATCCGGCATGTATACTCGTTTGAACCCAAAAATTAACCTCCAATTTCTTTTTCTGTACCTTCGCTTTTCTTGGCTGAGGATGTGGATTTTTTTGCTTTTTCTTCTTGCTTTGATTCGTTAATAATACTACCTAATGTCGAGGGTAGTTCGATGCCAGCCTGATTTGCGAGTTCATGCCAGGCAGGGAGTGATGACATCAAACTGCTCAGGAAATTTGATGTGGATCCACCTTTACCACCGTTTGATCCGCCAGCGCCATTATCCCAAACTGTGATTTTATCAATCTTTAGATTGCTGATTGCCTTAACCTGTTCTTTGACAATATTCGGCATTTCCTCGATCATCAACAATGTCGGTGCCAAATCAGTGGCGTTACCACAGGCATTAATAAGATTTTTATAACCTTCAGCTTTAGCATCTAATACTTTTCTCAATCCTTCTGCTTCTGCCTGATATTTCAGGAGAATTGAATCAGCATCACCTTTGGCGACACGCCGGATTCGTTCGCCTTCTGCATCAGCATCTATTTCGATTTTTTTCTTTGAAATTTGTTGCTGCACAATTTCTTCCTTTTCTAATCGTGCCAGTTCTTGTTCTTTTTCTGCGTCCAGGATGATTTTATGAGCGTTTGCTTGTGCAACCTCAGCTTTCTGTCTCGCAGTCGCTCTACGTTCTGCGAGTATGGCATTCGAATCGGCAATTTTCCCTTGTGATTCATTTTCACCTTCTATCGCTTGAGATTCAAGTGTCGCGACCTTGACACGTTGCAATAGTTCGGCTTCTTTTCTACCTTGTTCACGCTTTGACTCTTCTTCTGCAATAGCAATTTCCTGCTCTCTGTCCGCAGCGGCTTCACCGGTAATTCCTTCTGCATTGTATTTTGCAAGTGCAATCCGTTGCTCACTTTCAGCTTTCTTTGTACCCATTTGTGCTTGCGCATGTTGCTCGGCTACCTGTACTTCTTTGTCTCGATTTGCAGTTGCTTCACCGATTGATCCCATTTTTTCCTGTTCAGCGACTTCAACTTTGGCTTTATTTATTGCTAATGCTGCCGCCTTTTGCCCTATTGCTTTGATGTAGCCAGATTGATCTGTGATATCAGTAATATTAACATTGATAACCTCAAGACCAATCTTATTTAGTTCGATACCCACATTTTCGTTAATAAGCTGTAAAAATTTTTCTCGATCCTGGTTAATTTCCTCAATTGAAAGTGTTGCAACGACCAAACGCAGCTGCCCAAGAATAATATCCTTCGCTTGACTGGCAATTTGTTGTTCCAGAAGGCTTAACAATCGTTCCGCAGCATTTGCCATTATTGGAGGTTCGGTTGATATACCTACCGTAAATGTCGATGGTACATTAACGCGTATATTATTCAGAGACAACGCACCAGTAAGATCAATATCAATAGCAAGAGGTTTAAGAGATAAATATTCATAATCTTGTATTAATGGCATAACAAAAATACCACCACCATGAATACAACGAGCTGATTGCTCTCCTGCGATTTTACCATAAACAACCAATATCCTGTTAGAAGGACAGCGTTTATACTGTTTTACCAGCATGACCATAAACGACATAAGAATTAAACCAATCATCGTAAATAGAACTGCAGCTCCGCTAAGTCCTCCACCAAGTATAACGAAATTTTCCATAATTTCACCCCTATTTTTTAAGTTTTTACACGATCGACCAAAACTGTAGTTTGATCTATTTCTGATATAACCTCAATTGGTTCAAATGATTTTATTGGGTCTTCATAACTTATTGCATTTAATATCATTTTTTTACCATTGACTTCGATTTCTACTTTCCCTTTCCCTTCGCCGTTTTTGGGTATACTTAAGTAAACCTTCCCGGCCTTTCCTATTGCTGAGCTAATATTGAATTCAGTGACTTTATTTAATTTTGACATAAAAAAAGTAAGCCAGGTATTCAGCAAAAACAATAAAGTGCCTACCCCGGAAGCAATCGGAATGGTTAATCCATGACTTAAACCGTATTCAGATCGACAGATCAAGCCGATTGAACCAAATCCCATAAAAAAAGCTAACATTGACTGGATAGAAAAAAATACAAATGAATCAGCTGCATCAGCATGAGCGCTAACATCAAGATCTCCACCGAGGACGGAATCAAGAGCATCAGTGTGTCCATCGAAATCTGCATCACCGCCCAAAAAGGAGAATATGACCTTTATGATAAAGAAAGAAGCGCCAATCAATGCAGTCCAAGCATATGCAGGATGAGAACTGAATAATTCACTCATTGTTAGAATTTTATTTCATGTTCAATTCAAACTCAGATAATTGCGAATTTACAGGGGGGATCCACCAGTAGCACAAATTAAATAGTTTAGTAAAATCAACACTATAATCAATCGTTTAGGTAATTTTACTATTCCATCAATGTATCAACTTGGACATAGTAACCTCGAAATAGTTTGTTGAATTCATTTTCAAGTTTTAGAGACCCAAGAAAATTTTTTCGCAGCTCACTATATTCTTTAACTGGAAACTCAAGTGAATAGATAATATTCCCAGAGGTTTGATCAAAAGCAAGAAAGATGAGTGTTTCATCATCGGACGAACCGAAATCAAATAATAAATCCATATGGGTAGAATCAAGATCTTTGGAATGATGAAATAGTTGGTACTTTATATATTCCACTAATCGGTCATCATAGCCTTTTTGATGCAGCTTTATTTTTTCGATTAGATCTTTTCTGCGCAATGTTAATCTGCATACCGGTTTCTGACTTTCCGAAAGATCTGCAAACATCTCCGTGTAAATTTCATCCATAAATCCCAGTGCCTCTGTTACATTTTCATTAATGCCAGAGCTATGATAGTAAATTACATAATGATTTTCATCATCTCGGTATACCATTGGGGTATCATATAAAAAATCTTTTTTACATGCTGTGCAGCTGAATTTGTTAAGATTTCCTTTGATCAATGCATGCAGATCATCGGTGTTTTCTCGGATAGTAAATACGGGATTTACCAGGATTTCATTGCTGCACGAGGGGCAGTTAAGCCGTTGTGAATTATTACCGTTATTTCCCATAATTATTATAAATGTTAGATTTGAATTTGGTGTCTCATTCAGGAATTAGCCTGATTAATTCTTGTGAATTGTCGCGAGAGCACTTAACTCGCTCATGATAAATTGATTAGAGAAAATTTCACAATGAAAGTGAATTTTCATTCACTGAGATGTAAAATTGAGTTAATCGGCTTATTTGAGCAGAGATTAGGGCTCGTAGCAGAATACTGATGAATTATTCAGGTTAGAGACATTGCAATTATTTTTTGGATTTTCAACTGAATAAATGTATCATAATATCGTAAATTATAATTGTCCAAATTTTTATTACTGTATAACTAGCCTGGATTATGCATAACCCAGGCTAAACTGTTTATCAATTCTGTGATGTCTGAGATCTTTATTCATGATAAAACGCTTTATTTGTGAAACTATACCTGAAATCGGTGAACATGTGGTGTTGTCCGATGTCGATTCTCACCATCTACAAATCGTTTTGCGCGGAACTCCAGGTGACCAAATACAGCTGCTTGATGGTAGGGGGACCATTGCTGAATCTGTTATCGTAGACCTTGGGAAAAAGTCGAGAAAACCTCAGGCTGTTTGTTGCATAAATCAAAAAAAAATTCATACCCCATCAAATCCCAATATAATACTCATTATTGCATTACTAAAACAAAAAGTTTTGAGTCAAATCATTCGCCAGGCAGTGCAACTTGGTGTGTGTCAAATTCAGCCAGTAATAACTCAATATGCAGTAGTAAATCCCAGATCCTTTAGCATATCTAAACATAAAATCGATATCTGTGAATCTTGTAAACAATCTGGAAATCCCTATTTCCCCACTATAACTCTGCCAACCAATTTTGGAGATACACTAAAAAATTCAGATGGATTAGGATTTGTTGGAAGTATACCCAATAAAACAAACTTGAAAAGCCAGGTAACAATCGATTCAATTATTACTCGAATAAGATCCTCTGACGACAAACCAATCAATTTATGGATCGGTCCTGAGGGAGGATTCTCTGATCATGAAAATGAACTTATGGATCAATTCGACATCATCCCAATCTCTATAGGAAATCATATCTTAAGGGTAGAAACAGCTGTTGTTGCATGTCTCAGCTTAATAATGTCGACAACTACTAAAACTAAAAAATTTTAGTTTCCGTTAAATCATTCCCATCGACCGTTATGTTTTAGCCAACTAATAGATTTTTTCGCAGCCGTTTTTGTTGCTGAACGTCGCTTATCCACTAATGTTTGAAGCTGCTGTTTTGCACAGGGTTTAACCAGTGAACCCAAACCTGAAATAATACATTCGGTTAAAAGTTGTGTATTATTTAACTCCAATATTTTTTCGCATAACGAATTCTCATCTGGAAATTTAGATTGCAACTTCTCTCGTAAATTCATTGATGCCAATTTTTTTTCTGCTGCTTTCCTTACAGATTCATCTGGATCATTTTGAGAAATTGAACTGACATAATTCATGTTACGAATTAATCCAAGCACTTTCTCCCGTACTGTAGGAAACTGACATTCATTGATTACATCAAGTATAGTATCATCGTCTGTAATATCTATGATCATGGGTTTCCAAACATTAACATCGGTTTTTATATATTGACTGATTTCAAAATAGTCAATATGAATAAATCTATAGATATGTCTGGGTTTTGCATAAAACTTAACTGAAACCTCATCGTCCGAAAATACTGAAGCTCCTACATCTGTAAAACCAAAAAGAGAAATATTTATGACATTCCTGCCAGGTTGAATGAGGAATGATTTCCGATAATATTTGTCATCTATTTTTATACAAAATGGCCGGCGAACATGCAGGATTGCCAGTTGTTCTAAAGGTAGTTCGGGACCATCATAATATTTGCGCAAATCATTCGTTCCAGAATGTAACGGCCATGGTTCAATTGGTGCAAACGAGTAACGGCCAATAATGCCTATGGTCATAATAAACGGGTGGTATAGATAATGCTGTTCTTTGTAAAATATCCTAAGTTCAACATTTCAATGAACGATTGTATTTTACATGTTCATATGTTTCTTGAAGGAATTTAAGATGCGTTCAGGAAGATCTTT